>CAZUGY010000081.1:16490-18563 GCA_964620265.1 uncultured Alcaligenaceae bacterium
GAGTTAAGGGCCATCTCGCACCCGCGGCAATAGTCGAGTAAAATAATCGGAATAGCCTCGCCAGCCGCCGCTCGCCTCATGTTCGACCGTCTCCGCGAAGATATCGCCTGCGTTTTCGACCGGGATCCCGCCGCCCGCAGCCGCTGGGAAGTGCTGACCTGCTACGCCGGCCTGCACGCGCTCGTTGCGCATCGCATCAACCACCGGCTGTGGCTCGCCAACTTCCGCTGGCTCGCCCGCTGGCTCGCGCACTGGAGCCGCTGGCTCACCGGGATCGAGATCCACCCCGGCGCCACGATCGGCCGGCGCGTATTCATCGACCACGGCATGGGCGTGGTGATCGGCGAGACCGCGATCATCGGCGACGACTGCACGCTCTACCACGGCGTCACCCTCGGGGGCACGTCGTGGAACAAGGGCAAGCGGCATCCGACCCTGGGCCGCGGCGTGGTGATCGGGACGGGTGCCAAGGTGCTGGGGCCGATCCTGGTCGCAGATGGCGCCAAGATAGGCTCCAATGCCGTCGTGGTGCGCGACGTTCCCGCAGGCGCCACGGCGGTGGGCATCCCCGCGCGGATCGTGGGCGCCGAGGACCAGCAGCGCCGCGAGTCCACCGCGAGCAAGATGGGCTTTTCCGCCTACGCCATTGCCGCCGACATGAACGATCCGATGGTGCAGGCCATCCACCAGCTCCTCGATCATGCCGCGGCGAGCGAGGAACGGTTCAACAAGCTCGTGGCGCAGCTCGCGCGCGACGGGGTCGACTGCGGGGATGCCAAGGCGGTGGCGGAGGCCTTCGATCCCCAGCGGATCAACAGGATGCTGGAGTGAGCGAGCCGGAACTTGAGCTCGATTTAGTTGACTAAATCATTCGGGTATATAATGAATCGTTTGTCCACGACAATTCTGCCGCGTGGGTCCGCCGCGGCAGTGCAGTCGAGGCCCCAAGCCAAGAGGAACAGCGCATGCGCCTGACCACCAAGGGAAGATTCGCGGTGACCGCCATGATCGACGTGGCGATGTACGGAGGTTCCGGCCCCGTCACCCTCGCGGCCGTGTCCGGCCGCCAGAAGATCTCGCTGTCGTATCTCGAGCAGCTCTTCGGCAAGCTGCGTCGCTCCGGCCTGGTGGAGAGCGTGCGCGGCCCGGGCGGCGGCTACAACCTCGCCAAGCCCCATGAGCAGGTGTCGGTCGCCGACATCATCCTGGCGGTCGACGAGCCGATCGATGCCACCCAGTGCGGCGGCAAGGAGAACTGCCTCGACGACCACCGCTGCATGACGCACGACCTGTGGATGGGACTCAATGCGCACATCTTCTCGTTCCTGTCGGGCGTCACGCTGGCCGAGCTCGTGCGGCAGCAGCGCCCCGCGGGCGACGTGGCCGTGCTGCACGACCACCGCATTTCCTCTGCGGGCAGGACGCCCAAGCTGCCCGTGACCGAGGCGGTGTAGACCGCCGTCCAATCGAAATCACAACGTCCATGACTGCCAAGATGAAGCTGCCGATCTACCTCGATTACTCCGCCACCACGCCGGTCGATCCGCGCGTGGCACAGAAGATGATCACCTTCCTCACCGACGAGTTCGGCAATCCGGCGTCGCGCTCGCATTCGTTCGGCTGGACCGCCGAGGCGGCGGTCGAGCAGGCGCGCGAGGACGTCGCGGCGCTGGTGAATTGTGATCCGAAGGAGCTCGTGTGGACCTCGGGCGCCACGGAGTCGATCAACCTGGCACTCAAGGGCGCGGCGCACTTCTACAAGGACAAGGGCCGCCACCTCATCACCGTCAAGACCGAGCACAAGGCCACGCTCGACACGATGCGCGAGCTCGAGCGCGAAGGTTACGAGGTCACGTATCTCGACGTGAAGCCCGATGGTCTCGTCGACATGGAGACGTTCAAGGCCGCGCTGCGCCCGGACACCATCGTGGTGTCGGTGATGTACGTGAACAACGAGATCGGCGTGATCCAGGACATCCCGGCCATGGGCGAGATCTGCCGCGGCAAGAGCATCATCTTCCACGTCGACGCCGCGCAGGCCACCGGCAAGATCGTCGTCGACCTTTCGAAGCT
>CAZUGY010000082.1:0-18520 GCA_964620265.1 uncultured Alcaligenaceae bacterium
AGCACGACATGATCCGGTGTGAGCGACGCCTGCGCACCCGCGGGGCCCAGGAGCACGCGCTCCATCTGCAACGCATCGACCACGAGCACGATGATCGCGCGGCACTGCGCTGCCAGCTCGAGCGGAGACGCCGCCAGCGTCGCGCCGCGCGCCTTCGCCTCGGCACGCGCCGCATCCGCGATGTCGCACACGGCCACGGGATGGCCGTTGCGCAACAGGCTCGCGACCACCCCCATGCCCATCGCACCGGCACCGATCACGCCGACTGGCGCAGGGGACGCGAAACGGGACATGGATGAAAGCGCCGCGCCCGAAGCTGCGCTCGAGCGCGCTCGCGCCTACTTGGCCGGCGGCATGACCGCGTAGGGCTCGCAGTCGCGCAGCGGCGCCCAGGCGCCATCGGCGAAGAACGTGAGCTCGGTGCCGCGGCCACGCAGCTCGAGGCTGCCGTTGCTGTAGCGCACGGTCGATGCGGTGGAGCCCGTGGGGATCTGGTAGAGCGTGACGCGCTGCGCGCCCGGCAGGAGGACGCGCGCCTCGCCCTCGGTGAAGCGGACCACGAAGCGCTCGCCGTTCAGCTGGCAGGCGAACGTCGTCTTGGCGAGCTCCTCCTCCTTCTTCTTCTGCGGATTGAGGTGGTCGCATGCGCCCAGCGCGAACGGCAGGACGATGGCGACCACCAGGGCGCGGCGGAGCGCGCGGCGGGTGTGGGAGCGCGGCATGCGGAAGCGCGAAGGATGGTGAAGCCGGCAGGATAGCACCGGGCCGTCGCGCATCGCGACGCCTCCTCGCCTCAGCACTCCACCACGTTCACCGCGAGCCCGCCGATCGAGGCGCTCTTCGGCCGGCTTGCGAGCGCGCGTCCCGACTTCACCATCGCATGCGCGAGCGTGTCGAGGCCCACGCGGGGCCGGGGAGCGCGCAGCGCCATCGTGGCCGCCTCCCACGCGAGTGCCGCGGCCCGCGCGCCGCGCGCGATGCACGGATCGTCGATATGGCCGGACACGAGGTCGCAGGCGAGCCCCAGGTGCGGCTCGAGCGCGCGCTCGGCGGCGAAGAGCACCTGCTCGCAGCTCGCGTCGTTGACGGCGGCGAGCCCGGCCGCGGCCATCGCGGCCCCGACGCCGATCTCGCCCTGGCAGCCGACCTGCACCACGCCGGCGGCGCGCAGCAGCGATCCGACGGCCGCGGCGGCGAGGAGGAACTCGCCGGTGCGCTCCTCCAAGTTCCACGGTCCGCCCTCGCGCCAGTGGTAGAGCAGTGCCGCCACCGGGCCGGCGGCCCCGGCCGACGGCGCCGTCACGATCGTGCCGCCGGCGGCGTTCTCCTCGCCCACGGCGACGGCGAGCACGGAGCAGCGCACGGCGGATCCGCTGGCGGCGCCGCCCCGTCGCGCGAGCTCGCCGGCGGTGCGCAGCCGTCCACCCGGCAGCGCTCCCTCGGTGGCGAGGCCGCGCTCGACGCAGGCGCGCATCGCCAGCGCGGCGTGGGTGAGCCGCGCCTTGACCTCGCCCGGGCTGGCCGCGGACGAGGCGTTGGCGAGTGCTACGTCCTGGATGCGCTTGCTGCGCGTGTGGCAGATGTTCCCGAGCTCCTCCGCGGAGGCGAAGGGATACGGCTCGCGGCGCGACGCGGCCGGATGCAGCTCGGATTGCTCCAGCACGCCGCCGCCGCAGAGCGCGAAGTACATGCGGGTGGCCACACTCTCCCCCATGAGATCGTGCGCGACGAAGCGCACGGCATTGCCGTCACCCGCGAGCGAGGTGCGCACCGCGCGCCGGATGTCGCGCGCGGGCCTGAAGCGCACCTGGTGACGCCCCCCCACGGCGACCATCCCGTGCGTCTCGGCGTCGGCGTGGCAGCGCGCGAGCGCAGCGGCATTGCAGCGCTCGGGCATCTCGCCCGCGAGACCGGCGACGATGGCGGCCTCGGTCGCGTGCTCGCGTCCCAGGAACGCGAGGTTGCCGTGCAGCTCCACCTCCACGTGCTCGACCCCCGCCAGCACGCCGTCGGCGGCCAGCGCATGCGCGAAGCGCAGGGCGGCTCGTTGCGGCGCGACGGTGTAGGTCGACGACGGCCCCGGCCCGACCCGATACAGATCGAAGACGCTGACGTGCAAAGGATTCTCCCCGGTGGATCCGTCGACGCTCGTGCCTTCCGCGTCGTTGTTGTGAACGGAAGTATGCGAAGCATGGGGCCGGTTGCAGGGCGCCGGCAGAGGATCGGCGTCAACCTTCCGCCGAACGGCGGACACTGTCGATTACAACCGTGCGGGGAAGCGCGCCTGCGGCGGGTAGGAGAGCACCTCGGCCAAGCCCTGCGCGCGCAGCGCCGCCTGCCGCGACTGCCACCAGGCGGCATCGAGGAGGTCGGCGTGGTGGCGGAGGAAGGTCGCGCGCAAGCCGGGATCGGTGAGCACGAAGGTGGCGAACTCCTCCGGAAAGATATCCAGGGGTCCCACCGGATACCACACGTCGCCCGAGGTCTCGTCGAAGCCCGGCGGCGGCTCGGGGATACGCCGGAAGCGGCAGTCGACGAGGTACTCGATTTCGTCGTAGTCGTAGAACACCACGCGGCCGTAGCGCGACACGCCGAAGTTCTTGAAGAGCAGGTCGCCCGCGAAGATGTTCACGCTCGCGAGCTCGCGCAGGGCATCGCCATAATCGCGCACGGCGCGCTCGCGTTGCACCTCGTCGTCGCTGTCGAGGAAGAGGTTCAGCGGGTGCATCCGCCGCTCGATGTACACGTGGTGCACGATGATGCGCTCGCCTTCTTCCTCGATCTGCGAGGGCGCCACGGCGCGCAGCTCGTCGATGAGCTCGGGCGCGAAGCGCTCGCGGGGAAACGCCACGTTCGAATACTCGAGGATGTCCGTCATGCGGCCGGCGCGGTCGTGGTGCTTCACGAGCGCGTACTTCTGCCGCACCCGAGCGGCGTCGGTGTCCTTGGACGCGGCGATGCGGTCCTTGATGATCTTGAACACGTACGGGTAGGAAGGCAGCGTGAACACGCACATCACGAGGCCGCGGATGCCGGGCGCCGCCACGAAGCGGTCGCGCGAGTGCGCGAGATGGTGCAGGAAGTCGCGGTAGAAGAGGTTCTTGCCGGCCTTCTGCAAGCCCACCATCGTATAGAGCTCGGCGGCCGTCTTGTCCGGCAGCATCGCGCGCAGGAAATTCACGCACGCCGACGGCACGTCCATGTCCACCAGGAAATACGAGCGGTTGGACGAGAAGAGGAGGGCCAGCTCGGAGAGGTCGGTCAGCAGCGCATCGACGAAGAGGCGACCCTGCGCATCGTGCTTGATGGCCACGGCGAACGGCAGCGTATGCATGCCGTTCACGATACGGCCGACCGCGTAGGCCGTCTCGTCGCGGAAGAAGGGCGACGACAGCACCTGGATCTGGTGATTGGCCTCGAGCCGCCACGGACGCGGGAGGCGGCGGCGCATGGCGCGCACGATGTTGCGCACATCGCGGCGGAAGTCGGCGAAGCGCGTGGCGAGCGCCATGTCGAGCACGATGTCGACGAGCGCGTGGCGCAGGCCCGTCGCCTGCGGGTAGTAGCTGCGGTAGGTCGGCGGATCGGCCTCGATGTGCTCGGTGGAGATCGCCGGCCGCACGAAGATGAAGCGATTGTGGAAATACGTGCGGTGCAGGATCTTGCACGACACCGAGTTGAAGAACGTCTCCGCGCATTCGGGCTGCTTGTGATCGATGAGAAGCCCGATGAAGTGCAGCTTCACGCGCTCCCACAGCGCATCGGCGCCGCTGCCGTGCAGGCCCGCCGCACGGAACTCGCGCTCGATGCGCTCCACCGTCTCCTGCACGCGGCGGTCGTAGTAGTCGATGCGGTCGTGGCCGAGGTGCCGGATCGCGCGCCATTGCCCGGCCTCGAAGTGACGCTTCGCCGCACGTGCGCACTCGCGGAAGAGCGCGTAGTGGCGATCGAAACCCTCGCGCAATGCGAGGGCGATCGCGCGCGCCGCCGCATCGAGTGCGGTGGGCGCCATCTCGACGGCGCCCGGGCGCGATGCGGTGACGGAGGAGGCGGAGGTAAGGGACACCACGGGCGTTGCGGACATGGCGGATGAGGCATCATAGCGGAGTGGATCGTGTCGCAACCCGGGAGGCCCGCGGACCCGCATCGTGCTGGCCGCTGCTGCTCGCGCTCGCGCTTTGCGCAACGCCGGCGGCGGCGCAGCCGGTGGTGAAGTGCCTCGATGCCGACGGCAACGTCACCTACCAGAACGCGCCTTGCGAAAAGGGCCAGGCCGCGCGGCCGATGGAGCTGCCCAAGGCCGAGAGCCGCGACGACACCTCCGCGTGGACCGCGGCGGCGCAGGACGGACAGGTGCTGCGCGGGATGCCCAAGCGCTGGGTGCTGCGCGCGCGCGGTGCACCCGCCGAGATACGGCGCGGCGCGGCGCGCGAGGGTGCCAACGAGGTGTGGCGCTATGCCGGGAAGGACGGCGCGCAGATGCTGGTGGGCTTCCAGGGCGAGGAGGTCGCCTGGGTGCGCGACGACGCGCGCGACACGCGCACGGGCACGCCCGCGGCCTCCGCGGGCGGGGCGGCCAGCATGCCGCCGCCGGTCGACACCTCGGTGGCCGCGGCCGGCGAGTCGACGCGCGGACCGCAGAATCGTCGCTTCGTGATCGCGGGTCGCTACTGCGAGCACGTGTTCGCGGAGATCGGCGTGGCCGACCGCGAGGAAGCGCTCGCCGTCGCCGCGGGATCGCGCACGGCGGGCAAGCGCTATTACTACGAGCCGGCCCCGGGGGACCCGTCGATGCGCACCGTATTCAGCTGCCTCGACGGCCGCGTGGCGGACGTCGAGCGCACGCTCGTGCGCTGACCTCGCTGCGGCCTACTTCGCGGCTTCGGCCTGCGCCTGCAGTTCCTTGACCGTGTTGTTGTAGGCCGCGATGGTGGCGTTGGAGTCGGCCACGGCGGTATTGGCTTCCTTCACCGCGGTGTCGGCGCGCGCTTGCAGGCCGCCGATGAACTTCTTCATGCACTCCTGCCAGGTATTGATCTCCTTGTTCCAGCCGCGCATCTTCTCGTTGGAGGCGAGGCGTCCGGGGTGCGGATCCGGCTTGCCGCATTCCTTCTCGGCGGCAGCGGGCGCGGTGGAGGCAGGTGCTGCAGCCGGCGCCGCAGCCGGGGCGGCTCCCTGGGCTGCGGCAAGGGAGCTGGCGGCCGCGAGCGCGAGGGCCGCGGCGAGATTGCGGGACATCATGTCGTGGTCACTCCTGTGCATGAAGCAGAGGCGGCATTTTACCGTTTCCGTACGGGACCCTGACCTCCCGGGAGGTGCGCACGTTGCACCTGGGATACGCGCCGTGGTCTCATGGCGCATGCCTTGCGTCCCTTCCCCTGCCCGTGGCGCGCCGGTGCCGCGCCTGCGCGGAGCGATCCCGTGCGGCACGGGCACGGGCCGCGCCGTGCGCGTCCTGCTGCTGGTCGCGGTGGTGTCGCTCGCCGCCTGCCAGCAGGCAGCACCCCCGCCCGCGCCGCCGGCCCCCGAGGCCGTGGCGCCATCGCCGCCTCCCAAGGTGGTCCCCGCCATCGTGGTGCCGCCGGGGGTGACCTTGCCGTCGCTCGACTTTCCGCCGGGGGCGCTCTATGCGTGCGACGTGGCGGGGACGCGCACCGCGATCGAGTTCGAGCCGCGCGTGGAGCAGCTGTGCCGGCGACATCCCGAGATGGGACCGTGCCAGTACGAGCGCAACCTGTGCCGCTCGCGCGGCGGCCGCGTCTACACGCAGAAGGGCGAGGAGGTGACGCCCGCCGTCGAGGCCGAATACGACCGCGTGGTGCGGCGCGTGCGCTTCCAGGCGGATGGCGGCGATGCGGCCGCCAGGGCCGCGCCCAGGGCCGGCGCCAAGGGGTCATCGAGCACTGCCGCGAAGGCTTCCGGCTCGGGCAAGGTCGCCGCGCCGGCGGGGACGAAAGCAGCCGCCGCGAAGTAGCGCGTCAGACGTCGCGCGCGGTGAAGGTGTCGCAGGTACGCGGGTCGCCGGTGGTCATGCCCTGCTTGAACCAGCGCGAGCGCTGCGCGGCGGTGCCGTGGGTGAAGGCATCGGGCGTGACGCGTCCCTTGGTGATGCTGTCGTCGCCCACGGCCGCGGCGGCGCGCAGGCCTTCGTCGACATCGCCCGGATCGAGCAGGTTGCGCCGGGCGGCGAAGTAGCCCCACACACCCGCATAGCAGTCGGCCTGGAGCTCCAGGCGCACCGACAGCGCATTGCGCTGGCGCGCGTCCAGCCGCTGCGCGGTCTGGTCGAACTGCTGCATGGTGCCAAGCTGGTTCTGCACGTGGTGGCCGATCTCGTGCGCGATCACGTAGGCCTGCGCGAAGTCGCCGGACGCGCCGAAGCGCTGCGCGAGCTCGCGGAAGAATGCGGTGTCCAGGTACACCTTCTGGTCGGCGGGGCAATAGAAGGGGCCCGCGGCGGCCTTGGCCATGCCGCAGGCCGAGGGGAACGCGCCGGAGAACACCACGAGACGCGGCGCGTCGTAGCGCCTGCCCATGTTCTTGAACAGTGCGCCCCACACATCCTCGGTGTCGCCCAGCGTGCGCTGCACGAACGCGAGCGCGGGATCGGACTTCTCGCTGGCGGGCGCGCTGGGACGGGCCGGCGACGTCTGCGGGACCGGTTGCGGACCCGGCGCCACGCTGTCTGCCATGCCGAGCAGCGACAGCGGATTGACGCCGAACAGCAGGCTCACGATCACGATGAGGATGATGGCGCCCCCGCCGAGGCGCATGCCTCCGCCGCCCCGCCCGAAGCCGCCACCCACGCTCTGGCCACGCCGGTCCTCGACGTTGTCGCTCGGCCGCATGTCTCCCCACCGCATCGCCTTCTCCTTCGCCGCTTCGATCCGGCAGTCTACTTCGCCCGGGCGATGGCCCGCGCCAGGTCCTGGTATTCCTCGCACGACTTGCCGCAGATCCGCTCGAGTGCCACGAGATGCTCCTGCGCCTTGCCCTTGTCGCCGGTGAGGAGGTAGGTCTCGCCGATGTATTCGTGCGCCCCCTTGTGCTTCGGGTCGAGGCGCAAGGCCTCCCGGTAGTGGCGGAAGGCGAGGTCGAAGTTCTTCTGGTTGCGGTAGGCGAAGCCCAGCAGGTTCTGCGCATCGGCATTGCCCGGCTCGTCGCGCACGACGTAGGTGAGGTGCTGTACCGCGGTGCTCCAGTCCTTCGCGCGCACGGCGTCGACGGCGATGTCGAAATCCACGCTCTGCACCGTGTCCGGCGTGACATTCGCGTCGGCCCGGGCGGCGGGCGCGGGGAGGAGGGCGAGGCATACGGCCGCCGCGCACACGAGCACGGCGGCACGCAGGTTGCGAAAGGGAATCATGGTTTCACCGCGCGATAGAGGAAGGGGAGGCTCACGTCCATGCGGTAGTCGATCGACGAGTGCGTGTCGTCGAACTCCTCGTAGGTGTGCTCGATACCCGCGGCGTCGAGCTCGCGCGAGAGGATACGCGCGCCGAAGTGCAGGTGATACTGGTCGCGCCAGCCGCAATCGATGTAGATGCCGCGGAGCTTGCGCAGGTTGCGCGCGTGGCGGGCGACGAGGTGGATGGGATCGTGCTCGCGCCACTTCGCCCAGCGCCGGGCGATGAGCTCGCCGGTATCGAGATCCACCGGGAGACGGAAGCCGAGCTTCGTGCGCGGATCGGGGTCGTAGGTGGCGGCCATGGCGAGCTCCATCAGTGCGTGCCCCTCGCCCTCGGTGAGCTTGTCCTTGCTCCACATCGCCTCGAGGAAGCGGCGGGCGCGGCCGTCGTCGCGGCCGTCGGCGGCCTGCGCGGGCGGCGGCCGGTGCCGTCCCGGGCGCAACGGCGGCCGGCGGTAGCGCGCAAGCTCGTTCAGCAGGCGCGGGAAGTCGGGCAGGTAGCAGAACTCGAAGTACGCGTCGCCCGAGTGACAGGCGATCGCCCCCCAGGTGTCGGTGTATTGCATGCCGTGGATCATCGCGCCGTAGCCGCCCGACGACTTGCCGAAGCAGGCGCGATGCTCACGCTGCGCGAGCGTGCGGAACTCGCGGTCGACGAAGGGCACGATCTCGCGAGTGAGGTAATCGGCGTAGCGGCCCACGGCCTTGCTGTTCACGTACTGGTTGCCGCCGAGGCTCGTGAAGCAGTCGGGGAACACGATGATGCACGGTCCCATGCGGCGCTCGGCCACGAGGCGCGCGGCGCGCTCGGGCACGTTCTCGTCGAACGGGCGCCAGTTCACATGCGCGAGACCGGAGCCGGTGAAACCCACGAGGTCGACGAGCACCGGATAGCGCCGGCCGCGCCCGCTGCCCTTGCCGCGCAGCGTGCCCTCGTCGTAGCCCGGCGGCAGCCATACGGCGTGCCGCCGGGTGGCGGGATCGCCCAGCGGATTGTCGGCGAGCACGCGGGAGGTGTGCTCCACGACGACCACCTTGCCGCCATCGTGCGTGATGCGCTTGCGAGCCATGCGGGCCGTCGTCCTCGAGCGTTGTGCCGGCGTCGATTGTGCCCTAAGCGGGCGGTTCCTGCCGCTACCGTCAGGGGCCGATGGCCTTGCGCAGGGCGCCCACCGTCGGCTGGGCCTCGAGCTTCCTGTCGTCGCGCAGCACGCTGAATCCGCCGAGGTCGAAACTGTCGGGCAGCGTCTCGCGGCGGGGGGCGAAGCTCACGCTGCCCTCGAGGGCGAGCGAATCCGTGCGACCCGCGATGGCGGCGCCCTTGGCGTCCACCGGGCGATAGGCGAGCTTCATGGCGAAGGCGACGTCGCTTTTCGTGGCACCCGGGCGCGCGCTGCCGGTCATCCGCCACGGGGGCGCGAACAGCAACGCGGCGCTCGGGGCCGAGGCGCGGATGTATTGCGTGGTGCTCGCGGCCTTGATCGTGCGTGGCGAGGTCACGTCTGCCGGCGGGCCGATGACGCCCTGGTCGAGCAGGAGCGCCGCGAGCTGGGCGGTGAGGAGGGGCGAGGAGATCATGGTGTCGATGATCGAAGCGTCGGCGGGGAAGGTCTCCTGCGTGCGGTAGGCCACCCCATCCATGCCCACGAGCAGGATCTCGCCGCTGCGCGTCTTGCCGCCCGCGGTTTCGCGATAGGTCGCGCGCACCTCGTGGTTCTGCGCGATCTCCACGGTGTACGTGGCAGCGAAGCCGGGTGCGCTTACCCGCAGGTCGATGCTGGAGAAGAGGGTCCAGCGGCCGCGGGCGCACAGGGCGTGGTGCGCGGTCGGGCCGCACTGGCGCTGGTCGATGCCCGGCAGCCCGAGGTTGTCGGGCGCGGGGAGCATGGGCTGGGCGGCGAAGGGCGCCGCGGGTGGGGGTCCCGTACGCGGGGCCGTGGGACGGCTGCCGGGAAGCGAGGTGTCGGCCGGTGGCAGGTTGAACTGCGCGAGCGCGGCAGTGGCGAGGACCAGGCCGGCGAGCAAGGCAGCGCCGCGCACCGCGGCAGGGAAGAAGGAGATCGGGCCCACGGCGCGGATTCTACCGGTGCCGTGGACCCGATCGGCGCCGTCGGGGGTGGACGGCGCGGGAGGACTGACGAATGCAGCGCGTGGGTGCTCAGGCGAGCGCTGCGACCTCCGCGCTTTCCGTGGCGAGCACCTGGGCCGTGGCGTTGATCACGGCGGCGATGCGGCCCACGTCGCGCAGTTGCTGCGTGGTGAGGCCGGTTTCCTGCAGGAGCTTGTAGTGCGACTGCACGCAGAACTCGCACTTGCCGACGATCGACGCGGCGAGGGCATAGAGCTCGAAGCTCTGCCGATCGACGCCGCCGTGCGTCGCGTACGCATTCATGCGCAGCTCCGCCCGCATCGTCTTCAGGTCCGCATCAGCGGCCATCTCGACGAACGGATACCAGACGTTGTTCATGCCCATCAGCGAGGCCGCGGTGAGGGCGGCCTGCTGGTGCGCAGGGTCGAGCGCGCCGTCGCTGCGGATCGCCGCGACGATCGCCGGGGCCTTGGCCGCGAAGGCGGCGGCCAGCGCCGCCCCCACCGCGAGTTGCGGGCTCAAGCTCGAGCGGCCGATGACCGCGTCGAGATTGAGCCGGATGTCCTTCGCGTAGTCGGGGAGCTTCCCCTTCAGCACGTTGACGAATTCCATGTCGGCTCTCCTCTCGGGCGGCGATTACAGCGTGTTGCCGCCGACGGTGCGGTTGCAGGGGCACAGCTCGTCCGTCTGCAGGCCGTCGAGGATGCGCAGGACTTCCTCGGGGTTGCGGCCCACGTTGAGGTTGTTGACCGACACGTGCTGGATGACGTTGTCCGGGTCCACCACGAACGTCGCGCGCAGCGCCACGCCTTCCTTCGCGTCGCGCACGCCGAGCTGGTCGACGAGCGAGCCGGTCGAGTCGGCGAACTGGTAGTGATTGAGGGCCGACAGGTCCTTGTGGTCGCGGCGCCAGCCGAGCTTGGAGAACTCGTTGTCGGTCGATCCGCCGAGCACCACGGCGTCGCGGTCGGCGAAGTCCTGGGCGAGCTTGGCGAAGCCCACGATCTCGGTCGGGCAGACGAACGTGAAGTCCTTGGGGTAGAAGTAGATGACCTTCCACTTGCCCTCGAAGGACTTCTCGTTGATGGGCTCGAAGGCGGACTTGCCGTTTTCCTCGTGCTGGTTGAAGCCGGGCTTCACGCCCACGACGTTGAAGGGTTCGAGCTTCTGGCCTACGGTCTTCATGGAGATTCTCCTGAAAGGCGCGCCGGGTACCGGGGGACAGGGCGCGGGGTTGCGAATGAGAACGGTTCTTATATTATGGCCGATGACCATATAATTCAATTCGTTTATGGTTATCGTGGTCTTAAGCTCAGGTTATTGCATCGCACGATGACGATGCAGAGAGCGAAAACACCATGAGGGGAGCACGGATTTGCGGCTGCGCAATATCCGTGTCGTGGCGAGGGATTTCATCGGCGACTGACGACCGCGAGCGCCGCCGGAGGCGCTCGCGCAGGGACGCGAAGGGGCGTCAGGTGGGCGGGCCTGCGGGCTGCTTGCGCCCGGCTACTTCTTCCCCTTGGCCTTCCGGTCCTTCTTCTTTGCCTTGCCCTTGCCGTTCTTCTTCCCGGCCTTCGCGCCCTTCTTCTTTTTCTTCTTCGCGAGCAGGCTGCCGCGGCACTTGGGCGAGCCGCAACGGCATTCGAAGCGGGCGCGCTCCTCCTTCGTGAGCTTGCCGTCGACCGACAGCTTGTAGTCGTAGGAAAGCTCCGTGCCCGGCTCGATCTTCCGGCGCGCCTGGATGAAGACGCGGCCGTCCTCGTCCTCGTAGGTCTCGCAGTTGGGCGCGCACGAGTGGTTGATCCAGCGCGCCGCATTGCCCTTCACCCGCGCGTCGATCACGCGGCCGTCGTCGAGCTCGAAGAGGAAGGTATGCGACGGATCGTCGGGATCGCTGTCCGGCCGCTCCATCGCATCGTCCCAGCTCGTGCGCTCCCCCTTGTACTCGATGACGGTATCGCCACGGGCGATGGATTTCGCTGCGAAGACACCCCGGCCGTGGATGGCGGAGTTGCGGACGACGTAGGGCTTGGAGGGCGCGGAGGCGGGCATGGCGATGTCGAAAGGGAAGGAAGGACGCGGGGAAGGCCGATTCTCGCACGAGCCGCGCGGTGCCCTCGGGCGCTTTCAGGCAAGGAGCGCGATCACGAGAGGCGTGGTGAACGCGGCCACGAGCGTGGTCAGCACGAGGCTCGCCGCCACCGGGCCCTCGAGCGTGCCGAACTGGCGCGCCATGAGGTACACGTTGGCCCCCACGGGCAGTGCTGCCGCCATGACCACGGCCTGCGTCTCGCGCGCGGGCAGCCCGATCGCCCACGCGATGGCGAGCACGATCGACGGGAAGAGCGCGAGCTTCAGCACAGTGATGGCGATGCTCTCCCGCCACCCCTCGCGGATGCCGTATTCGGCGAGCCCCATGCCGAGCACCAGCAAGGACATGGGTACCGCCGCCTGGGCGATCAGCGCGAGCGTGTCCCCGAGCATGGTCGGCAGCGGCAGGCCGGTGAAGCCGAAGCCGGTGCCGAGCAGGATCGAGGCCACGATGGGATTGGCGAGCACGTCGCGCGCGGTGCGCCCGATGCCGCGCAGCGAGACGTCGCGATTGCGGGCCCACTCGATGGAGATCGTCACCACGGTCCACAGCGTGAACGAGTTGAACACGAGGATGAGCGACACCGCCGGAAGCGATGCCTCGCCGAGCGCGACCTTGGTGATCGGCAGGCCGAGCAGGACGATGTTGCTGAACACGGTGCCCATGCCGAAGACCGACTGGCTCGCGCCGTCCATGCGGAAGGCGCGCCCGCCGACGAAGCGCGCGATGACGTAGGTGATCCCGCAGCCGCCGAAGTAGGCGAGCAGGAGGCGCGCATCCACCGATGGCAATCGCGAGAAGTCCGCCATGAGGCGGAACAGGAGCGCGGGCACCGCCACCGCGAAGACGAAGCGGGTCAGCGCATCGGAGACGACCTTCGGCCAGCGGCCGGAGCGCGACAGGCCGTAGCCGATCCCCACGAGGATGAACAGCGGCGCGGTGAGCGTGGCGATGCTCGCGAGCGAGCGCGCGAAGTCGACGAACATTCGGGGCGAGGAGCGGAAGAGGATCCGTCAGAGGAGGTCGCGCAGCGTGACGACCTTGACGGCGCCGCCTTCGAGCGTGAGGCGCAGCTTGCGGCCGGGGGCGCCGCGCAGCATGGCACGCACCGCGGCGAGCGACGTCGCGCCGGCGCGCACGCCACCGACGGCCACGATCACGTCGCCGGGCGCAAGGCCCGCGGCGGCGGCGGGACTGCCCGCGACCACGTCGACGACATCGAAGCCCTGCGCGCCGCGCTCGATCCACAGGCCCGCGCGGTCGTGCACGTCGGGGGCGGCGAAGTTCGCATTGCGGTCCAGATGCAGCGCGTGGTGCGGCAGGTCGAACACCACGTCGAAGCGGCGCAGGATGCCGTTGCCGATGCTGCCGGCGACGTCGCTGTCCGCCAGCGCGCCGCTGTCGCTCGCCACGATCGCCGTGATCGGCCCGGCGATGTCGATGTTGCCGAGCGTGAGCGACGCGCTGCGCGCCAGGCGCGCGCGCACCGGGCCGGCGACGCTGGCGCCGTTGACCGCCTCGATGCCGTGATGGCGATCGGCGATCCCGCTCGCGGCGGCGAACGCTTGCGCCAGCGTGAGCGAGCCGCGATTGCCGGTGTCCACGCGGAAGATGCCGCTGGCGCCGTCCACGCGGCCCTCGATGCGCGGCGTGCGCGCGCCGGCGGGAATGGCGAGCGTCGTGCCGCGGCCCGCGTAGCGATAGCGGGCGGGATCGTGCAGCGTGGCGCGCAGCCGGACGTAGTCGAGCTTCACCACGACACGGCGGAAGAGCTCGGCGCCGAGCACGCCGCCCACGTCGTCCACGCCCTCGACGCGGCGCAGGAACGGGGCGAGGTCGATGGTGGCGAAGGCCTGCCGCGCGAGCACCAGGCCGCCGATCGACAATTGCGCCACGCGCGCCACCGCGATCTCGCCCGCGCCCGTGCCGCCCTCGACGGTGGCACCCACGCTGGTCGCGACCGCCGGCAGCAGCACGTTGTTGCCGCCGCTGTCGAGCAGCATGCGCACCCGCTTGCCGTCGAGGAGCACGCTCACGAACAGGTGCCCGTCCACCAGCTCGAAGGGGATCTCGACGGACTCGCGCCCGGCCGGGAAGGCGAAGTCGGGCGCCGGCGGCGGCGGACGCGCGAGGCGCTGCGCCGGGATGGGCTCGTTGAAGGCCATCGCCTCCACGGTGACGATCTCGTCGCGCTGGCCGCCGTCGCGCGAGGCGCGCACGCGGAAGGGCAGCGTCACGCCCTGCACGCTGCGCATGTCCATGTACAGCTCGGTGCGCACGCCCGTGGCCTCGCGCTCCACCAGGCGCTCGATGAGGTGCGTCTCGGTGTTGATCCACAGCTCGAAGGGACGCCCGCCCTCGGGCGTGATGCGGATCACGTCGAAGATGGCGCCGTCGGCCTCCGCCCGCTCCTTGTAGGCGATGCGGGCCTCCGCGCGCTCCGGGTACCAGAAGGCGAGGCGATCGCGGTAGGCCGTGTTCACGGCAAGCTCGCGTGCGGCAAGGTCGCGCTCGTCCTGGGTGTCGCCGGCGGCGTCCTGGACCCATGGGCCCTGCGCGTCGAAGCCGGCGGCGCCCGCGACGGGGCCCATCGAGAAGGCGATCGTCGAGCGGCCGGTGGTGAGCTCGCTCCAGCGCTCGGCCTGGCCCGCCAGCGACCCGGCGGTGATGTTGACGCGGCTGTGCTGCGTGCGCAGCGCGTCCCACGCGGCGCCGCCACTCGCGGCCTTGGCCTGGGCGAGCACGTCGCGCGGATCGGGGGGCGGTGGGCCGCCGAGTTGCGCCAGCGCGGCGTGGCAGGCGAGCGCCATGGCCACGACGATGCCGCGCGCACCCGCGCGCAGCCAGCTTCGCTGCGAAGGAACGATCACCGCGCTGCTTACGCCGGGGCCGCCGCGGGCGCCGGTACCGGCGGCTGGCGCGCGCCGAGCGTGTCGAGCGCCGCGCTCACCGCGCGGTCGAACAACGGCACCGGTTCGACCACCAGCGACACGAGCCCGGCGCTGATCTCGTAGGACAGCTCCTCCGGCGTGTACACGAAGGCGCGGGCGCGCGAGCGGCTGGTGAAGAGGTACTTGGTGCGCAACGGGCTCACCCAGTTGAGCCGCGCGTTCACCGCCTGGCCTTCCTTGGAGAAGGCGAGCCAGGTGCCCACCGCCATCTCGTTCACGTAGTCGTGCACGTTCACCGTGGGCAGCGGGGGAAGCTCGCGCGTCGCCGCGGGGACACCCTCCGCCGGCGCCTCCTGCACGGGCTTGATGGCGGCGATGTGGAGCTGGTAGAGCGCCTCGAGGAAGGCGCGGCTGCGCTCGGGCGGGGTGCCCATGGCGGCAGCTCCCTTGCGCAGTGCGCCGATCAGGGACGGGATCATCTTGGTCAGGCGCGCCTTCTGCGCGGAGCGCTCCTTGGCCACGATGCTCCACAACAGATCGTCGAGCGTCTTGACCGCGGCCACGCTCGGCGCGCCTTCGGCGCCGTGCTCGCGGTAGAGTTGCGCGAGATAGTCGGCCCAGGTCGTTTCGACGAAGCCGCGGATCTCGAAGGGGAGGTCGGTGCCGGTGAGCCGGTCGCGCAGGAAGGCGCGGACCTGCGAGCGCTCCGCCTCCTCCTGCTCGGCACCCAGGGCCGCCTCCACGTCGACCGCCGATTCCTCCGCGACGCGCTGCCGCTCGGCGTCGATGAAGGCGGCGAGCCGGGCATTGGCCTCGCGGAAGACGCCGAGGTCGATGTCGAAGTCGTTGCAGATGTCGTCGACGATCGCGGTGGCGAGCTTGCCGAAGGCATGCTGGTAGGCGTCGTCGGCGGTGGCACCCACCGCGGCCTCGGCGAGGTTGTCGAGGAGCTGCCGGGCCGGATGCGCCTTGTCGGAGAAGAACATCCGGTCGAGCAGCGCGGCCTTGACGATCGGCACCTGCAGGCGGCCGAAGAGGCTGCGCATCGCGTCCGGGATCGACGGGTCGCGGAAGATGTAGTCGAACAGGAGCGCGATCACGTCCATCGTGATGCGGTCCGTGTCGCTGTTGATCTGCCCCTCGATCGCCGCGCGGATGTGCGGGATGAGGTTGATCGGGACGACGGTCCCTTCGGTCGACCCGGCGGCGGACGCCGGCGCCGCGTGCGCGATCGCCGCCGGCAGATCGAGGCGTTGCCAGCGGGCGAGGGTGGCGAACAGCGGCGTGGACGTGCCGAGCGCCATCAGCGGGTCGAGCGAGGGGAAGCCGCCTTCGGGCATGGCGGCAGCGGGCAGCCCTGCAGGTGGCGCCTGGCCGTCGGCGAACGTACCGCCCGCCGGCATGGTGCCCGTGGACACGCCGCCCATGTCCACGCCGGGCGCCCCCGCGCCCTGCGCGCTGCCCGGCACCAGCGCAACGCCGGCCGGCGCGGCATTCGCCAGCGCCGCGAGCCCGGCCAGGATCTTGGTGGCCGACATCTCCTGCGCGTGGGTGATGACCGGGCCCGGGACCGTGCGCACCGGCGTCTTGTCCGCGAAGACCAGCGCGGGCGCCGCATTCGGATTGGTGAGGTCCGGCACCACGACGTCGCGCGGCACGTCTGGCAGCGCCTCGTGCATCATCTTGCCGAAGGTGCCGAGAAGCTCCCGGTCGTCCTGCGGCCGATGCTCGCTGCGCGCGCGCAGCGCCGCCTTGATCTCGGGCAGCACGCCGCGGTCGGCCAGGAAGCGGTTGAGCGAGACGTAGACCTTGTTGATGTCCGCCGTGAGGTCGGCGAGCACGCGCTCCATGAAGGGACGCCACACGCGCGGATTGGGATAGGTCGCGCGCGCCGACGAGCCGACCGCATCGAGGATGTAGGAGACGGAGAACGGGTTGTCGGTGTCGTAGCCGCTCTTCTCGCCGAGGAGCGTCTCCACGCGCAGGTCGAGCGCTGCGATCTCGCGGTGCGTGAAGCGGTCGAGGAAGCGGGTGGCGTCCTTCAGGGCCTCCTGCCGGTCATGGTCGAACGCCGTGAGCACCCGCAAGGTGGCGAGCGATGCATCGGCATCGGGGCGCCGTCCCTTGCGCTTGACGCCTTCCATCACGCGCCGCTCGAAAAGGTCGCACAACGTGCGGTCGAACTTGTCGAGCCACTCGGGAAGCTTGCCGCGGAATGCCCCGATCTCGCCGTCGGGAATGAGGCTGTTGTTCTCGAAGAGGTCGTTCATCTCGCCGAGCGAGGCACGGATGAGCTCGGTGAGCCGCAGCCGGAACTGGGCGAAGCACGCACGCAGCAAGGCGCGCCCTTCCTCGAGCGCGGCCGGGGAAAGCGCGGACTTGTCGGTGGCAGGACGCACACCGTAGGGGGAGCCGACCATGGGGTCGAATTCTACTGCGCGGGTAGAGGCCGGCGGGTCAACGGCGATCGGTCGGGGGGCGGGCCCTGTCGGGTGGAACCGCCACGAGCGCCGTGTCGCACAACTCCCCGACCCGGGCATATTCCTCGGGGGTATCGATGGCCGATTGCAGCGTCGAGAGCAGGTCGCGGTCCGCGGCTTCGGCGGCGGCGACGAGGGCGCTCACCTCGGCCGCGGCGTCGCGCTGCAGGGAATCGGCATCCGCGGCGAAGCGCAGCCGTCCCACGTCCTGCGCCACGAGGCTTTCGAGGAGGCGCGCCCGCGCGTCCTCGAGGAACGTCGCATGGATGGCCACGTGGCGCATCTCGTGGTCGTGCACGGCGGCACGCCGGCACGGGTCGGCGGCGATCTCGCGGGCGATGAAGACCGTCACCGGCGAGGCCGACACCTCGATGGCCACACGCACGCGCATGCACACGCGTGCGCTGTCGGCGAGCCCCGCGGCTTCGAGCGACGAGGCATAGGACAGGCGCGACTGCGTGAGTCCCATGGTGCGGTGGAGCGGGCTCGCGCGCTCGTACAGGGCGGTGAGCTCGGCGAGCGAGCGCGTCTCGTCGAGCAGGGGAACGATCGGCTCGGCGGTGACGGCCGGGGCGGCCACGCCGAGCGCCGCGCAGCGCGAGTCGAACGTGGAACGGGCATCGGCCGCGGCATTCGACGCGGGGCCGGCGGGCACGGCGCCGCGGTCGCAGCCGGCGACGGCGAGGGCCACGGCGAGCAGGGCGAGGGCGGGAGGCGGTGCACGCATGCCCGGAGGATAGCGTCCGGCCGCGGCGCCCGGGGGCGAGCGCGCTCCGGCGCACGTCCGCGCGCCGGGGCGGATCCGCGACACCCGTACAATGACGCCGCCATGGACATCCCCGGACTCCTCGTCGCCATCACCGTCTCCGCCTACTGGTGCGGGGTGGGGGCGATGATCGTCCGCGTGCGCCGGCATTCGCGCAAGCACGGCGCGCACGCGGCCACCGTGCTGCCGCGCCAGCCGCTGGAGCGCCTCATGGGGCTCGTCTGGATCCCGCTGGTGGCGGCCTGGATCGCGCTTCCCTGGCTCGCCCTCGTGCGGTCGGGCGCCCCCTTCGGCTTGCCCGGGTTCGCGCTCACGGCATCCTACGAATCGCTGCGCTGGGTCGCCGCCCTCCTGGCGGTGGCCTGCCTCGCGCTGACCGTCAAGTCATGGGCCCGCATGGGACGGCACTGGCGCATGGCGGTGACCGACGAGGAGCAGGCGCTCATCACCGACGGGATGTTCTCCCGCATCCGCCATCCCATCTATTCGCTGTCGATCCTCCTCATGGCCTGCACGATGGTGGTGGTACCCACCGGGGCGATGGTGGCGGTGGGGCTCGTCCACATCGCCATGATGGTGACCAAGGCCCACAACGAGGAACGCCACCTCCTGGCCAAGCACGGCGCCGCCTACGCCGACTACCTCGCGCGCACCGGCCGTTTCCTCCCTCGTTTCCACTAAGCGAGCGCGCAGGCGTCGCTCCTGCGATAATCGCTCCTTTCCACGCGAGACCGTCGGCGTCTTTCCCGTCCCGAACATCGTGCCGCGCCCGTCCTGTTCCACCTGCGCGC
>CAZUGY010000083.1:0-5179 GCA_964620265.1 uncultured Alcaligenaceae bacterium
GCTCGAGAAGGCAGGGCTCAGGTACGTCGATTAGGGCCGGGTCCGGCATGAGCGAAGCGAACCCGCCGGCCGTCGCCTTGCGTGGCATCTCGTCGATGGCCACGCGTCATCTGCTGGCCGATCTCCTGCGCGACTACGCGCGGGAAATGGGCGTGACCGTGGCGATGGAATCGGTGGGGGGCGTGGATGCTGCCAAGCGCGTGGCGGCGGGCGAGCCGTTCGACGTGGTGATCCTCGCGCGGCAGGCACTCGACACGCTGGCGGCCCTTGGCGCGGTGGACGCGGGCACGATCGTCGACATCGCCGATTCGGCGATTGCGGTCGCGGTGAAGGCCGGAGCGCCGGTGCCTGATCTGTCGGACGAGAATGCCGTGCGCAGCGCGGTGCTCGCGGCGAGCGCGATCGGCTATTCCACAGGCCCCAGCGGCGACCACGTCGTGTGCATGGTCAGCGGATTCGAGGGCGAAGGCGTTCGCACACCGCGCCTGGTGCAGGCACCACCGGGCGTGCCGGTGGCCACGTTGGTCGCGAGCGACGAGGTGGACCTGGGCTTCCAGCAACTGGGCGAGCTCATGAACGTGCCCGGGGTCGAGATCGCGGGATTGCTTCCAGGAGCGCTGCAGGCGGTGACCACGTTCGCGGGCGCGGCTACTACAGGCGCGGAGTCGCGTGCCGAAGTGGAACGCCTGCTGCGATTCCTGGCCTCCGCCGCGGTGGCCGACGTCAAGCGCCGGCACGGCATGAGCGCTTGATCGTCGTGCCTGCCGTCGCCAACGCGATGCGCTGACATACGAAATCGTACATGCCCACCGCGAACTCCGCTGGCGGCAGCTCTCCCGTGATCGCAATGGAGGCAGTCACTCCCGGCCCACCGCCTCAGGCCTCCATCGCCTCCGCAACGGTCTCCACGACGCCCAGCAGGCGCGGACAATGCCTCGCGATCTCCTCCATCAGGAGCCTCGCACCCGGCCACACGAGGCTGTCGCTGCGGCGCGTGATGCCGATCACCCGGCGCGTGTCGGGCAGCGCCAGCGGCAGTACGTGCAGCAGTCCCGCTTCCAGCTCGTAGGAGAGCTGGCGCGGCGAGATCGCGGTCACCAGGTCGCTGTTCACGAGCACGCCGCGCAGCACCGCGAGGTCGCTCGTCTCGACCACGACGTTCGGTGCCGCCAAGCCGCGCGTCTGCAGCGCGCGCTCGAAGAGCGTGCGATTGGGCGTGTGCACGCGCGGCAGCACGAATCCGGCCGTGGCGAGGTCCGCATCGGCGATCTTGCGCCGGCGCGACCACGGATGATCCTTGCGAACGACGAGAGCGAGCTCGTCGTCGGCGAGCGGATCGCCCACGAGGTCGTGTGCGTACTCGGCGGGCCGCAGCGCGCCCAGGATGAAGTCGAGGTCGCCGGCGCGCAGCGAGGCGGCGAGCACTTCGAAGGAACCTTCGATCGTGGTCACGCGCACGCCGGGATGACCTTCCACCACCGCGGCGATCGATTCGGGCAGCAGGCGCGTGCGGCCGAGCGGCAAGGCGCCGACCGTGACCACGCCGCGCGTGATCCCCTGCAGCGCCGCGATGTCCGCATCCGCGTGGCGGATCTCCGCCATCGCGCGCTTCAAACGAAACGCGAGCAGCATGCCCGCCTCGGTGGGGATCGTGCCGCGCGCCGTGCGCTCGAAGAGCGGTGTCCCCACGCTGTCCTCGAGCTGGCGGATCGCCATGCTCACGGCCGGCTGTGTTACGCCGATGCTTTCCGCCACCGACGGCATGTGGCGCTGCTCGGTGAGCGCCACGAAAACGCGCACTCGGCGCTCGTGCAGGAGCATGTTGAAGATCGCGGCGTTGCGGCCGCGTCCCTTGCCCACGATGGCTGACATTTCATCGCGGGCGAGCTCCATCTCCGCCTGCACGCGCTGCGCCCGCACGAGCAGGGCGCGCCCGTATTCGGTGAGGAGCATGCCCCGCGAGCGGCGCTCGAAGAGCTCCACGTCGAGCTCGCGCTCGAGCTTGCCGATCGACCGCGAGATGGCCGATTGCGCCCGGTAGAGGGTGGCGCTGGCGCGGTTGGCGCTGCCCTGCTCGGCGACGGCCAGGAACGCGCGTAGATGACGGAGCTCGGGTTGCATCGGAAGGCATGCCATGGCGGCTGGCGAAGCGGCCAGTCTAGCTGCCGGAGGTGCGTATCTTCCGCCTCCGATAAGATTTATGGATAACCGCCGTTTACCTTGGCATGGTCAGGACGGACGGGCACTGCCACAATCCATCCCCCAAGGAGACGGCGGACGTCCGTCCCCATTCGAACAGGAGGAGAGAATGTCGTTGCGCAAACTTGCCCTGGCCGTGGCCATCGCTGCCCTGGCCGCCCCCGCACTTGCCCAGAACGCGCCGCTGAAGATCGCGGGCCTCGTCGAGTTGTCCGGCACCGGTGCCACGTCGGGCACCAACTTCGACAACGGCGTGAAGCTCGCCGTGAAGGAAATCAACGCGGCCGGCGGCATCCTGGGCCGCAAGGTCGAGTACACCAGCGGGGATACGCAGTCCAATCCCCAGATCGCCAAGGCGCTCGCGCAGAAGGCGGTCGACGACGGCGCCTACGTGGTGATGGGCCCGGTCTTCTCGGGCTCGATCATGGTGTCGATGGCCGAGACCCGCAAGGCGGAGATCCCCAACTTCACCGGTGGCGAGGCGGCGAGCATCACGCAACAGGGCAACCCCTACATCTTCCGCACGTCGTTCACGCAGACCACCGCGATGCCCAAGGTCGCCAAGTACCTCGCCAACGACCTCAAGGCGAAGACGGTCGCGATCATCTGGGTCAACAACGACTTCGGCAAGGGCGGCCGCGACACGATGGCCAAGGAGCTCGAGAAGCTCGGCGTGAAGGTGGTCGCCGACATCTCGACCGACCCGGGCCAGGTGGACTTCTCCGGCGCCGTGCTGCGCGCCAAGCAGTCCAATGCCGACGCGCTCTTCGTGTACTCGAACGAGGAGGAGTCGGCGCGCGCACTGCGCGAGCTGCGCAAGCAGGGCTACGACAAGCCGATCGTGGGCGAGACCGTGCTCACGAGCCAGAAGGTCGTGGAGCTCGCAGGTGATGCCGCCAACGGCGCCGTGGCGCACGTGGGCCTCACCGCCGATGCGCCGCAGCCGGCGATCAAGGCGTTCGACCAGAAGTTCCAGGCCGAGTACAAGTCCAAGGGCGACCACAATGCATTGAAGGGCTACAGCGGGATGTACATCGTGAAGGTCCTGACCGAGCGGCTCGGCAAGGTCGATCCCAAGGCCTTTGCGGCGGCGATGCACGGCGCGAAGTTCACGGTCAAGGAGAATCCCGGCGTGCTGCTCGACGTGACCTTCGACAACAACGGCGACCTCGACCGCGAGAGCTTCATGACCAAGGTCGTCAACGGCAAGCAGGTCGTGGTGGGCACGCTGCCGCCGGCCTCGGCGAAGTAGCCGTCGCACGGGCAGGAGGAGAGTACGTTGGCGGAACCGGCTCCATTCGGCATCGCGGGACTCCTGTGCTGGCCCGCGTTCCAGTCGCGCTCGCCGGTGATCCACAATCACTGGCTCGCGCACTACGGCATCGCCGGCCGCTACGTGCTCTTTCCCGTGCCGCCCGAGCGGCTCGAGGCTGCCGTGCGGGGCTTGGGCGCCTTGGGCTTGCGCGGCTGCAACGTGACCACGCCGCACAAGCAGGCGATCTTTCCGCTGCTCGATCGCGTCGATGCGCTGGCGCAGCGCATCGGCGCGGTGAACACGGTGGTGGTCGAGCCCGACGGCACGCTCACCGGCTTCAACAACGACGGCAACGGCTTCATCCAGAGCCTGCGCGACGTCGATCCGGCGTGGCGGCCCGACACCGGGCCGGTCGCCGTGCTCGGCGGGGGCGGTGCGGCGCGGGCGGTGGTGGCGAGCCTCGTGGCGCAGGGTGCGCGCGAGGTGCGCCTGGCCAACCGCACGCGCGCCAAGGCGGAGGAAATCGCTGCGGCCGTGGGTCCGGAGGTCAAGGTCGTCGACTGGAGCGAGCGCGCGGAAGCCCTCGACGGCGTCGCCATGCTCGCCAATGCCACGAGCCTCGGCATGGCGGGCAAGGGATCGCTCGACATCGCGCTCGACCGGCTGCCGCCGCGGGCGCTCGTGGGTGATCTCATCTACCTGCCGCCGGAAACACCGCTGCTCGCCGCGGCGCGCGCGCGTGGCAACGTCACGGTCAATGGCTTGGGCTTGCTGCTCAACCAGGCGCGGCCGGCGTTCAAGGCGTGGTTCGGCGTGATGCCGGAGATCACGCCGGCGCTGCGCGCGGCGATCGAGGCCACGTTCTGAAAGCCTGCGCAGCACGCGCGCGCCGTGCCGCGGCGCGCGATCGGGGAAGGGCAGCGTCATGAGCATCTTCGACGAGCCGAAGATCGATTGCCACGTGCACATCTTCGATCCGGTCAACTTTCCCTACCGACCGGATACGCACTATCGCCCGGCCGGACAGGAGACCGGCTCCTACGAGCAGATGATGGCGGTGTTCGACGCCTACGGCACGCGCCATGCGTTGCTCGTGGCGCCCAACTCGGGGTATGGCACCGACAACACCTGCCTGTTGAGTGCGCTTTCACGCAGCGAAGGACGTTTGAAGGGCATCGCCCTCGTCGACCCCGATCTCGGCATCGAGGAGCTCGCGGCACTGCGCGCGCAAGGCGTGGTGGGGGTCGCCTGGAACGTGACGTTCTACGGCGTGGATCACTATGCGAACGCGCGCTCGCACCTCGCGCGCCTGCGCGAGCTCGACATGTGCGTGTCGTTGCAGACCGAGCACGAGCTGCCGGCGATGCTGCCCATGCTGCTGGAGTCGGGCGTGCGCATCCTCGTCGATCATTGCGGGCGGCCCAAGGTGGCGCAGGGCCTCGACCAGCCGGCCTTCCGCGCGGTGCTCTCGCTCGCCGCCACGGGGCGCGCGTGGGTGAAGCTCTCGGGCATGGCCAAGTACACGTCGCAACCATTTCCGTTTCCGGAAGTGCGGCCGTATGCCGATGCGCTGCTGGCGGCGTTCACGCCGGCGCGGTGCCTGTGGGCCTCCGACTGGCCGTACATCCGCGCAGGGTCACGCGTGGACTACGGCGTGCTGCTGAAGTACCTCGAGCTGCTGGTGCCGGATGCGCAGGCACGGCGGCAAGTGCTGTGGGATACGCC
>CAZUGY010000083.1:5279-18348 GCA_964620265.1 uncultured Alcaligenaceae bacterium
GCGCGCCGCTTGCCGTGCTGGATCACGCGGCTGAAGAAATAGTTGCCGTTGCGCTCCCAGTCCATCCCGGGGAAGGTTTCCACGAGCGAGGCCAGGACTTCCTCTTCCACTCCGTAGCGGCGCGCGGCCACGAAGCTCTCGAGCACCAGCGCCTCCATGCCCTTGATGATCACGCTGCGGCACATCTTGATCGCGGAGGCCACGCCGAGCTCGGCGCTCGCGACCTTGGCCGCGAAACCGAGCGTGGTGAGCGTGGGCAGGAGTGCTTCGGCATGCGCGCCGCCCAGCAGCATCGGCACCGCGATGCCGTACGGGGGCACGGAGGTCATCACCGCGGATTCCACGTAGCGCCCGCCTGCGGCATCCACGGCTTGCGCGCACTGCTTCTTGGTGGCGGGAGAGGCGGAGTTCACGTCGAGGAAGTACGCGCCCTGGCGCAATCCCGGAGCCGCCGCGCGTGCAGCCGCCAGCGCATGGCTCGCGGTGACGGCGCAGATGACGAGGTCGGCGGCGTCCACGGCGGCAACCGCATCGGCGCGAAGCACGACGGAATCGCGCTCGGCGCGCGCCCGCAGGGGTGCGCTGGCCGCATCGTCCTGCGCCTTGTCGAACGCCGCGAGGCGCGCGACGCCGCGCTCGGCGAGCGCATGGCCGAAGATGCCGCCGACCTCGCCATAGCCGATGAGGGCGATGCGCAGGTCGTGCGGGGTGGGGAGGGGGGCGGGGACGGTCGTCATGGGTTCACCGGGGTTGCACGCGCACGCGGAGCCTCACTGCGTACCCTTGCGGTCCCACGCCAGGTCCTGCGCATCCTGGCCGGCCACCGAATAGAGCACCTGCGCGTTGCGCGTCTTCTGGAAGTCCTCGAGCGACTCGCCGCGCATCGCGGCGTAGATGTGCAGGTTGGACACGCCCACGACTGCGCCGAGCTTTTCCAGCATGAAGAAGATCACGCCGTAGTGGATCATGCCGCGCCAGTCGCGGCGGCGCACGAGGTCGCGTTCCTCATCGGTCAGCTGGGCCGCCTCGAACGCCGCTTCGGGATCGACGAGGAAGCGCTGCCGATGCGCAGGCTCGATCATGCGATGCAGGAAGTCGTTGAGGCGGAATGCCTTCACGCTGCGCCGGAAGTCGAAGGGATACGTGCCGGCGAGCTTCTCGGCACCCGCCAACTGGCGCGCGGCCTCCGCGCGCGTGGCGGCGATCGCGGCCTCGTCGCGCGACGGATCGACGTCCTCGTAGATCGCGGTGGCGATGCCCGTCATCGACGGCAGGTAGTAGGTGCGGTGCAGGCAGCGCACCTCGCGCTTCATGGCACCGCGCATCACGAGCCACATGATGACCTCGGCGCCCTCGAGCCCGCCGCGCTCGGCGAGCTCCGCGTGGGTCAGCTTGGTAAGCGCCTCGGGATCCTTCTCGAGCAGATCCATGAACTGCGCATCCCACGCGGGATTGTTGAAGCCGGCGCGCTCGCCGTGCACCTGGTGCGAGAGCCCGCCGGTGGCGACGATCACGACCCCGAGGTCCTCGGGGAAGCTCTCGATCGCCTTGCGCAAGGCCTGGCCGAAGCGCCAGCAGCGGCGCGCGGTGGGAATGGGAAACTGCAGCACGCCGACCGCCAGCGGGACGACGGCACACGGCCATCCGGTGTCGGTATGCGGCAGCAGCACCGACAGCGGCGAGAAGCAGCCGTGGTCGAGCGGACGGTTCTGGAACACCGACAGGTCGAACTCCTCGGCCATCATCACGGAGGCGATGTGCGCGGCCAGCGCCGGCGCGCCGCGCACGGGCGGCAACGCGCGCGCGCCGCCGCCTTCGTCGGCCACCGCGAAGGACTCGCCGATGCCGAGCGCGAAGGCCGAGTAGTGGTCGAAGAAGAACGACGTGACGTGGTCGTTGTAGACGAAGAAGAGGACGTCGGGCTTCTTGCGCTCGAGCCACGCGGTGATCGGCGCGTAGGCCTCGAAGATCGGCGCCCAGACGGGGTCGTCCTGCTTGTTCTTGTCGACCGCGAAGCCGATCGTGGGGGTGTGCGAGCTGGCGATGGCGCCCAGGATTCGTGCCATGGTAGGTCTCCTACGAGTGGACCTCGCCGCCGACCGCGAGATGGTGCTCGAGGAGGGCGGGGTCGGCGAGCAGTGTGGCGCTCGGGGCGGACAGGACGATGCGTCCGCGCTCGAGCACCACGGCGTCGTCGGTGATGGGCAGGATCCGCGCGGGATTCTGCTCGACGATGATGGCCGACATGCCTTCGTCGCGCACGATGCGTGTGAGGGCGCGCAGGAGCTCGACCACGATGAGCGGTGCCAGGCCCTCGAGCGGCTCGTCGAGGAGCAACAGGCGCGGATTGAGCACCAGCGCGCGGCCCACTGCGAGCATCTGCTGCTCGCCGCCCGACAACTGCGTGCCGAGAATCGCACGCCGCTCGGCCAGCCGCGGGAACATCTCGTAGATGCGCGCCGGCGTCCAGGCGCCGCGTCGCGCCACGGCCGTGAGATTCTCGTCCACCGTGAGCGAGCGGAAGATGTTGCGCTCCTGCGGGACCCAGGCGATGCCCAGCGCAGCGCGTTGCTCGGGCGACAGCGCGGCGATCGCCCGGCCGGCGAACGCGATGCTTCCGTCGCGGTGGCGCGTGATGCCCACGAGTGTGGTCAGGAGCGTGCTCTTGCCCGCGCCGTTGCGGCCGAGGAGCGCCAACGACTTGCCTTCCCCCATCGCGAAGTCGACGCCGTCGATGACGATGGCCTCGCCGTAGCCCGAGCGCAGGCCGCTCACGTGGAGGAGATCAGCCATGGATCGCCTCCTCGCCCAGATAGGCGGCCTTCACGGCCGGGTCGCGCGCGATGTCGGCCGCGGGACCTTCGGTGAGCACCGCGCCGTTCACCAGCACCGTGATCGTGTTCGCGAAGCGGAACACGAGGTCCATGTCGTGCTCGATGAGAAGCACGGCCACGTCCGCGGGGAGCGCGGCGAGCGTGTCGAGGATCTCGCCGGACTCGCCGGTGGGCACGCCGGCGACGGGCTCGTCGAGCAGCAGCACGCGCGGGCGGCTCGCCACCGCGGTGGCGATTTCGAGCAGCCGCCGCTGGCCGTAGGCGAGCGCACGCACCTTGCGACGGGCGACGTCGGTCAGGTGGAAGCGCGCGAGGAGCTCCGCGGTCTCGTCGAGCACGGCGCCAAAGCGGCCCAGGGCGGGCAGCATGCGGTAGGCGAGGCCGGTGCGGCTCGCGACCACCATCGCGATCGTCTCCTCGGGCGTGAAGTCGGGAAAGAGCTGGTTGATCTGGAAGGTGCGGGCGAGGCCGCGGCGCGCGCGGACGTGCGCGGGCAGACGCGTGATGTCCTCGCCGTCGAGCTCGATGCGGCCGCCGTTGGGGGGCAGCACGCCGGTCAACAGGTTCACGAGCGTGGTCTTCCCGGCACCGTTGGGACCGATCAGCGCGTGGCGCGCGCCGTGCGCGAGTGTGAGCGACACGTCCTGCGTGGCGAGCACGCCGCCGAACTGCTTGCGCAGGCCGAAGGTGGCGAGCGCCGCGGTGCGGGTGGGCGTGGCGGTGGGAGCCGCGGAGATCGCGGAGGCCACAACGTGGCCGGCAGCGCTCACGGCGTCTCCCTGGCCGCAGCCGCGCCGGCGCGTCCCGGCCACAGGCGCCCGAGCTGCCGCAGCGGTGCCACGATGCGCTCGTGGCCCACCATCACGATCACCACGAGGATCAGGCCCAGCCAGAACTGCCAATACTGCGGCGTCCACGCGGACAGCACGTTCTGCATCACGCTGAAGATCACGGCGCCGATCACGCCGCCGTAGAGGTAGCCGGTGCCGCCGATCACGAGCACGAGCATCACGTCGGCGGAGCGATGGAAGTCGAGCACGTCGAGCGAGGCGAAGGCGGTGGTTTGCGCGAGCAGCGCGCCCGCCGCCGCGGCGAGCGCGCCCGCGACCGTGTAGACGATCGTGAGGTGACGATCCACGTCGAGGCCGATGGCCCCGGCGCGCAGGCGGTTGTCGCGGATCGACTTCAGCGCATAGCCGAAGGGCGAGTGCACGATGCGGCGCGCGACGATCACGCCGACCACGAGGATGAGCAGGCTGTAGGCATAGGCGACCTTGCCATCGAGCCCGAAGGTGAAGGTGCCGAAGAGCGGCCCGATCGTCACGCCCTGCAGGCCGTCGGCGCCGCCGGTGAGCCAGTCGAGCTTGTTGCCGAGCTCGTAGAGGATCGACGCGATGCCCAGCGTGACCATGAGGCGCGTGAGGTCGGAGCCGCGCAGGACGAACGGGCTGCTCGCGAGTCCGAGCAGCGCCCCGATCGCCGTGGCGACACCGAGCCCCACGAGCGGATCCGGCACGAAGTGCTTGGCGAAGAGCGCCGCGGCATAGCAACCCGTGCCGAAGAAGGCTGCGTGGCCGAGCGAGACGATGCCGCTGTAGCCCAGGACGAGGTCGAGCGACACCGCGAAGAGTGCCAGGATCGCGATCTGGTTCAACAGCGCCGCGTGCTGCGGAAAGAGGACGATCGCGAGCACGGCCACGACGAGCAGCAGCGGCTCGAACGGCCGCCAGCGTGCCGCCGCCGCGAGCGGAAGCGCGGGCGTGCCGCCGAAGGCCGCGGGCTGCGGCGATACGGGCACCACGCTGCCCGGCCGCGCGAACAGTCCCTGCGGCCGCACGAAGAGGATGGCGATCATCAGGCTGTAGATGATGAAGGCGCCGAGCTTGGGCACGTAGTACTTGCCCGCGACGTCGGCCACGCCGAGCAGCAGCGAGGCCAGGAGCGGCCCGGTGATGGTCGTGGTGCCGCCCACGGCAACCACCACGAGGAAGTAGATCATGTACTTCAGCGGGAACGTGGGATCGAGCCCCAGCACCTCGGCGCCGAGCGCGCCCCCCAGGCCCGCGAGACCCGAGCCGAAGGCGAAGGTGGCGAGGAAGATGACGTTCACGCGGATGCCCAGCGCCCGCGCGGTGCGCCGGTCGTCGACCGCGGCGCGCAACTGGCTCCCGAAGCGCGTGCGCGCGAGGAGCAGCTGCAGGCCCAGCGCGATCACGCCGCACACCACGATGATGAACAGGCGATACGCGCCGATGCCCACGCCACCCGCGTCGAAGCGCTCGCGCAGCCACGGCGGCAGCTTGACGAATACCTGCGTGGCGCCGAAGAAGTAGTCGGTGGCCGCCACCGCCATGAACACGAGGCCGATGGAGAAGAGCACCTGGTCCAGATGCGGCCGCGCATACATGCGCCGGTACAGCGTGGGCTCGAGGATCGCGCCCAGTGCTGCCGAGAAGACGAAGGCGAGCGGCAGCGTCACGAGGAAGGGCACGCCCGCCTTCGACGACAGCGTGGCGGCGAGATAGCCCCCGGCCATGGCGAACGCGCCATGCGCCAGGTTCACGAAATTCATGAGCCCCAGCGTGACCGCGAGGCCGCTCGCGATCAGGAAGAGAAGCATGCCGTAGGCGATGCCGTCGAAGAGGATGGTAAGCATTTGAGAGTAGACGGGTCAGAAGGGGTCGCAGGCCTGACGGCGCGACCCCTTGGAAAAATCACCACGCCGACTGCCTGCCGACAGGCTGGTCAGGAGGAAATCGCGGGCGGAGCCCGTCGATTTCCTCGCGGTTAGGCGGCCCCTGCCGTCCGCCGCTACTTGTGCAGCGGATCCTTCACCGCGGGCGTCGTGGCGAATTCGACGTTGTACAGCTCGCCGCCCACGCGCTCGACCTTGCGCATGTACACGTTCTGGATCGGATCGCGCGTGGCGGGATCGATCGTCACCGGACCGCGCGGGCTCTCGAACGACTGGCCCTTCATCGCATTCATGAGCGCTTCGCCGTCGGTGTTGCCCTTGGTCGTTTCGAGGGCCTTGTAGATCATGCGCATGCCGTCGTAGCCGCCGAGCGAGTGGAAGTTCGGCCGGATCTTGTTGAGCTTCTTGAAGCCGTCGACGTAGGCCTTGTTCTCCGGCGACGGATGCGCGGCCGAGTAGTGGAACGAGGTGATCACGCCGAGCGCGACGTCGCCCATGTCGTTCAGGATGTCGTCGTCGGTCACGTCGCCCGTGCCGATGAGCCGGATGCCGCTCTTGTCGAGACCCCGCTCGGCGAACTGCTTCATGAACACCGAACCCACACCCGAGGGCACGAACACGAACACGGCGTCGGGCTTGGCATCGGCGACCTTCTGCAGGAAGGGCGCGAAGTCGGGATTGCGCAGCGGGACGCGGATCGCTTCGACGACCTGGCCGCCGGTGGCCGTGAAGCGCGTCTTGAACGCGTTCTCGGCGTCGATGCCCGGGCCGTAGTCGGTCACCAGGGTCACGACTTTCTTGATGTTGTTCTTCGACGCCCAGTCGGCCAGCGGGGTGGTGACCTGCGGCAACGTGAAGCCGGCGCGGATCACCCACGGCGACTGCTCGGTGATCGACGATGTGGCCGCGGCCATCACGAGCTCGGGCACCTTCGCCTGCGTGGCGATGGGCACGGTGGCGAGCGCCAGCGGCGTCAAGCCGAAGCCGGCGAGGATCGCGACCTTGTCGTTGGTCACGAGCTCCTGCGCGAGGCGCCGCGTGGTCTCCGGCGTGCCGGCGTCGTCCTTCAGGATCACTTCGATCTTCTTGCCGGCCACCGTGGTGCCGTGCTCCTGCATCCACAGCTTGACGGCGCCGTCGATCTGGCGGCCGGTCGAGGCGAACGGGCCCGTCATGGGCAGGATCAGCCCGATCTTGACGGTGTCCTGGGCGACGGCAGGGCCGCCGGTGAGGGCGAGCGCGGCGAGGCTGCCGGCGAGCCAGGCTTTGAGTTTCGACATTGCTCCTCCTTGGTGCTTGGGATTTTGAACGACCGGGCGAGTGTAGTGCGCCGGGCCCCCGGGCGGTGTTGCAAAGGGCGCCCGGAGCCTTCCGCTTTTCTTATCGGCCCGTGTTTTCCGTACGGTCTTCCGGCATGGTGTGCGGGCGTCGGATCCCTAGATCCCACCCCAGACCTCGCGCGCCGTCTCCACCACGAGCTCGATCTTGGCGGTCTGCGACGAGACGGCGATGTCGTTCCCATGCACCGTGCTCGAGAAGCCGCACTGGGGCGAGAGGCAGAGCTGGTCCAGCGGCACGAGCTCCGCCGCGATGTCGATGCGGCGCTTCAGATCATCCTTGTCCTCCATCTGGCCCACCTTGGTGGAGACCAGGCCCAGGACCACGGTCTTGCCCTTGGGCACGTGCCGCAGGGGCGCGAAGTCGCCGGAGCGGGCGTCGTCGTATTCGAGGAAATAGCCGTCCACGGCGAGCTCGTTGAAGAGCACCTCGGCCACCGGCTCGTAGCCGCCTTCGGCCGCCCATGCGCTCTTGAAGTTGCCGCGGCACAGGTGCACGCACACGGTCATGTCCGCCGGCCTGCCGGCGATGGCGGCATTGATGAGGCGGGCGTAGCGGCGGGGAAGCGCGTCGGGATCGTCGCCGCGCGCGCGGGCGCCTTCGCGCATCTTCGCATCGCACAGGTACGCGAGGTTGGTGTCGTCGAGCTGGAGGTACGTGCAGCCGGCGGCGGCGAGGTCGGCGATCTCGTCGCGGTAGGCACGTGCCACGTCCTCGTAGAACGCTTCGAGGTCGGGATAGGCGTCCTTGCTGATCGCGCCGCGGCCACCGCGGAAATGCAGCATCGTGGGGGAGGGGATCGTCACCTTGGGCGTGCGCGTGACCGCGCCCTTCAGGAACTCGAAGTCGGCGCGCTGGATGGGCACGGCGTGGCGGATCCTGTCGGTGACCTGCATCACCGGCGGGGCGAAGTCGATGTTCCCCGTGGCGCTGTGGAAGGCCACGTTGATGCCGCCCTTCGTGGTCACGCCGGCGAGCTTGGTCAGGAAGTCGGTGTGGAAATAGGTGCGGCGGAATTCGCCGTCGGTGATGCCGCGCAGCCCCAGGTTCTCCTGGTAGCGCACGATGTCGCGGATGGCGGCGTCCTCGGCGGCGCGCAATTCCTGCGCGGTGATGGCGCCGTCCTTGAAGCGATCGCGCGCGGCGAGCAGCGCCGGCGGGCGCAGGAAGCTGCCGACGTGGTCGGCGCGGAAGGGCGGGCGCTGCCGGGGCGCGCTCGTGACGGCGGTGCTGCTCATGGGGTCGGTCCTCCTTCGAGGGTCATCGTCGCATGTCCGCGCGACGACGGCCATGGGGTCGCGGTGCGAGGGCTACAGCCTACCGCACGGGCAACGCGCCGAAGGCGAACGCCGCCATGGCCCTGAGGTCCGGCCGCGTCCCGATGCGCTGCGTGGCCGGGCGTGCGGGCGCGTCCTGCTGGGGTGATCCCGTGGCGCGCAGGCACGCCCGCACCTGCGCCGGATCGAGCACGGGACGTCCGCGCGCCTTCAGCATGCCCTGCACGCACGCGATGGCGCCGGCGACGATGGGGGAGGCGCTCGACGTGCCGCCGAAGGTGTCGGTGTACCAGAGATCCTCGTCGGGTCCGCCCTGGAGGTCGCCATAGCCGGCCGTGGTGACCTCGCGGCCCCAGCCTTGGGCATCGACCAGCGCGCCCCAGTTGGAGAAGTCGAGGCGCGACCGATCCGGCCCGTGGTGGACGGCGCCGTGGGTGCCGGGGGGCGGCGCGCCCGCGCCCACCACGATGGCGCCCGAGTCGATCCCGGCGCGACGGAAGGGATTGGCCCAGCCGGTGGGAAAGTGGGGATCGGGCGTGTCGTAGAGGACGTCGTCCAGGTCTTCGGCGCCGTTGCCCGCGGCCTCCACCACGATGATGCCGCGCATCGTGGCGTCGAGGATCGCGCCGAAGTCGTCGGGCCACCACTCGATCGCGATGTATCCCTGCTGGTCGTCGCGCGCCGCGTAGCCGAAACGCGGTCCCGCGCGGTGCATCTCGAGCAGGAGGATGTCGCCGGCCGAAAGACGCGAGGCCGCGAGCGTGATCGCCGCGGCGGTGCCCAGGGCGCCGTGCGATACCGCGCTCGCGATGGCGTCGCTGGCGATGCCCGCGATGCCGTAGCCCGTGCCGTCGCCGCTGTATTCGCCGAGCACGGCGGTGCCGTGGTTGCGCCAGGTGATGTCGGTCGCGTAGGCGCCCGGATTGCCGCCGAGCACGCCGCCCTGGTTGACGGCCAGATCCTCGTGCGTGAAGCGCCAGTCGCCTTCGACGTCGACGATGCGGATGTCCTGGCCGCGGCCGCCGCGCTGATTCCACGCCCAGCGCGCATCGATGCCCTCGGGCGCGGGATCGAGATAGCCCTGCCGCGCGGTGAAATCGGGCGTGGCCGGCGGTGCCGCGGCGGCGCGCGCGACCATCGCATTGATCGCGGGCAGCTCCACCGGGGGCTTCAGGTACGCGGCGGCCACGAGGCGCTTGCGGGCGAGCGCCTCGCGCAGTTCCGGGAGGCGTTCGGCCGGCGCGGTGACGCGATAGAAGCGCGCCTGCTCGGCCGTGATGGCGCGCGCCCGGCCGCGCCGCTTGGCCATGCGCGCGAGCAGGTCTTCCTCGGTGGCGGCGAACACCGGCGTCATGCGGGCGTCGTTGCGTACCAGCGTGTCGTGCAGGCCGGATACGCTCACCCCCTTGCGGGCGGATTCGAAGCGGCCGGCGGAGGCGCGCAGGTCGGCGTCGGGGCGCATCATCACCACGAGCTCGGGCGGGGGCAGCGTGGTGGCGGACGGGACGGCGGCGGGGGCGGACTGTCGCGTCGGTGGTGCTCCGGTCTTGCGACGTTGCGTTGCCATGTGCGGTTCCCCCCTTTCACGCCACGATGTCGATGCGCTCGGCGAGCAGCGTGTGGCCCACGATGAAGCCGGCGCAGCGCACGCGCTGGCCGACCCGGGCCTCGAGCGTCGTGTCGCCGAAGCTGGGGCCATCCTTGCGCCGCACGACGAGGCGTCGTCCGGGCGCCTCCAGCCACACGGCCTCGCGTGCGCTCTTGCTGCCGCTGCCGAAGGGCGCGCGCACGAGCGTCCCCTCGAGGCCGTCCACGCGCTGCGGTGCGTTGTCACTGTCCATCACTGGGTGCTCATCACTTCTCCCGGTAGATCCGGTAGCCGACGATGCGGCCGTCGACTTCCTTGGCCACCGCGGCCACGCGCGTGCCGAGCGTGTGCTTTCCGTCCGCGCTCCGGGGGCGCGAGACCGCGATGTAGTAGCGCGATGCCACGCCCGCGCGCTTGCCGCGCGCCCCGCGCAGCGCGGGCGGCAGCTTCACGGCGAAGGCGGCGAACGTGCTCGCTTCCGGCAGGCCGGCCGCGCGTGCGATGTTGGACAGCGCCTTGTTCACCGTGGGCGACCTGCGCGCGGCGCGCGCCCGCTTCGCCGCGGTGGGCTTGGTGGCGCACAGGAATTCGGCGGTGACTTCGAGCTTCGCGCGTCGTCCGCGGCGCAACTGGCGCGCGGCATGCGATGCGTCGGCGCCCTCGGGAATGTCCGTCGCGCTGTCCACCTGCGCGGGTCGCAACGAGGGATCGCCGAGCAGGTTGAACTGCGCCAGTGTCTTCAGGTCGACCGCATCGAGCTCGCCCGCCTGTTCCACAAAGCGCTGGCGCGCGACGAGCGCGGCGCGGCCCGTCGACGCACCTTCCATCAGGGCGAGCAGGAAATACTGCGTGATCAAGTCCGCCGCGCCATTGCCCTCGGCCGGGCCGTAGGCGATGGTGCTGCTGCCGAACCAGGCATACGCGCCCTGCGCGAGATAGTGCTGGCAGATCGGCAGCGGCAAGGCGAGCGTGACCGAATCGTAGAGCTCCGCGCCGTAGCAGCATTCCACGCTCGCGACCGTGCCGGGCGCGATGCGATCGGCGATCGCATCGCTGGTGAGCGCGGGAGGCTGCGCAGGGTTGCGTTTCTTGTCCTCCTCGCCGTAGAACATCGGGTCGGCCGTGCCGCCGTGGCAGTTGATGAAGTGCGCAAGGCGCGCCAGCCGCGCCGCGGTGTGGCGCGGGCCGCTCCTGGGCGAGGTCGCGAGGTCGCGCGAATGGCCGAACACGTTGAAGAGGCTCTGCGCGCTCGAGCGCCGCCACGACGCGGTGGAAAGTCCGAAGCAGCGCGCGTAGTCGGCCACGGGACGCGCCGTATAGCGGGTGGCGACGTCGAGCAGGTGCACGAGGTGCGAAGGCTCGCGGGCACCGGTGAGGTCGGGCAGGCGGCCGACGACGCGGCTCGGTGCCCTGAAGGCGGCGGCGTCACGTGAGTATGGGGCGGTGCACGCGTAGGGAAGGTCGCTCCATGCGTGGACGTCGTCGTCGTCGCCCGCCGCGTGGACGGGATTGGCCACGTCCTGGTGCGGCACCACGTCGACCGAGCCGAGGATCATGAGGTAGCCGGGCGAGCGGGCGCGGAAGATGGCATCGATGGCGCGCTTGTTCTGGCGCGGGTCGGCGGGGTCGGTCACGCGTGGCGCGCGCATGCGCTGCATCGCGGCGGCATCGTCGAGGCAGACGAGGCGGGTGGCCAGGCCGCGCTTCCGGTCGGCCGCCACCAGCGCGCTCACGGCCTTCCTGATCCGGGTCATGCCGGCCGTGCCGTACTTGCGGGTGAGCGCCGCCTTGTGGGTGACGATGATCTTGTCGTCCATGGCAGCGCACAGTAGACGCCCATCCGCGGGGCGTCGCAAGCGGCGGGGAATATTCGCGGCGTGCGCGCCAGCGACGCGCTATGGACGCGTGGCCGGGCGGGTGCGCTTCGACGACGCCTGGCAATGCGCGATGAAGCGCTCCATCGCCGGCGACACGAACTTCTGCTCGTGCAGGATCAGGCTGAAGGCGCGATGCAGCGGCGGCAGCGTCGTGCGCAGCACGGTGAGGCGCTCCAGCGCCACGAAGTCCGCCACCACGCGGCGCGAGAGGCAGGCGAGCCCCAAGCCTTCGGCGGCGCCGAGCTTGATGGCTTCCGTGCTGCCCAGCTCCACCGACGAGCGCAGCTCGGTGACGTGCGGCAGGAGCGCGTGCTCCACCGCCTCGCGCGTTCCCGAGCCGGGCTCGCGCAGGAGCCAGTTGGCCTCGCGCAGGCTCGCGGCACTCACCTTCGTGCGCACTGCCTTCCGCGCGAGAGGGTGCGTGGGCGCGGCGACGATCACGAGCTCGTCGTCGCGCCAGCGCAGCGTGCGCGTCTCGTGTGCGTGGCTCGGGCCTTCGATGAAGCCGATGTCCACGGCGAAGCTCGCCACCGCGCTCGCGATGTCGCGCGTGTTGCCGATGCGCAGTTCGAGGCGCCCGGCGCGATGCCGGCGCAGGAAGGAAGCGACGAGCGGAGGCAGCACGTAGTTGCCGATGGTGCTGCTGGCGCCGATCTGCAGCCGGAACGGATCGTCGGGGCCCTCGAGCGCGAAGCGCGCCTCGAGCGACTGCGCGCCTTCCAGCAGGCGGCGGGCCTGCGGCAGCAGCGTGCGGCCACCGTCGTTCATGGCCAGGCGCTTGCCCACGCGGTCGAACAGGCGCGTGCCGAGCAGCGACTCGAGCTCGTTCAGCGCGGCACTGGTCGCCGACTGCGACAGCGCGAGATCGCTCGCGGCCGCGGTGGTGGTGCCGCGATCGGCCACGGCGATGAAGATCTGGAGCTGGCGGAGGGTGACGCGGGTGGCGGGCAGGGCGGGCATGGAGCGGGCTCGTGCGGCAGGAGGAAGCGGACAGGGACGGGGAACGGGCGGGAGTGCGTTGGTTATATCGATATACTCGCTAGATTATATGAATACTATTCGTTTTACGCATATGGGCCGGCCTCCTAGACTTCCGCCATGACCGCCGCCGCCCCGTCTGCCACCGCTTCCGTCCCAGCTTCCGCTCCCTCCGCCTCAGCCGCGGCGCCGTCCATCCCCACCGAGGCGGCCCCCGGCCCTCCGGCCACATCCGTCGCCAAGACGACCTGCTACATGTGCGCCTGCCGCTGCGGCATCCGCGTGCACTTGACCGACGGCAAGGTCCGCTACATCGACGGCAACCCCGACCATCCGCTCAACAAGGGCGTGATCTGCGCCAAGGGCGCCTCGGGGATCATGAAGCAGTACTCGCCGGCGCGGCTCACGCAGCCGCTGCGCCGCAAGCCGGGCAGCGACCGTGGTGCAGGCGAATTCGAGCCCGTCTCGTGGGACGAGGCGAT
>CAZUGY010000084.1:0-17991 GCA_964620265.1 uncultured Alcaligenaceae bacterium
TCGTAGGCATTCGTCTCGACGCCGCCGTCGGGAAGGGTGGTGCTCGACAGCCGCCCCTGCGCGTCGAAGCCGCGCACCGTGGCGGCGCCCCGCGCGTCGATCGTCCGTGACGGAATGCCGCTCGCGCTCGTGTATTCGTGCTGCACCGTGCCGCCCACGGCGTCGGTCGCGCGCACCATGCGGCCCGCGCCGTCGTACCGGAAGTCGGTCCTCGTGCCATCGGCATCGAAGCGCGAGACGAGGTTCCCGGCGTCGTCGAACACTTGCCGCTCGACCGTCCCGTCGGCGTACGTCGCGCGCGTCACGCGGTCGAGCGCGTCGTACTCGAAGCGCGTGATGCGTCCCAGCGGGTCGGTGGTTGCGATCTCGTTGCCGGCGGCGTCGTATTCGTGCGTGGTCACGCCTCCGAGCGCGTCGGTCGAGGACAGCAGGCGGCCGGCCGCGTCCCAGGCGAAATGGCGGGTGTGGCCACGGGCGTCGGTGATCGCGATCACGCGCCCCGCCGCATCGTAGGCACGCCGTTCCACCGCGCCCGAGGCCGAGGTCGTGGCGACGAGGCGATTGGCCGCGTCGTACTGGTAGCTCGTTTGCTGCCCGGTGCTGTCGACCGCCGCCGTGACGTTGCCCACCGCGTCGTACGTCTGGCCGAGCAGCGTGGCACCTCCGGCGCCGACGAATCCCGTGAAGCGACCGGCGTCGTCGCTGCGCACGCCCAGGGTACGACCGGTGACGGTCGTGAGCGAGGAGAGCGTACCGGTCGCATCGTAGCCCGATGCATTGGGACGTCCCCCCAGGGCCATGCCCACGATGCGACCTTCGCCGTCGTAGGTCACCGCGCCGATGCCGCCGTCGGGACCGGTCTGCCGGGTGAGCCGGCCGTTGGTGTCGTAGATGAATGCCGTGGCCTTGCCCATGCCGTCGGTCGATGCGGCAAGACGGCCCAGGGCATCGTAGGCGATCGCCGACGTGACCCCGCCGGGCTTGACCATGCCCGTCACGTTGCCGGCGGCATCGACGGCAAAGGTGGTGGCGCGCCCGAGCGCATCCATCGTGCCCACGAGGTTGTTCGTGGCGTTGTACGTGAAGTGGGTGACGCGGCCGAGCGGATCGGTCTCGCTCAGGAGATTGTTCGCGGAATCGTAGGTCATGCTGCGCGAATGGCCGAGCTCGTCGGTGACCTGGGTGAGGTTGTCGCCGTCGTCCCACGCGAACGTCCTGACGCCGCCGAGCGCGTCGGTGCTGCGGGTGATGCGGTCGCGCGCGTCGTAGGCGGCAGTCGTCGTGTGGCCGAGCGCATTGGTCCTGGCGGTGACGTTGCCGCGCTCGTCGTAGGTATGGATCGTGACGCGCCCGAGCGCGTCCTCGACCTGCTCCTGGCGTCCGTCGAGGTCGTGCCGGTACTGCGTGGTGTGGCCGTTCGCGTCGGTGATGCTGATCACGCGGCCCGCGCTGTCGTACTCGGTGCGGGTGCCCGTGCGCCCGAGCGGATCCTCGATGCGCACGACGCCGTGCCGCGCGTCGTAGAACCACTTCGTGGTCGCCCCCGCGCGGTCCGTGGCACGGGCCAGGTCGCCGTCGGCCGAATAGGCGTAGGTGCGGACCTGGCCGGCGGGATCGGTGATGGCGGTGATCCGGTCCTCGTCATCGCGCGTGAACGAGATGGCCACACCCGACGAGTGCGAGATGCCGCCGGGTGTGATCGTGATCGAGTTGCCGTTGGCGTCCTTCGCGCTTTCCACGCCGCGCGAGCGCGTGACGATGAACTCGGTACCGTCACGCTGGCGATAGCGGAAGCGATCGGGCTCGAAGGCCTGCAAGGTACCGTCGTCGACGAGGGTCACCGGACCCGGCTGCGGAGCGACGATCAACAGATCGGTATTGGACAGGATCTCGAGCGTGCCGAGGTTGCCGGGGCGGGTGGCGACGCTCGCCTTCACCGTCGAGAACGGAATCAGCGGTGACGTCGACGGCGTGATGCGGAGGTCGAAGGTCTCCACGCGGCCGCTCGGCAGCGTCACGGTGAGGTAGCGGTTCGAGCGCGCGTCGAGCTCGAAATTGAGTCCGCTCCTGTAGACCTCCCAGCCCTCACCGGGCGCGCGCGTGGAGGTCACGCGCACCGCTTTCAGGCCCAGCGTCCAGCCGATGCCGAAGTCGCCCTTGGCCTTGTTGCGGCTGTCGTAGGTGCGCACGACCTGGATCGGTATTCCGGACAGCGGCACGGTGAGATCGGTGTAGGCGAGCGTGAAGGCGCCGACCTTGCGATTGCCATCGACGGTGACCGAGCTGCGCGCGACCGCCACGTTGCCGCCGCGGTCCCATGCGCGAAGCTCGAGCGAGTAGACGCCATTGAGCAGCACGGTGGGATCGAAGCTGCCGAGCGTACCCCCCACCACGGGCGTGGTTCCTTCCGCGATCGTCGTGTAAGTGTCGTCACCATCCGCCGCATAGCCGAGCTCGTAGCGCAGCAGGTTGGCATCGCTCGCCGTGCCCGTGACCGGCACCGGTCCGGTGACGGTCTGGCCATCGGCGGGTGTCGCGATGATCGCCGTGGGAAGCACGGCGTCGGCGACGGGGGAGACGACGGTGAGCGCCGAGGATCCCGTGACGCCGTTCATCGTGGCGGTGACGCTCGTGGCGCCGGCGTGCGCAGCGTGCACGTTGCCCGGGGACACGATGGTCGCCGTCCCGCTGGGAGACGAGGACCAGGTGGCTGCGAGCGTCACATCGCGCGCCGTGCCATCGGCGAGCACGGCCGTGGCCCGGTACGCCAGGTCGTCACCGACGATCCGCGTGGCCGCGCCCGGCGCGAGGTCGATCCTCGCGATGGCCGCCGGCAGCGGCGCACCGAAGGACACCGTCAATGCCGCCGGATGGGCAGGCGTCGGCAGCACGACGGTGCCGAATGCCGGGGACTGCGCCATGACGATGCCGGCGGGCACCGTGGTCGACGGCGCCGCCGTGATGTCGAGCGTGAGGCCCAGCGCCGTGAGCTCCTGCCGGGCGGCGGTCAGCGTCTTGCCCACGACATGTGGCATCGTCACCGGCTGCGGCCCCTTCGACACCGCCATCAGGACGGTGGAGCTGCGCGCCACGACCGTGCCGGAGACCGGGTTCTGCTGCACCACCGTGCCCGCGGGGCGCGCATCGAACACCTCGTTCACGCGCGGCACGAGCTGCACGCCCAACACCGCCGCCTTGGCCGCCTCGACCTGCAGGCCCACCACCGCCGGCACGGTGCGCGACTGCGACGTCACGTCCACCACGAATCCCTGCTCCGTGCGCGCGCCGGAGCTGTCCACGGCGGCCACGATGAAGGGCATCGGCCCGAAGTCGCAGGGCCCGCCATACGAACCGCACGGTCCCGTGTGCATGCGCATCGTGCCCGTGACCGCATCCACGGTGGCCTGCGGGAAGTAGTACGTGTCCACCGACGAATAGACGAGCTCGTAGCGGACGGTATCGCCCACATCCGGATCGGTCGCCGCGATCTGGTAGAGGAACGTCGGATAGGCCCCGCCTTGCAGCACTACATGCAGCGCCGTCGGTGGCGTGGACGTGATGACCGGCGGCGAGTTCTCCGGGACGATCTGCAGGCGCACCGTCGCGGGCGCCGACGTGCCGCCGTTGCCCGCGGCCGCATACGTGAACGAAGTGGTGTCGCGCGTGCGCGGGTCGACGACCGTGCCGAGCTGGCGGTGCGTGCGGAAGCTGCGGTGCACCGCGCCGTCGTAGACGATGGCGCCGGCATCGTCGATGGCCCACGGATTGAAGCTGATCTGGTTCTGCACGAGCGGGGCAGGCGCCCAGTTGCGGTCGACGCCGGAAAAGGCGAGGGTGTTGGTGTCGGGACAACCGGCGCAGTTGCTGCCGCTATTGCCGGTCGTGCTCAGGATGTCGGCGTGACCGTCGCCGTTGGCGTCGACCACGAGCGGCACGACCTTGTTGCGCGCGACCGCGTTGTTGTGGGCGCTGGACCGGAGCCTGCCGGTGCGGCCGTCGTAGATCGCGAGGCGATGCGTCGCGTTCACGATCACCTCGGGCACGCCGTCGAGATCGAGGTCGTAGACCTGCAGGCCGTTGGTCGCGCCGCTGCGGTCGCGGGTGGGTTTTGGCCAATGCGCCACGGTCGGATCGTCGTCGGGATTGCTCGCGAGGTCGTCGTCGGGGACCTGGGAGGCCCACACCAGCGTGCCGTCGGGGCGGTAGGCCCACACGATGCCGCCGGCCGCGAAGAGGATCTCGGAGACGCCGTCCCCGTCGACGTCGGCGATGGCGGGCAGGCCCCCGTACCAGGCGGCGGGCTCGAACTTGTGCAGCAACACGCCGTCGTGGCGGTAGGTGAGGAAGCCACGGTGGGAGCGGTCGTCGTACCACGCGGCCTGCAGGATCACTTCGGCCTTGCCGTCGCCGTCGACATCGGCGACGGACACCGACATCGGCTCGTAGAAGATGAGGACGCCGGGCAGCCCGGCTTGCCACGCGAGCGACCACGTGGTGCCGTCGTACTTGAAGACGTCGGTGCCGGAGATGATCTCGACCTGGCCGTCGCCGTCGAGGTCGGCCACCACGGGTGCCGTCTGGCGCTGCGGCTCCCAATCGGGCGTCTGGTACTGGTCGTAGGGATTCGGTGCCGTGAGCACCGCCTCCTTGACGCCGGTGGCGGCATTCACGATGAACGTCACCGTGCACGACTTGCCCTGGTCGGCAAAATTGCCGGTCGCGGCCATGCACCCGGCATTCCTGTCGCGCGAGCCGTCGCCATCGCTGTCGTAGGGGAACTGCGTGCCCACGATGGGGATGCGCGTGAGCACCTTGACGCTGCCGGTGGGCGTGAGCTTCGCGAGCGTGGGGGTGGCGAAGTTGGCAAGCCCGTTCTCCTGCGGGTTGATCACATAGGTCGGCACCGGAGGCTCACCGACCGCGGGCGGCAGCGGGACCTGCACGTCGAGCCGCTCGGATACCCAGCGCACCGCAGCGGCGCCGCCCACGGCGTGCGCAGGATCGGTATCCACGCCGATCAGGCGATTCGAAACCCCGGCGGCGTACGTCGCATCGCAATGCGTGCCCGCGACATACAGGATGTTCCCCGAGCCATCGACGTCGCCCAGCGCGAAGTCGGTGCCGAAGAGGTACATGCGGCAGTATTGCCCGGGGGAGGTGGCCGACGTGTCCCACCCGGTCCACAGCCTCGCGCCGGTCTTGCCGTCGAAGGCCACGGGCGTGCCGAAGCTCAGGAGGATGACGTCGGCGCCACCGTCGTGATTGATATCGGCCGCGGCGGCGTAGCCCGTGCTGTCGGGCAGGAGGGCCTTCCACAGCGTGTTCATCTTGAGCGACGGCGCCGGCGGCACCGACGCGGGCGCCACGAAGGTGAACGAGCCGTCGGCATCGAAGGCTCCGAGCGACCCCTTGTCGGGATCGGTGAGCTTCCGTGCGGTGAGCGGGCCGCCACCCGGGTTCTCATCGTTGCCGAGCACGCCAGGGGCGGCCACCGCAAGCGTGCCACCCGGCTTGACGGTGTAGGTGTCGTCGACCGCGAGCGGCGCCAGCGCCGCGGAGACCTGCAGCGTGACGGTGAAGGACTTCTGGTCGAATGCGCCCTTGCTGTCGGTGACGCGCACGGTCACGCCGTGGTCGCCCACGCTGCTGCCGGTGGTGGTCCACGTCAACGTGTTGCCCGACAACGTCATGCCGGCAGGTCCGGAGACGAGCGAATAGGTGAGCACTTCGCCCGTGTCGGGATCGACGGCCGAGAGCGTGCGCGTGAAGGCGGTGCCCACGGCGATCGTCTGGTTCGCCTGCGCGCCGAGCACGGGCGGCGTGTTCGCGCTCGCGACGACGGTGACGTTGAACGTGGTGCTGGCCGTGTGCCCGCCGGCGTCGGTGACTTGCGCGGTGATGGCATGCGTTCCGACCTGGGCGAGCGTGGGCATCCAGTCGATCAGCGGGGCGGGGCTCAGCGCGGCGCCGGAGGGTGCCGTGGGCAGCGAGTAGGTGAGCTCGCTGCCGGCGGCGTCGCTGGCCTGGATCACCACCTGCAGGTGCGTGCCGGCCACGATCGTGCGATCGCCGATCGGCGCGATCTGCGGCCCGCTCGCGGGCACGTCGTTGACGTTGATCGTGACATCGGCACTCGCCGACAGCGCGCTGTCGCTCGCCGTGAGCCGCAGCACGTAAGCGCCGGCAAGCGAGAACGACGCAGTCGTCGACAGCGCATCGGCATTGCCGAACGTGACGGTCCCCGGTCCGCTCACCTTGCTCCACGTGGTGGTCAAGGTGGCGGGAGGATCGGGCAATCCATCGTCGGTGGCGGTGCCCGCGAGCGACGCGCTCGCCGGCAGCGTGACGGTCTGTGCGCTGCCCGCGCTCACCTGCGGCGCCTGGTTGCCCGTGACGGTGCGCACGTCGGCGTCGAAGCGGAAGTAGAGGTTGCTGCCGTCCTGCTGGAAGAAGACGGCGAGAAGGTCGGCGTCGGCGGGGGCATCGCCACGGACATCGGTCACGGCCGGCGCCACGCCGGCCCAATCGCCCACGAGGCCGTCGCGGATCACGGTGGCGGCCCACACGAGGCCCGACACGGCGAATACCGCCACCAGCACGAACAGGCCCGTCTGCTGTGGATAGCGCCGGCGCACCCACGCGGCCAGCAGGAGCACGCACAGTGCGAGCGGGGGCACCAGCCAGGGCGACAGCGGCACCGGCTCGACGAAGCTGCCCGGCCTGGACACCACGGGGTCGAGGGCGAGCACGAACGTCGCCGTTGCATCCTGCCCGCTGCCGCCTGTCGACAAGGCCGTGGCCCGCATGGCGGCGCCCGCCGGCAGCATCGACAGCGGGACGGAGGTCTCGACGACGCCGGTGCCACCGGTGCCATTGGCCAGCCCCACCGGCCAGCCGCCCACGTCGTAGGCGACCGGCGCGCCCAGCACGCCGCCACTGCACACCTGGCGCTCGAGGCGCGTGACCGTGGCACCCGTGGTCGTCGTGTCCACGATCGTGGTCACGACCTGCTCGATGCCCGCGAGCGGACCGCTGGCGGTGGCGATCGTGCATCCCGTGGCGCCATTGCTGTCGGTGTCCAGCGCCACGCTGTAGGTCGCCGTGGCGGCGGCGACCGCACCCGACAGGGCAAATGCTGCGAGGACCGCGGCAGCGCGCAATCCATCCAACACACAGCGAGCGGGCAGGGAACGCATCGGTACGACCTCGGGCGTGGGCCAAGTGGCGATGTGGACGGTATCGAACCGCCCGCGCGCGGTGACGTAACAACAAGTAACATCCGGTGTATCCGACGGCCTTCTGTCGTCTACATTCGCCTTCATGGTGGAACCACCCGTGATCGCCAGGCATCTCGTGGAGGCGGAGCTCGACCGGCTGATGGACAGCCCGTCCCTGCGCCGTGCCCCCAGCCACATGCGCCTCCTGCGCTATCTCGTGGCGCGGCGTCTGGCGCAGGACGACCCGGCGCTGCGCGAGACGGCGATCGCCATCGAGGTGTTTCGCCGCGATCCCTCGACCTACGATCCGCAGACCGATCCCATCGTGCGGGTCACCACGCGCCGCCTGCGCGAGCGCCTCGAAGCGGCCTATGCGGGACGCGACACCGAGCCGGCCGTGCGCATCCTGCTGCCCAAGGGCCGCTACGCGCCGGAGTTCGTCGCGCGCCCGGGCGCGGCGGCGTCCCGGCTCGGCCTGCTCGTGCTGCGCACGCGCAACCAGACCGGTGAGGCCGGCCTCGATCCGCGTTGCGATGCCTTTGCCGATCGCCTGCGCGACCACCTGGCACACGCGGGATTGCCGCACGTGCATGCTGCGGAGGCGCCGTCGGACCGGGTCGCGGAGGTGCGCGCGGGCGGCCCACCGATGCCGGGCGTCGCCTGGCTGCTCGAGTCCACGCTCGCGTGCGAGCACGAGCGCGAATTGCGCCTGTCGGTGCGCCTCCTGCACGCGACCGACCAGACCCTGCGCTGGGTGGAGACCGCCGTGGCGCAGGCGCGCGAGGTCGCTTCGCTCTTCGAGCGCATGCTCGACTTCGTGCTGATCCGTACCCTCGATACGCTGCCGCTGCCCGCGGCGATGGCCGCGGGTGCCACTGCCCCGGGGTCCACGACCTTGCCGCGCGCGCAGCGCATCGCACTCGACCAGGTACCGCTCATGCTCGCGCAGCGCAACCTGCGCGGCACCGAGGATGCCGTGGCGATCGCGCAGGCCGCGGTGCATACGCATCCGCAGGACGCCGATGCCTGGGCCACGCACGCGGCGGCGTTGTACAGCCGCTACTCCTTCATGGATCGCGAGGAAGGCGCGCTGCTCGACGAGATGCGCGCCAGCATCGGCCGCGCGCTCGCACTCGCCCCCGAGCATCCGGTGGCGCTGCGGACCAAGGCCATCGTCACCGGCAAGTGCGACTACGACGCCGTGACGGCCGAGGATCTCTTCCGTCGTGCGCTGCGGTCGATGCCGCACTACACCTCCGCGCGCATCAATCTCGCCGAGCTCCTCGCCTTCCAGGGCAAGGCCGCGGAAGCGCAGGCCGAGTTGAACCTCGCGCGCGTCTACGATCCGCTGTCACCTTCGGTGCTGCTCGCGCGCGCCGTGTGCCTCGACATGCTGCGGCGCTTCGAGGCCAGCGGCGAGGCGTGGGCGCTGTGCGCGGCCACGGGCGAGGCGAGCCTGTGGGTCCTGTGCGGCACGGGCATGCATCACCTGCTCGTGGGCGAGCTCGCCCGCGCGACACAGTGCTTCGACGAGGCGGAGAGCCGCCACTCGCAGTCGCCGATGGCGGCGATGGGACGTGCCTACGTGCTCGCGCTCACGGGAGACGCGGCGGCCGCACATGACGTCGAGGCGGCGTGCAGGGCGCGCTTTGCGCACGTGAGCCCGGCGAGCCGGGCGCTGCTCGCGGCCTGGCTCGGGGAGCGCGAGCGCATGGTGGCGCTCCTGACACAGGCGCGCGCGGCGCGCGACATGGAGCTCGTGCAGACGGCGATCCATCCCGCGCTCGACGCCTTCGCCCACGACGCCGAGGTGCAGCGCCTGCTCCCGCTCGGCGGGTACGCGGGATTGCGCTGAACGCGTCGATCGCGCCGACCTTCGTGACGCGCGGGGTCGCGCGGCGAATCACCGTGAGGGCATCGCCGCACGCTTGCGCGTCTGCCGCCAGCGCCATGCGCGCCACAGGAGCAGCGGAATCCCCACGACCGTGAGCACGGCCCACACGATCACCGCGACGTCGGAAGGATGGCGCTTCGGCGGCAGCAGGTCGGGGTCGCGCAACTCCGCGGGAAACGGCCGCGGCGGCACCGGCACGATCTGCGCGAGCGCCGGATCCGATGGCACGCGCGAGCGGTACTCGGCGGTGGTCACCGCCGGCGCATCCCCGAACTTGCGGCTCGACGGGAACTGCGGGATGCGCACGAAGGCGAGCGCCTCGAGGTCCTCCGCGAGCATGCGCGCGAGCGGTCCCGCGGCAGGCGGCAACTCCCCACCCCCGAGCACGAGCAGGCTCTCGAAGATTTCCTCCAGCGCCGCTGCAGGCAGCAGCCGTGTCTGGTCGGCGTAGAGGTAGTCGAAGGCGAGCTTGCCCTTGCCGATCGAGCGCTCCTTCACCGCGACCCACGGCAGCGACGCCCAGGCGAGGACGCGGCTCGCGGGGCCGCGCTGGCGCACCGGCCAGCCGAGCGCGCGCAACGCGTCCACGCTGATGCTCGCGCAGTTCCCCGTGGGGTGGTAGTACACGAGCTGGTGGCGGTAGAACTGGTTGAACACGCGATTCACCGCCGACTGCACGAGTGCCGCCGCGCGCTCGTCGCGCAGCACGGCCACGACCATGTACGTGGGGCGGTACCAGTTCTGTCCCGCATTGAGGTCGCCGAGGTAATTGTCGAGCGGGAGCGGGGCGGCGATGATGCCCTTCTCGCTCTCGATGTCGAGCGAGTAGAAATTGTTGACGAGCCAGTCGCCGATGCGGCCGTCGTCGGCCACGCGGCCGGTCACGAGCGCGAAGTGGCCGCCGTGCGCCTCGTCGTCGTCGCCCTGCGCGCCGTTCACCATGAAGGCGAGGACGGGCTTGCCGCGCCAGTCGGCCGGCACGCCGGCACGTTGCCACAGCGTGCTCGTGGCGTACGGCGCGCGGGCGCCGCCTTGCGGTGCCTCGCGCATCAGCGCGCGCAGCGCGAGGCCGGTGGACGCCGCCGCGGGAAGCGCACGGGGCGCCGGCGCCGTGGGTCCCACGCCGAAGTCATCGGGCCACACCGTACGCATCACGAACGTGTCGCCCTCGCGCGCACCGCGCACCGTGAGCGGGTGGCCGGCGAGCCACGCGATCGACGACGCGTCGTAGAACGAGCGGTTGAGCGGGATCTTCGCGACAGGCCGCAGCGGCATGCTCGTGCCGTCGATGGCGAGCGAGGCGCCGTCGGCGGCCAGGCGCGCATCACGCGCCACGAGGGGCGCCGCTGTCCACACGAGCGGGGGAAAGTCGATGGGCGCACTCGCAGCGCGCGCCATCGCCCAGTGGCGGACGTCGTCGAAGGCGCTGACTCCCGGTGTGTAACCTGCCACCGGCAAGCCCGAACGCGGCACGGCGATCGTCTCGTCGCGGAAGTACCAGCGGGCCTGGCGCGAGGTCGGACACTCGCCGCAGGTGGCGCCCGTGACGAGCCGGAAATCGGGTGCGGGGTAGAGGCCGAATACGCCGCTCGCCGTGGGAATGGCGAGCGGCGCGGCCATGGCGTTCGAGGCGAGGGCCACGGTGGCGGCGAACGCGCGCAAGCGCGATGTCGCGACGTGGCCGCGCCCGATCAAGCGGTGACTTCGCGGACCGTGATCTTGTATTCGAAGGTCTCCGGATCGAGGCAATCCACGCGCTGTCCCTTCGTCTCGCACTGCGGATACATGAGGAAGCCGAGCGGGGCGCCGTTCGAGCCCGCGAGCTTCACGTCGTGCGCGGTGTTGTAGCCCATCCAGTTGCCTTCCCACGCGCCGAAGAGCGCGGTGTACACGGGCTTGGCGATCGGGTTCAGAGGATCCTTGATCCACTCGGGTGTTTCCTGGCGCATCACCTTGGCCACGTCCGCGGGATCCATCGCGACCCAGCCATAGTCGGCGAGCCAGACCTCGGCGCGGCAGTGCTGCGCCTTGGTGATCGTGGGGCTGCCGGCGCCGAGCTCCTTGTACGGGAACGCCGACTTCGCGGTGCGGATGCCGTAGACGTCGCGTGCCGGCACGCCCGCCGCGCGGCACAGGCCCACAAAGAGCGCATTGAGATCGGCGCACTTGCCGCCGAGGTTGCCGGTGGTCAGCATCGCGCGCACGTCGCCGACGCCGCAGCCCGCCACCTGCGGGTCGCGATACGTGTTGGCGACGACCCAATCGTAGATCGCGCGCGTCTTGTCGAGGTCGCCGGTACGGTTGCCGACGATCTTCGTCGCGGTGGTCTTCACGATGCCGTCGGTGGCGATGAGGTCGGTGGCACGCAGTGCCAGCGCGATATCGGCGGGCACCGCCGCGGGGCGCGTCTTGCTCGCCCAGTCGATCGTGCGGTCACGCGTACGCACGCGGCTCACCACCACGAGCTTGGGCTGCGGCTCGTTTTCCGCCCACGTGGCGCGGACCATCTTCGCGCCGTAGACCGGATCCGTCTCGACCACGGCCTCGCGCATGTTCCCCGTCCAGGTGGAGGGCTGCGACTGCTGCCAGCCGGTGTCGAGCGACGGCACCGGCACCCAGGCGCGCGTGACGCCGCCCGCGCTGATGACGTTGATCTCGTTGACCACCTCGAACGTGCGCCACGCCGGCGAGGCGGGCGAGAACGTGCGCTCCTGTGCGAGCGCGATGGAAGGCAGGCTGCCGGCGAGCGGCAGCACCGCCGCGGATGTGATGAACGTGCGACGATCCATGTGTAACCCCCGAGAACGCGCGAGCCGTGGCGGCCCCGACGGGGCACTAGCGAAGGCTGCGCAGACTCGATTCTACCGTCGGATCATCCCAGTCGATTCCACCCGTGACCACGTACGCGACGCGGCCGTCGGGCGCCACGACGAACGTGCTGGGAAATACGCTGACCTGCCACGCCTTGCGCAGTGCGCCATCGTGATCGCGGACGACCGGAAAGGCGAGACCGAGCCGGCGCAGGAAAGGCTCGATGCGCGCGGCATTCTCCTGGAAGTTCACGCCCACGATCTCGATGCGCTCGCGGCCCAGCCGGTCGCGCAGGCGCTGCATCGAGGGCATCTCTTCCACACATGGTGCGCACCACGTCGCCCAGAAGTTCACGAGCACGACGCGCCCCGCGAAGTCGGCGAGCCCGAGCGGGTCGTCCGCCAGCGTGCGGGCAGCGAGCGTGGGCGCGGGACCGCCCGTCCACGGGACGAGACCGGTGGCGCCCGCGAGCACAGCGTGCCCTCCCAGTGCCAGGGCCACGCAGCCCGCCATCGCCGCCATGCACCGGCGGATGTGTCCCGTCCCGCAGCTTCGCCGGACTGCTTGCGAACAGAACGAAAGCGTTGCGCGCATCATCGCGGTTGACAGGTGCTGCATTCGAAAAGCCCGCGGCCGCCGTGCTCGCGGCGGACGATGGGTTCCCCGCAGTTCCAGCACGCCTCCCCGTCACGCCCGTAGGCCAGGAAACGGTAGTCGCCGCGACGGGTACCTTCGCGCGCCGCCCGCCGCGCTCGCGCAGGCTCGTTGGTGATGCCACCGGTGCGATAGCTCCGCCGCGCGATGGCGAGGATCGTGCGGGCCAGCGTCGATCGCTGCGCCGGCGCGAGGTCGCGGGGCCGCAGATCGGCATGCAGTCCCGCTGCGAAGAGGATGTCGCTGCGCAGGTAGTTGCCGAGTCCCGCCACGAACGCCTGGTCGAGCAGAAGGCTGCCGAGCGTGCGGTTGGCGAAGCGCGCATCGGTCAATCGGGTACGTACCCCGGCGCTCGTCGTGGCATCGTCGAGCGCGTCCGGCCCGAGCCGCGCGATGTACGGATGACGCTCGACGTCGCGGGTGGGCAGCAGCGCGATCTGCGTCGCCGCGTAGAGCGTGGCGGTGTGCGTGGGCGTGGCGAGCACCACGCGCACCGTGCGCCGCTCGTCCTGCGAGCGCGATCCGGGTGTGACCTCCCATTCGCCGTAGAGCTGGTTGTGGCTGTAGTGCGTGACGCCACCCTCGAAGTCGATGAGCAGCGCCTTGCCGCGCGCATGCACGCGGCGCGCGCGCTTGCCGGTCAAGGCCTGGCCGCGGCGCGCGAGCCCCGGCACGCGGTACTCCACATGAGCGAGCCGCCGGCCGTCGAGCACCCGGGCGAGGTCGTCCGCCGCACGGCGGATCTCGGGACCCTCGGGCACGTCACGTCGGCCGCGGTCGCCGCAGGCCCGCGGCGGGCTGCGGGAGGCGTGCCTCGCGCGTGAGGCGCACGCCGCCTCAGCTCACCCGGACGCGCGCCGGACCCGCGCCGATCGCGCCGATCTCGGCGGCGTTCGCGAAGCCTTCGCGCCGGAACACATGGAGCACGTCGTCGACCGCGTCCGGTGCGCAGGCCACGAGCAAGCCGCCCGAGGTCTGCGGATCGGTGAGGAGCGCGCGCTCGGCCTCGCCCAGGCGGGAGGCGAGATCGACCTCCGCGCCGTAGCCCGCCCAGTTGCGTCCCGATGCGCCCGTGAAGATGCCCGCGCGCGCGAAGTCGAGCGTGCCCGGATGCAACGGCACGTTCGCGAAGTCGACCGCGGCCCCCGCGTTGGACCCGCGGCAGATCTCTAGGAGATGACCGAGGAGCCCGAAACCGGTCACGTCGGTGAGCGCATGCACGCCATCGAGCTTGCCGAGCGCCACGCCGGGGGTGTTGAGCTGTGTGGTGGAGGCGAGCATCGTCGCGTACTGCGCGCCGTCGAGCTCCTCCTTCTTGAGCGCGGCGCTGTAGATGCCCACGCCGATCGGCTTGCCGAGCACGAGACGATCGCCCGGCCGCGCGCCCGCATTGCGCTTGAGATTGCGCGGATCCACGAGCCCGATCGCGACGAGGCCATAGATCGGCTCCACCGAATCGATCGTGTGCCCGCCCGCGACGGGAATCCCCGCCCTCGCGCACACGCTCTCGCCGCCTTCGAGCACCTTGCGGATGACCTCGACCGGCAACTGGCTCACCGGCATGCCCACGAGGGCCAGCGCGAAGAGCGGCGTGCCGCCCATCGCATAGACGTCCGAGATCGCATTGGTGGCGGCGATCGCGCCGAAGTCGAACGGGTCGTCGACGATCGGCATGAAGAAATCGGTCGTGGCGACGATCGCCTGCGTGTCGTTGATGCGATACACGGCCGCGTCGTCGGAGGTCTCGATGCCCACGAGCAGTTGCGGCGGGACGATCGCGCCCCTGGCGTTGCCCAGGATCTCGCGCAGCACGCCCGGCGCGATCTTGCAGCCGCAGCCACCGCCATGGGAGAACGAGGTCAGGCGCAGGGGTACGGCGTCGGGGGCGTTCATGGGCGGTGGGAAGCGTGGAGGAGGTGCCATTCTAGCGAGGGCGGGTTGTTGCGTCGCAATACCGCGGCCGATGCAACACTTTGCGCACGGCACGACACCCGCCGCGTGACACCGGATTTCCCGCGGCGCGCGAATCGGCGTAGCATCTCGACAGCCGGATTCGAAGGCGCACGGCGGGGTCCCGCCGAACGTGCCCACCGGCGCTGTGGAGGAGGTGCGTTTGAACCCGACGGATATCGCGCAACCCGAATACTTTCACAAGGTCGTCGATTGCCAGTGGGCCTGCCCAGCCCACACCCCCGTGCCCGAGTACATACGCCTGATCGCGGCCGGGCGCTACGGCGACGCCTATCTCGTCAACTGGCACTCCAACGTGTTCCCCGGCATCCTCGGGCGCACCTGCGATCGTCCGTGCGAGCCTGCGTGCCGGCGCGGCCGCGTGGAGGAGGGCGGCGACCATCGCGGCAAGCCCGAGCCGGTGGCGATCTGCCGCCTGAAGCGGGTGGCCGCCGATTACAAGGAGGACATCAGCGCCTTCCTGCCCAAGGCGCCCGCGCAGAAGAACGGCAAGCGCGTGGCGCTCGTGGGCGCCGGACCCGCCTCGCTGACCGTGGCGCGCGACCTCGCGCCGCTCGGCTACGAGCTCGTGGTCTTCGACGGCGATGCCAAGGCGGGCGGCATGATGCGCACGCAGATCCCGAAGTTCCGTCTCCCCGAGCGCGTGATCGACGAGGAGATGGGCTACGTCCTGGACATGGGCATCGACTTCCGTCCGGGAGCGCGCATCGACAGCCTGCGCGCGCTGCTCGGGCAGGGCTTCGATGCCGTGTTCGTGGGCAGCGGCGCGCCGCGCGGCCGCGACCTCGACGTTCCCGGCCGCGCCGAAGCCGCGGCGAACATCCACATCGGCATCGACTGGCTCGCGAGCGTGTCGTTCGGCCATACCACGCACATCGGCAAGCGCGTGGTCGTGCTGGGCGGCGGCAACACGGCGATGGACTGCTGCCGCAGCGCGCGGCGCCTGGGCGGCGACGACGTGCACGTCGTGGTGCGCTCCGGCTACGACGAAATGAAGGCCTCGCCGTGGGAGAAGGAAGACGCGCGGCACGAAGGCATTCCCATCCACAACTACCTCGTGCCCAGGCATTTCACGCACGAGAGCGGCAAGCTCACCGGCGTGACCTTCGAGAAGGTCGCGCCGCAGCGCGATGCGAAGGGCCGGCGCCAGCTCGTGCCCACCGGCGAGCCCGACGTCCATTTCCCCTGCGACGACGTGCTGGTGGCCATCGGCCAGGAGAATGCATTTCCCTGGATCGAGCGCGACCTCGGCCTCGACTTCGACGAGTGGGGCATGCCGGTGGTCGATACCACCACGATGGCTTCGACACTGCCCAACGTCTTCTTCGGCGGCGATGCCGCGTTCGGTCCCAAGAACATCATCTGGGCCGTGGCGCACGGCCACGACGCGGCGATCTCCATCGACCTCTTCTGCCAGGGCCACGGCCTCCACCGGCGGCCGCCGCCGCACGTGAACCTCTCGTCGCAGAAGATGGGCATCCACGAGTGGAGCTACGACAATGCGATCGCCGGCGATCGGCGCTTCCGCGTGCCGCTCAAGGACACGAGGATCGCGCTCGCCAGCATCAAGGTGGAGGTGGAGCTCGGCTTCGATCCCAAGCTCGCCTTTGCCGAGGCGCAGCGATGCCTCAATTGCGACGTACAGACCGTGTTCGCCGACAAGCTGTGCATCGAGTGCGACGCCTGCGTGGACATCTGCCCGATGGACTGCATCACGTTCACGGACAACGGCGAGGAGGCGGACCTGCGGCAGCGGTTGCAGGCGCCCGCGGTCAACCTCGCGCAGGACCTGTACGTGTCCGGCACGCTCAAGACCGGCCGCATCATGGCCAAGGACGAGGACGTGTGCCTGCACTGCGGCCTGTGCGCCGAGCGCTGTCCCACCGGTGCGTGGGACATGCAGAAGTTCCTACTGGAAACCGCGCACGCCGACGACCGGTGTCGCCAGCACCATGCGCGCGAGCGCGAGATCGCGAGGGCCGCTTAAGACATGCGCACCGACGTCCATCCCGAAGTGCGTGTGAACGACTTCGTCGTCAAGTTCGCCAACGTGAACGGCTCCGGATCGGCCTCCGCCAATGGCCTCTTCGCGCGCGCGATCCTGCGCATGGGCGTGCCGGTGGCCGCGCGCAACATCTTTCCATCGAATATCCAGGGCCTGCCCACGTGGTACGAGGTGCGCGTGGCGGGCGACGGCTGGCGCGGCCGCCGCGGCGGCGTCGATCTCATGGTCGCGATGAATCCGCAGACCTGGGACAAGGACGTCGCCGAGATCGACCCGGGCGGCTGGCTGTTCTACGACTCCACCAAGCCCATGCCGCCGGCGCGCTTCCGCGAGGACATCACGGTGCTCGGCATGCCGCTCACCGAGATCTGCAATGCCGCGTACACCGACGCGCGGCAGCGGCAGCTCTTCAAGAACATCATCTATCTCGGCGCGCTCTCGGCGCTGCTCGACATCGTGCCGGAGGAGATCGACCGCCTCTTCGGCGAGCAGTACAAGGGCAAGGAAGCGCTGCTCGACTCCAATCGCCGCGCCTTCGCGCTGGGCCGCGACCATGCGCTGGAGGCATTCGACTGCCCGCTGCCGATCCGCGTGGCACGCAGCGACGCCGTGGGAGAGCGCATCTTCATCGACGGCAACAGTGCCGCGGCGCTGGGCGCGGTGTATGGCGGTGCCACGGTGGCGGCGTGGTATCCGATCACGCCTTCGTCGTCGCTCGCGGAGGCCTTCCAGAAGTACTGCCGCAAGTTCCGCACCGATCCCGTCACCAAGAAGAAGCGATACGCCATCCTCCAGGCCGAGGACGAGCTCGCCTCCATCGGCATGGTCATCGGCGCGGCGTGGAACGGCGCGCGTGCGTTCACCAGCACGTCGGGGCCAGGCGTGTCGCTGATGCAGGAGTTCCTGGGGCTCGCCTACTTCGCCGAGATTCCCGTGGTGCTCTTCGACGTGCAGCGGGGCAGTCCCTCGACCGGCATGCCCACGCGCACGCAGCAGGCCGACCTCATCTCCTGCGCCTATGCGTCGCACGGCGATACCAAGCACGTACTGCTGTTCCCGCAGGATCCGACCGAGGCGTTCACCTTCGGCGCGCAGGCCTTCGACCTCGCCGACCGCCTGCAGACGCCGATCTTCGTGATGCTCGACCTCGACATCGGCATGCAGGACTGGCTCACCGAGCCCTTCGAATGGAACGACGCGAAGCGTCTCGACCGCGGCAAGGTCATGAGCGAGGAGGAGCTCGAGGCCGGCCGCGACTTCGGTCGCTACCTCGACGTGGATGGCGACGGCATCGCGTATCGCACGTATCCCGGCACCCACGCGAGCAAGGGCGGCTACTTCACGCGCGGCACCACCAAGGATCGCTACGCGCGCTACACGGAGGAAGGCCCGGCGTACATCGACAACATGCAGCGGCTGCAGCGCAAGTTCGAGACCGC
>CAZUGY010000085.1:0-5496 GCA_964620265.1 uncultured Alcaligenaceae bacterium
GCTTGCACGCAAGCTGCTCGACGATGCGCTCGTGGTCTACGCCGCGCATCCGTGGGCCAGCGCGATCCTCGCCACGATGCAACGGTTGGTGAACGACGGCGATCCTGCGGTGGCGAGCAAGGAGCTTCGCTACTCGGCGCGCAGCCTCAACATGCGGCTGGCTGCTACGGATGAGGTGGGTCGGAGCGTGGATGAGCCGGATTCGGTGCAGCTGTTCCTGCGTCGGAAGGGAAGCCAGGGGGAGGGCAGGCGGCGGTAACGGATCCGGGGGCGTCAAGACCACGTGTGGTAACCGCGGAAGCTGGTTGGCGCGGAGTTACCTCAGTTGCGCGGCCAGAAGGGGCGGCGACCACATCGTGTTCACCGCGATGTTGAGCCCATGCCCATGGACGTGGTGCCACCATCCTCCCGGAACGAACAGCGCGTCGCCGCCTTCGAGCTCGACGCCGAACAGTTCGGCATCGGCAAAGGCGGGGAACGCCTCGAGGTCGGGGCGCTCGACATCGACCTGGCTGTAGTAGGGCGTCGGAAACTCGCGCGGATACACCCTGGCGGTGTCGTCGGGTGACACCAGCGTCCAGGTCTTGCGCCCTTCCATCATGAAGACGAGGTTGTCGTACGCATCGTAGTGCAGCGGCGTGACCTGGTCGCCGGGCCCGATCCACAGCGCGGTCTTGTCGCAATACACCCACTCGAGGCATGCGGGCCGGGGCAGGTCCGCGAGCAGCTCGGGAAAGGTCCTGGCGAGGTCGAGCTGCGCCAGGTAGCGCTTGGCGCCCGTGGGCGGCGCTGTCACGCAATCGAGGAACGCCTCGACGCTCGTCCACTCGTATTGCACGCCATCGCCTGCGGGATCGCCAAAGATGTTGCCTCCGCGCGGCACCTCGACGGGGATCCGTCGCTGGCCCACACGCCGGCGCAGGTAGTCGACGTTCCAGGGCGCGCCGGCGTCGCGCGAGTTGCACAGGCCATCGATGATCACCGGCTGGCCGGGACGCACGTACCGCTCGAAGAACTCGCTGGCCCCGAGCGGGGGAGTGCGGGCAATCGCTTTCACTTCAGCACGAAGCGCCGCGGGTCATTGGGCTGCTGCAGGCTCCGGGATTTCTCCGCGACGAGCTCGCGGCGAAGCTGATCCTCGATCTCGCCGTCGAGCGTCGCCGCACGGAACGCTTCGACGCAATACACGGCATGCCTTCCGTCGTCGATCTCGAGGGGGCCCACGATCGCGCCCGGAAGCGCCTTGAAGATCTGCGCGGCGGCACCCTCGGGCAGTTCCTCGCGCAGGAACCAGCCCCATTCCATGCGCCGTGCGGCGCACAGGTCGAGCGCGTCCGCATCTTGTTCGGCAGCACGGACCACCAGCGCGCGGGCCGACGCCGCATCGCTGGCGATGAAGACGCGCAGCAGGACGGCATCGAAGCGGATCCGCACCGTCTGGAATTCCTCTTCCACTTCGCGCGGGTCGAGTCGATCGCAAAGCGTCGACTCGACGATGCGCGCCTCGACCTCGGCCTCCACCTCCTCGAGCGTGACGCCCGTCCGCGCAAGCCAGCTCATCGTGGCGTCGACATTGCCGAGCCCGAGATCCTCGCGGAACTTGTCCACGCCTGCCTGGAGCGTTTCGTCGTCGACGGTCACGCCTTCGTGCCGCGCCAGGTCGAGCAGCGCATCATCGCGCTCGATCTGCGCCTTCGCGTCTTCCCACGCTCCGGAGAGCCTGAGATGACGGGCGACCCTCGGGTCGACCGCATCGGCGCGATCGGGTCCGACCGGATCTGCGCGGCCTGGCGCGGACGTTTGCACTGCCGTCTTCATGCCACGTGCAATGCGGGCTCGCCTGCGGGAAGCACGCTCCGTGTCGTGCTCGATTGCGGCGCATCGGTCGCGACACACACGAGGTAGCCCTGCGTCCAGAGGCTCTCGGCAACCGTGAGCCACTCCTCGGCGGTGAGGGCCACGCCCTTGCGCTGCGCGTAGCGACCGATCTCCTCGACGGTCCGGGGTGTGCCGCTCGCGTACTTCAACAGCGGCGCGAGCTCCGGGGATACGAACACGGCGCGCGTGGCCACGATGTTCGCGAGCACGAGCTCGCTGTCCTCGCCGTTGGTGAGGATGCGGCCGACGACGTGTGGTGACATGGCCACCATCGTGTCCGACGCGAACGTGCCGGGATGGGCGAGGGGCACGAGCGGCGGCTGCTCCCGTGCGGCGGCGAAGACATGGTCGTGCTCGACCGTGCGCATCAGCGCCGCGACTTCGGGAACGTCCAGGATGCACGCCGCCCGATCCACGACGTCGGGTGGCGCAGCCTCGACGGCGTCCAGGTACTGCAGGCGCTCCTCGGTGGTGAGGATGCAGCCGTAGAGCAGCGACGACGGCGTCTTGCAGCGCGCGAGCACCCAGCCGCCTTCGATGGTCTCGATCTCGAGCTCGCGGGTCGAGAATTTCTCGACGAGCGAGTACGAGAACGGCGTGACGGCACGCATGCCGCCGTCGAAGTAGGGAATGAGCGACGACTCGCCCAGCCGGTCGACTCCCTGGTTGCTGCCCCGCACGGAGCACAGCATCGGCTCGGTGATCGCGCGATAGCGGGGGGCGATGTCGAGATAGTGCGCGTCCCACTTCACGGGCTCGAGCCCGAACGCGCCCAGCGCCTTGTAGATGGCCTGCGCCGGCGACACGGTGAACGGCTCGTTGGTGAAGCTCAGGAGCGACGGAAACTGCTGCTTCAGCTTGCGCAGCTGCTTGATGGTGTAGAGGAAGCGCTCGCGCGAGTCGCCGGGAAAGCCGGGAATCAGTCCCGACTGGACGATGATGCCGTGCTCGAGGAACATGCGCAGGGCGTCGAGATTGTCGGCCTCGGTGCGGCGCTTGTTCATCAACGTGAGCGTGGCGTCGGACATCGACTCCACGCCGACATTGACCCAGCGCAGTCCGGCACGTTTGAGGAGCGTGAGCGTGTCGGCATCCGTCTGCGCGCGCATGAATCCGCCCCATTCGAACTTCAGGTTGCGCGCGAGGACGCCTTCGGCAAAGGTGCGCAGGCGCTTCACGCTGCCGTTCAGCAAGGAATCGGTGAAGAGCACCTCGGAAAAGCCGTAGCGCTTCTGCATCTGCGCCAGCTGCTCGACCGCCTGCTCGGGCTCCAGGATCCGGATGCGGCGCCAGAACACCCACTCGCTGCAGAAGGTGCAGCGATCGGTGCAGCCGCGCGAAAGCTGGTAGAGCACCGTCGTGCTGTCGGGCGACAGCGAATAGGCCGGCAGGTCCATCGCGTCGTAGTTGGGTGCGGGGAGGTTGCGGATCTTGAGCAGGTCCGGCAGCTCGTCCTCGGTGACCGTGGGCCTGGCGATGGTGAGCGCGCCCGGCACCGGCGCGATCGCGCCGCCGCGACGATGGCTTTCGTAGAGCGCCGCGAAGGTGTCCTCGCCCTCGCCCTGCACCGCCGCGTCGAACAGGCCGGCTTCGAGGCCGAGACGCGCGGAGGCGTTGCTCTCCGTGACCTGCGGCCCGCCCACGATGATCGTCGGCGGATGCGGCCGCCGCTTGAGTATCGCGGCCGCCATGAGCGTGGTCAGGTAGTTCGAGGCCCACACGCTGAAGCCGATGAAACGTACGTCGGGAAGCTGCGCCAGCGCGTTGTGGAGGTAGCGCTCCATGCCGGAGAGGTAACGCGCGAGCGACTCGACGTCGATCAGCCGCTCGGCACAGTAGCGCTCGAAGTCGTCGTCGGCGCTGAAGAGCGGCGCGCCGTTCCGATGGGCCTCGAGCAGCTTCAGCACGAGCGGCAGGTCGGGCACGTCCATCACGTAGGTCTCGCCGAACGCGCCGATGGAGCGATACGTCGGCGCGAATGCCGAGGGCACCGCCAGGCGCAGGTCGACGAAGTCGAAGTCTTCGCATCCCTGCGCGCGCAGGAAGCCCAGCAGGGCGGCAGCACCGGCCGGCGGGCCGATCACGGTGTAGGGCGGGACGATGGCGAGGACGTTCGGCTTCCACGCCGCGCGTCCCTTTCCCGCATGGCGCATCGGCGTCATCGCTTCGCGGCCCGGCGAATGGAGGGTAGTTTGGGGGGTGCTTCGACGACGGCTTCCAGCAACCCCGCGCCTTCCAGCGCGGCGAGAAGATTGCGCACGTCCTCGTCGCTGACGTGACCCGCGTGGGCGCGGGCATCGGCCGCCGTCATCGCCTGCGGGCCGGTGTTCGCGATCCAGTGGCACAACGGCACGAGCGCAGCATCGACGTGGAGCTCGCTCGCTCCGGCAGGGGAGTCGATGCGCACGAGGACGTCGCCTGCGCCGGGAGCGGGGCGTTCCACCGTCGCCGTCGCGCGCTCGTGGCGGTGGAAGGTGAGCAGCTCCGGGGACGCACGCTCACGCATGTAGTGGGAAAGGAGAAGGTCGTCCGCGTCGAGTTGCAGCTTCGCCGTGAGGTCCGCGAATGCTTTCACGGCATCGGCGCGCAGACCGGCGGGCTTGAACAGTCCCACGCAAGGCGCCCGCCATTCCGGGTGCTCGCCCAACTGCGAGAAGAGCGCGGTGATGAGGACCTCGACGAACGAAGGCGGGCTCATCTTGAGCAGCAGGGTCACGGAGGGCTGGTCCTTGCCCACCTCCTGCGTGCTGTGCCATACCCCGCGCGGCACGAACAGGACCGAGCCGGGGCGCAGCTCGACGCGCTCGAGCGCGGGGTCGCGCCGCGAGCTTTGCGTCCGCGGCGCCTCCGTGTCGAACGAGGACAGCGGAAACGCGACGTCCTCGTTCACGCCGAGCCTCCAGACCTTGGTGCCTTCGAGCTGGATGGCGATCACGTCGAATGCATCGTAGTGCAGGCCGAGCGCCGCGTTGGCGCCGGCAGGAGAGAAGCTCATCACCGCCTCGATCGGTTCGACGCCCGTCAGGTCGAGCAAGCGGTTGTCGCCCGAGCCGCGGCCGGGCAATCCGAATTCGCCGAGCAGCCCTTCGACCTGTCGCGCGAGCTCCGGCACGAGCGGCACGAGATCGCCGCACAGGAGGGACAGGCCGATGTCGTACGCACCGAGCGCCTGCGCGGGGGTCAGGTGATCGATCGACTGCAGCGTGCGAACCGAGTCCTCGCCGCGCCGCAATGTCGGCGCGGTCGCGGAAACGCCATAGGCGCTGATCTTGGCGGGGCCGAGCGCGAGAACCTGCTCGATGTCGCGCAGCTCCGCAATGCCGGTGACGGACCGCAGTCGCGCGACGTCGCCGTGCTCCACCAGCCAGTCACCGGCTCTCCAGCGATCCAGCAACCGGGCAGCGCTGCGCGGAAAGAGCGTGGCCGCCGTCAGCCGCGAAGGGACCTCACGAAGCACAGAACTCTCCGATGCGCCGGCAAGGCGAAAATTCATCCGTCTCGAGGGCCGATGGCACTCGAGGGCGTCGAACGGACCGGGACCTGCTACTTCTTGGCTTTGCCGCGGATGGCAGAAACGCCGCGAATGGCCGACACGCCGCGGATCGCGGACACGCCACG
>CAZUGY010000085.1:5596-17819 GCA_964620265.1 uncultured Alcaligenaceae bacterium
GCGGAGCTCGCGCCACGGCCGCCGGAAACCTTGAGTTGTGCGACTTTGGTCTTCGCCATCGTGCCCTCTCCTGGTCAGATTGTGAGGTACAAGAAAACCCCGCTAGGCTAGTCGCGGCCCGCGCGCGACGCAAGTGAATTTTCAGCAGAATCGGTCGACCTTGCGCGGGACGCACCCGGCCTGCGGCGACACCAAGCTCAAAGCCGGCGCAGGATGCCCTCGTCGACGAGATCGGTGAGCACCTGCTGCACTTCTTCCCAGGGCAGATCCGGATCCCAGGCGGCCGCCGATTTCGCCACGAAGCGCCGCTGCGCCGCCAGGCCTCGCACGAAGCGGAGCGCATCTTCCGGAAGCGCGGCGGCGTTCTGGCCGCTATAGAGAAACACTTCCGACTGGCCGGCACCGGTGCGCGCAGGACCCACCACGAAGCGAATCGGCGCCCGCCCCACCGGACCGAGCTGCTCGTCCGGTTGTACGACCGCGCCAGTTGGCGGCGGCAAGGATTGCGCATGCACCGCGGTGGCGGCGCCCCAGCGCTGGTGGATCAGGCGCGCGTCCATCGCGGCGACCTCGCGCCCGAGTGCTGCGATGCGATCGGCAAAAAGTGCGGCAAGGTCGGCAGGGATCGCACCGTGGGCCCGGCTCGTGCTCGTCAAGGCGGGCACCCCGGCCCGCCACTGTGGCTTCGAGATCAGGTGGTCGCGCAATGCACCGACCATCACGTCGGCGATCGAGAGCTGCCCGATCGCGACGGCCAGATGGCACGAATGCCCCTCGGCCAGCGGTGCGTGCCAGGTGCCCGGCGGCATGTAGAGGAAGTCGCCGTCGGCCAGCACGACCTCCTCCAGTTGATCGGCGGACGGCCGCATGACCGCGTGGCCGTCCACGACGGCGACCGTGGCGCCCGGCGCGGGCGGAAGGTCGGGGGCTGCCACGAGCGGCACTCGCGAATACCGCCACCGCTTGCGTCCCGCGATCTGCAGGACGAAGACGTGATAGACGTCCCAGTGGCCGGACCAGCCCACATTGTCCTTCGAGCGGAAGCACAGCACGGTATCGACGAAATCCGTGCCGCGCGTGGGCACCTGGAAGCTCGCCCGCAGATCGTCGAGCAGGTCCGCGACCTCCGGAACGTGCTCGACGTGCCCCATCGTGACGAGCCCGGCTTCGTACATGTCGGGAAGCTGGCCCGCGTCGACGCGCACTTCCTTCGACACGCGCACGCCGTCCTCTTCCACCGGATACGCGGCGGTCGCTTCGCGGGGCGGGTCCGTGTACCAGCGCTCCTCGTCGTAGTAGCGCGCGAATTTCCCGGGCGTCCCGGGCACGACGAGCGCCCTGGTTCCCCAGAACTCCTCCATGAATCGCTCCACGGTCACCGGCGCGATGAGGTGAGCCAGCGTCTCGTCGAGGGGGTGGGGCCTGGCGACTTTCATGGCTTGCGCAATTTACAACGCCGGCCGGATCTCATCCATAGCGGGAGACCGGCTCGACCTCGGCGGGTCCGGAAGGCGTCACGGGGACGCAGTTTCGTGCGACATTCGGCGGAGTGAACGACTGTTCGACCGCATGGGCTCATCCCTCGAGCCAGCGCTGCGCGAGCATGAGCCTTGCTTGTCACCGGATCCGTCCGAAGCCATCCCGATGCAGCGCCACCACGACCGCCTCCTCCATTCCGCCAGCGACCTCGTCGCCTTCCTGGCCTGCGAGCACAGCATCACGCTGTCGCTGCGCAACCTGGACACTCCCCTGCCCAAGGCCGCGGTCGACCCCTCCGCGCAGCTCGTCGCCGACAAGGGCATCGAGCACGAGCGCGCCGTGCTGCGGCAATTCGAGGCCGATGGCCTCGCGGTCGTGAAGCTGCCGGAGCGCGGCGACACGGACGCGCTCGTCGCGCAAACGCATGCCGCGATGCGCAGCGGCGCCGACATCATCTACCAGGGCACGCTCGTGACCGCGCCGCTCTTCGGCCGCACCGACTTCCTGCGCAAGGTGGCGCGCCCGTCGGATCTCGGCGACTGGAGCTACGAGGTCGTGGACACCAAGCTCGCGCGCAGCACCAAGGCGAAATTCGCGGTGCAGCTCGCCGTGTATTCCGAGCTCGTGGCGCAGGCGCAGGGCGTGGAACCCGAGTGGATGCACGTGAAGCTCGGCAACGGCCGCGAGGAATCGCTGCGCGTGTCCGACTACGGGCACTACGTGACGCAGGCGCGCGACCGCTACCTCGCTTTCGTCGACGGGCGTCCGGCCACCGCGCCCGAGCGCTGCGATGCCTGCGGCCTGTGTCCCTGGCGCGACCTGTGCGCCGCGCACTGGACCGACGTCGACCACCTCAACCAGGTGGCCGGCCTCACGCGTCACCAGATCAGGCATCTCGATGCGGCGGGGGTCACGACACTCGAAGGCCTCGCCGCCCGGGACCCGGGCACGAGGGTCCCGGGACTGCAGGCGGGGACGCTCGACAAGCTCGTCGCGCAGGCCGCCTTGCAGTCGGAGCGACGCCGTACACAGGTGCCTCGCTGCGAAGTGCTGCCGCTCGACGAGGAGGGCCGTCGCGGCTTCCACCGCATGCCCGCGCCGGATCCCGGCGACATCTTCTTCGACATGGAGGGCGATCCCTTCGAGGACGGCGGCCTCGAATATCTGTTCGGCATCCGCTACGACGACGGCAATGGCCCGCAATTCAAGGCATTCTGGGCGCACGACCGCCAGCAGGAGCGCAAGGCGTTCGAGGATTTCGTCGACTTCGTGGGCGAGCGCCTGCGGCGCCATCCGGACCTGCACATCCATCACTACGCGCATTACGAGCCCACGGCATTGAAGCGCCTCATGACCTCCCACGGCACGCGCGAGGCGCAGCTCGACGACCTGCTCCGGGGCGAAAAATTCGTGGACCTGTACAAGGTCGTGCGCGAAGGCATCCGCACGTCGGAAGGCGGCCTGTCGATCAAGGACCTCGAGATCTTCTACATGCCGCCGCGCGAGGGCGACGTGAAGGACGCCGGGGGCTCGATCGTGGAGTACGAAGCGTGGCGGGTCACGCAGGATGACGCCCATCTCGAAAGCATCCGCGCCTACAACGAGGACGATTGCAGGTCGACGCAGTTGTTGCGCGACTGGCTGCTGGGGATGCGGCCACAGGGGTTGCCGTGGTTCGCGGTCGAGCGCGACGATGACGACGACAAGGCGCCCGGCAAGGCCGAACGCGTCCGTGCGCTCGAGGCAGCGCTCGACGCCTATCGCGCGCAGCTCCTCGATGGCATGTCGGAGAAGGACGCCGCGCAAAGCCCGGCTCACCGTGACCGTCTCCTGCTCCTCCAGCTCCTGGATTTCCACCGCCGTGCAGCCAAGCCGGAATGGTGGGCGATATTCGATCGGCAGGATGCCTACGACGATGATCTCGTCGACGATGTGGAGTGCCTCGCAGGCCTCGTGCGCACGGACACACCGGCCGGCGTGCAGGGACGTTCCGGCCTCTACGAGTACGCCTTTCCCGAGCAGGAGACGAAGCTGCGCGCGGGAAAGGAGTGCCGGCGCTGCGACACGGCCGAGCCGCTCGGCACGATCCACGCCCTCGACGAGCCGCGGCGGCGCGTCACGATCAGGATCGGAAAGAAGAAGGAAGTGCCGGTGCGCTGCTCGATCGGTCCGAGCGGCCCGATCAACACCGACGCCTTGCGCGACGCGACGTGGCGGGTGGCCGACGCGGTAGTCGCCGGAGATGCGCTGCGCTTTCGCGCTGCGCGCGCGTTCCTTCGCCGCGACCCGCCCGCCTTGGCGGGCTGGCAAGCGGGCGCACCGATCGTTCCCGGCGACGCGGATCTCGCCGCGGAGGCCCTGCACGCCGTGCAATCGCTCGACGAGAGCTACCTCTTCATCCAGGGTCCGCCCGGCGCCGGCAAGACCACGATCGGCTCGCGCCTCATCGTGGACCTCCTGCGCGCCGGCAAGCGCGTGGGCGTGACGTCGAACAGCCACAAGGTCATCCACAATCTCCTGGACGCGGTGGAGCGGCGGGCTGCCGAAACGGGCCTCGCATTCGAAGGAATCAAGAAGGCCTCGCCGCGTGATGTCGACTCCTGTTACGAGAGTGCCAACATCGACAGCGTCGATACCAACGGCGACGCGGTCGAAAGCGGAGCGCAGCTTCTCGCCGGCACGGCTTGGCTCTTCGCCGACCGGGCACTGGAGGCAAGCCTCGACTATCTGTTCATCGACGAGGCGGGGCAGGTCTCGCTCGCGAACCTGGTGGCGGTGGCGACGTCGGCGCGAAACCTCGTCCTCCTCGGCGACCACATGCAGCTCGGCCAGCCGATCCAGGGCAAGCATCCGGGACACTCCGGCGAGTCGGCACTCGAATACCTTCTCGATGGCAAGGCCACGGTGGCGGCGGACCGGGGCATCTTCCTGCCGACGAGCTATCGCATGCACGCGGACGTGTGCCGCTTCATCTCCAGCGCCGTGTACGACGCTCGCCTCGAGCCGGATCCCGGCAATGCGCGCCAGCGGCTCGTGCTGGACAGCGCCGCCCATCGAGCGGTGCGTCCCACCGGCATTCGCTTCCATCCCGTGGAGCACGAGGGTTGCAAGCAGCGCTGTCCCGCCGAGGCCGATGAGCTCGCGGTGATCGTGGCGAGCCTCCTCGGCCAGCGCTGGATCGACAAGAGCGACACCGAAAGGCCCATCACGCTGGACGACATCCTCGTGGTCGCGCCCTACAACTCGCAGGTGAACCTGCTCCATGACGTGCTGCCCCGCGGCGCGCGCATCGGCACCATCGACAAGTTCCAGGGACAGGAAGCCGCGGCCGTGCTCGTCTCGATGACCACCTCGAGCGGAGCCGACCTGCCGCGCAACATCGAATTCCTCTACGACAGGAATCGCCTCAACGTGGCGGTATCGCGCGCCCAGTGCCTCGCCGTCGTGGTGGCGAGTCCCGCGCTGCTGAACATCCACTGCAATACGCCCGAACAGATCACGCTGGTGAACACGCTGTGCTGGTTGAGGGCCTACGCGGAAGGCTTGCCGTCGTATCCTGCGTGATGGGCCAGGATCCGGAGGCGACATCCGCGCTCCGGCGCCCGCACTCCTTCGGCACTGCCACTGGACGACACCCATGGACCGCGGCGAACGTTTCCATCGCATCACGCAGCTTCTCCACGAGCGCACCATCGTCGCGCGGGAGGAGTTTCTCGCCGATCTCGAGGTCTCGCACGCCACCTTCAAGCGCGACCTCGAGTACATGCGCGACCGCTACAACGCGCCGATCGTGTGGGACGCCGACGCCGGCGGCTATCGCTTCGAACAACCCGGCGACGGCCCCCGCTTCGAGCTTCCGGGACTGTGGTTCAACGAGGGCGAGGCCTACGCGCTCCTCATGATGGAGCACCTGCTCGCCTCCCTCGACCAGGGCGGCTTCATCGGTGCGCACATCGCGCCGCTGCGCACGCGGCTCGCGGCGATCATGGACGGGGGCAAGCCGTCGGCCGACGACATCCGCGCGCGCATCCGCCTCGTCGCCTTCTCGCCGCGCGCCTTGCCGCTCGAGCACTTCGAGACGATCGGCCTGGCCACGCAGAAGCGCAAGCGGCTGCGGATCACCTACTACGCGCGCAGCACCGACGCCACCTCGCAGCGCGAGGTCTCGCCGCAGCGGCTCGTGCACTATCGCGGCAACTGGTACCTCGATGCCTGGTGTCACTTGCGCAACGACCTGCGCAAGTTCGCGATCGACGGCATCCGCGACGCCGTGACGCTCGATGTCGCCGCGGACGAGATCGCGAACGAAAGGCTCGAGTCGCACCTCGCCACGAGCTACGGCATCGTGCACGGCGACGGCGCGAACGAGCTGCAGTGGGCGAGGCTGCGCTTCACCGCCGACCGGGCGCGGTGGGTGGCGGCGGAGGTGTGGCACCCCGAGCAGCGCGGCCGGCTCGAAGCGAATGGCCGCTATACGCTCGAGGTGCCCTACCGTGACGATCGCGAGCTCCTGCTGGAAATCGTCAAGCATGCGGGGGAGGTGGAGGTGCTGGGGCCGGCGGAGTTGCGGGAGAAAGTGCGCAGGGCGCACGACGAGGGTGCTGCGCGGAACGGCTGATGCCACGGGGACGGCGCGGATGCCGGTGCGCCGAGGCGATACGTGCGGTCCCTCCCGGGTGCCCTGCGGAGGATGGTGTCGCGCCGCGGCCTCCTTCCCCGCGCACCGCGCCTGTGATAGAAGCTAGGGCCGGCGCCATCCCGCCGCCGCGTACCCATCACCCGCCGGAGCTCCACGACGATGCACGATCTCGCCGTCCTCTCCATGCTTGCCGGCGGCCTTGCCGCCGCCCTGGCCCTCGGTTGGCTGACCGAGCGCCTGGGCCTGTCGACCCTCGTCGGCTACATCCTCGCCGGCATCGTGGTCGGTCCCAACACGCCGGGCTTCGCGGCCGATCCGCGCCTTGCCTCGCAGCTCGCCGAGATCGGGGTCGTGCTCCTCATGTTCGGCGTGGGCATGCACTTCCATCCGCAGGAGCTGATCCGGGTATGGCGAATCGCCGTACCGGGCGCGATTGCGCAGAGCGTGGTGGCCACGATCGTAGGCTGGGCGTGCGCCCGCGCGTTCGGCTGGACGAACGCGGCGGGCTTCGTGTTCGGCATGGCCTTGAGCGTGGCGAGCACCGTGGTGCTGATCCGGATGCTGGTGGACCGCGGCCGCCTCGCCACCCGCGCCGGGCACGTGGCGGTCGGCTGGCTGATCGTGGAGGATCTCTTCACGGTGGTCGCGCTCGTGGTGCTGCCGGTGCTCGCCACGCAAGCCACGAGCATCACCGCGTTCGGCCTGCCGCTCCTGATCGCGCTCGGCAAGGCGGCACTGTTCGCGGTGCTGGTGTGGATCGTGGGAACGCAGCTCGTGGGGAAGCTCCTCGAGCGCATCGCGCGCACGAAGTCCGAAGAGCTCTTCACGCTCATGGTGTTCGTGCTGGCGCTCGGTGTCGCGGTGATCGCGGCCGAGGGCTTCCACGTGTCCGTGGCGCTCGGCGCATTCTTTGGCGGGCTGGTGGTGGGCCAGTCACGGTTCGGTCCGCAGGCCTCCATCTACATGACGCCGTTCCGCGACGTGTTCTCGGCGCTGTTCTTCGTATCGGTGGGCATGCTGTTCGATCCCCACTACGTGGTCGAGCATCCCTTCATCGTGCTGAGCTCGCTGGGCGTGGTGCTGATCGTGAAGCCGCTCGTGGCGCTGGGCATCGTGATGATGATCCGCGGCGAGTGGCCCACGGCGACGACGGTGGCGGTGGGCCTGGCGCAGATCGGCGAATTCTCGTTCATCCTGGCCGCCCTCGGCATCGGCCTCGGCATCCTGCCCGACGATGCGCTGGATGCGCTGGTCGCCATCGCCATCTTCGCGATCGCGCTGAACCCGATCCTGTTCCGGCTGTTGCCGCGTTTCGAGCGTGGTCTCACCCCCGCGTCGTGGGACGGTCCGACGGAGGTCGAGGTCACGGCGGCGCCGTCGCGGCCGCTGATCGTGGCGGGCAGCGGCGACGTCGCGCGCCGCATCATCGGGCGCAGCACGCGCACGGGCATTCCGATCGTGGTGGTGAGCGACGACGACGAGGCGCTCGCCTCCATCCGCGAGGCGGGGATCGAGACGGTCTACGGCGACCCGGCGCGGGGCGAGGTCTTGCGCGTGGCGCACGGCGAGGACTCGCGCGTGCTGATCGTGACCGACGGCTCGATCACGCAGAAGCTCGCGGTCATCCAGGCGGCACGCTCGATCAATCCGCGCATCACCGTGATCGCCACCGCGCAGAACCACATCGAGCACGCGCGCCTGTCCGAGCAGAAGGCGACCGTGGTCACGGACGTGTACGAGGGCGTGGCCGCATCCGTGCTTCGCGCCGCGCGCGCGCAGCTTTGAGCCCCGGCCGTACGGGAGCGCCGCCGATCGTCTTGCCGGCGCCCTACGGCGCTCCCAGCAACAGGTAGATGCTGAACGCCCCGTTGTTCCCGAAGCCGGCGCCGAGGTAGCCCGGACCCGCGAACGTCTGCGCCCCCACGAACACCGATCCCGACCACAACGTGCCGGACGTGGGCAAGCCATCGACCCGATCCCGTATCGACGCCACCTCGCCCGACCCCCCCACGTAGACGCCCGAGCCCAGGATGTCCGGCAATGCGAAGATGCGCCGGTAGTACATCGCCCGCGCGAAGGCATACTCGCGTCCGGCGAACTGGTTGATGCGGAAGCCCGACAGCCGCAGCGGTCCGCCGAGCGTGAACGTCTCGTACGCCGGCATGCCGGTGTCGAAGTCGGTGCCGCCGGCCAGGTTGAAGTTGAAGGTGTTCTCGCCGAACGACGTGACGTAGGTGCCGTTGGCCTGCAGCTTCTGGTAGTTGACGGCGGAGCCGAGCGCGCGCGTGGCACCGTAATAGTCGATGCGTCCGCCGTAGCCGTTCTGCGAGAACCACGCCTGGTCGTACTGGTCCACGACGAGCTTCATCTGCATGCCGGCGGTGGTCTCCGCCACCGAGGGCAGCACGGGATCGCCGGTGTCCACACGGGCGTGCACGTGCGTCCATTGCGGTCCCACGCGCAACTCGCCGAACGTGCCGAGCGTGAAGCCCAGGTCGGCGCCCACGCGGGCGCTGCCCACGAGGTAGTCGGCGACCTTGTCGTCGCCGTTGAAGATGCCGCGCGTGGTCTCGCCCACGATGCCATAGAGGGATCCGAACCACTGGCCTTGCGCATTGAGCGGCTGGTACCACTCGCCGAACAGGTGCGTGTCCTGCCCGATCTGTCCTTCCACGAGGAGCTCGCCGCCGAGGCGGTTGATCCACGAGCGGCGATACTGCGCGAGCAGGTTGAACGAGTTGTCGCCCTGGAAATCGCTCTCGAGCCCCAGGCCGAAGCGCAGGTAGTCCGGTCCCCAGAACTTCTCGGTGGGCGTGATCACCATCGCGCGCGGACCGCTGTCGCCCACGATGCGATAGCTGATGCCCTCGAAGTCGCCGCGGCCGTAGATGCGGCGCAGGTCCGCGCCGATCTGCGCCTCCGACAATGGCTCGCCGGGCTTGCTTTCCACCAGCGCGCGCACGACGTCGGGATTGGTGCGCTCGAGGCCTTCGATGCGGATCTCGTCGACGGTGCCGAGCTCGGTCGACTTCGCGGTCTGCCGCGCGCGGAAGGCCGCGTATTGCGCCGGCGGGATGCTGTAGCGGGCGAGCTTGTCGGCGAGCTTGCGGGTCGCCTCCTCACCGATCCTGATCGCGTCCTTCGAGCGCGAGAAGCTGCCGGCGGAGATGCTGCCGAGGTCGGGCTCGATCAGCACGTCGTCGGGCGTGAGGCTCTTCAACTGCGCATCGACGGTGCTCTTGCCGAGGAAATTGACGAGCTGCACCGACACCGAAAGCGCCGAGGTGAGGTCGGCGCGCGTGAGCGGCGGGGTGGAGATGTTGACGGCGATGATCACGTCGCCGCAGAGCTTGCGCGCCTGGTCGATGGGCAGGTTGTTGGAGATGCCGCCATCCACGAGCAGCTGGCCGTCGATCTCCACCGGGGCCAGCGCGCCGGGCACCGACATCGAGGCGCGCATCGCCTGCGCGACGTTGCCGCGGTCGAGCACCACGAGGTCGCCATTCTCGATGTTGGTGGCCATCGCCTCGAAGGGAATGGGCAGGTCCAGGAAGTCGGACACGCCCATCGCGGGCTGCGCGAGGATGCGGAAGAAGGCTTCGAGCGACACGCCGGCGAGCACGCCCTTGGGCAGCGCGAGGGTGCCATCCTTCAGGCCGAACTCGGGCGCGAACAGCGTCTTGAAGTCGTCGCCCTTGCGGCGGATCGAGATCTCCTGTCGCGGCGGGTTGTCGCGGAAGAGCTCGGCCCAGTCGGCTTCGAGCACGAGCTCCTCGAGGCGATGCGCCGGCGTGCCCACCGCGTAGGTCCCGCCCACGATGGCACCCATGCTGGTGCCCGTCACGCAGCTGATGGGGATGCGCATTTCCTCGAGCACCTTGAGCACGCCCACGTGCGCGACGCCGCGGGCGCCGCCGCCGGAAAGGGCGAGGCCGATGCGGGGATGGCTGGCCGCGGGTGCCGGCGCCTGCGCACCTGCGGCGCCGGCGAGAAGGAGCATGAGAACGGCGCCAGCGAAGGCGTTCCGGCAAGGCACCGGGAAGAGCGACGAGACAGGCATGTGGAGCTTTCGGCGTGGCCTCGCCCGGAGGGACGAGATCGGATATCGCGGAAGCATAGCGGGAAGATGGCACGGCGTTGCGCTGCCGCGACAAGCAAGTGGCGCTATGCTTGCGGACGAGAAGCGCGTGGCGCAATCGCGCGCAATACAGGAGCGTAGCCAATGCTTGCGAAATCATGCCGAGTGGCGCTGTTGTTCGTCACGTTGTCCCTGGGAGCCTGCGTCGTGTACGAGCCGATGCCGATCGCGCAGCCGACGCTGCAACAGCGTTACGAGCGATCCTGGGCGGCCGCGGCGGGGGCGATGGCGGACCAGGGAATCACGGTCGTGGCCCAGGATCGCGCCGCCGGGACCATCCGTGGCGAGCGTGGCGGCACCACGGTCACGGCGGTCGTGGAGGCGCGGCCCGACGACCGGGTCCAGGTGACCTTCAATGCGAGGGGTCCCGACGACGCGCTCGCGCATCGGGTGTCCGAGAGCTACGACCGGCGCATGGGCCGGTGATCCCCGGCAGAAGCGCTCCACGCCATCGTCATGCGTACCCGCCAGTCCATCCGCTTTCTCACGAGCGACGATGGCACGCGGATCGCCTGCGCGGAATCGGGGAGCGGGCCGCCGCTCATCAAGGTCGCCAACTGGCTCTCGCACGTCTTTGCCAAGCTCGAAGTGGAGAACCGTGGGCAGGCGATCGTGCGGGCGCGCAAGGCGGGATTCGGCGGATCCTAGGCCACCTGGGACAGAGGTCCCGGGTGGGAGTGCGGCGTGTCCGGGGTCCCTGGGACACCGGCCAGAGGCGGAGAACGCGGCGCTGCGTGCGGCTGAAACGAAACGAGCCCGCAGGATGCGGGCTCGCAGGAGGGGGGCGGGTGCGCTAGCTTCCGGTACGCGCCACGACGGCGCCTTGCGGCAGCGGCTTGCTCGACGTGGACGTCTTCTTCGCCACGGGCTGCTTCTGCTTGACCACGAGAGGCGCTTCGGCGACCTTCTCGCTCGATGCCACGGCCGTTGCCGGCGCGTGCGAGTGCGAGGCGATCACGCCGCCATCGTCACCACCGGTGATCTTCATGTCGTTGCAGGCGAGGGCGGATCCGCTGGCGAGCGCGGCAGCGGCGGCGATGGCAATGAGAGCTCGGTTCATGGCGGCCTCCGGGTGAGCGTGCGAAAGATGACATTGCACCCGAAAACCCCCGGCGTCAACCCCGGTTCGTCCTACAGGCGGGCGCGATCGCTGCCGCCCTTTCCGAACGCCTGTGAGAGCAGGAACAGCACCGAGGTCACGAGGATCATCAGCGTCGAGATCGCCGCGATGGTGGGATCGATCTGGTCGCGCAAGGCGAGGAACATGTTGCGCGTGAGGGTGGAGTTGGCCCCACCCGACACGAAGAGCGCCAGGATCACCTCGTCGAAGGAGGTGAGGAACGACAGGAGCGCCCCGGAGATCACGGCAAAGCGGATCTGCGGCAGCGTCACCAGCAGGAACGCGCGCGGCCGCGACGCCCCCAGGCTGCGTGCGACGAGCTCCTGGTTGTGATCGAACTGCGCGAGCGCCGAGGTGACCACGATCAGCACCAGCGGCACGGCGAGCATGCTGTGCGCGAGCACGAGGCCCACGAGCGAGTTGTTGAGCCTCGCCTTGACGTAGACATAGAACACGGCGATGCCGACCAGGATCACCGGCACGATCATCGGCGCGATGAGCAGCACGTGCACGGCGCGTGCGAGGCGGAACTTCGAGGCGGCGAGGCCGTAGGCGGCGAGGGTGCCGAGCGGCGTGGCCACGAGCGCGGTGAGCGCCGCCGCCTTGAAGGACGTGGCGGTGGCCTGCATCCACGACCGCGAATCGAAGTAGTTGCGATACCAGCGCAGCGACCATTCGCGCGGCGGAAACTCGAGGTACTGCGAGCCCGAGAAGGACATCGGGATCACGAGCAGCGTGGGCACCACGAGGAAGAGCAGCACGAGCGCGGCGATCACGTAGAGCCACAGGCGGCGTCCGTGCGTGATCTGGGTGGCGGTGGCGGGGCGGGCGAGCCAGGTCATCGCTT
>CAZUGY010000086.1:0-17698 GCA_964620265.1 uncultured Alcaligenaceae bacterium
CGCTGCGAGGCGTGCCAGGGCGATGGCGTGGTGAAGGTGGAGATGCACTTCCTGCCCGACGTGTACGTGCCCTGCGACGTGTGCCACGGCCAGCGCTACAACCGCGAGACGCTCGAGATCCGCTACAAGGGCCGGAACATCCACGAGGTGCTCGCCATGACCGTGGAGCAGGCGCACGCGTTCTTCGAGCCCGTGCCCGCCGTGGCGCGCAAGCTCGCCACGCTGCTCGACGTGGGCCTGGGCTACATCACGCTCGGGCAATCGGCCACGACGCTTTCGGGTGGCGAGGCGCAGCGCGTGAAGCTCGCGCTGGAGCTCTCCAAGCGCGATACGGGACGCACGCTGTACATCCTCGACGAGCCCACCACCGGCCTGCACTTCCACGACATCGAGCTCCTGCTCACCGTGCTGCATCGCCTGCGCGACCACGGCAATACGGTGGTGGTGATCGAGCACAACCTCGACGTGATCAAGACGGCCGACTGGGTAGTGGACCTGGGGCCCGAGGGCGGCGCCGGCGGTGGCAGGATCATCGCCGAAGGCCCGCCGGAGACGATCGCGGCGACGCCGGCGAGCTTCACCGGACGCTATCTCGAGCCGGTGCTCGAGGCGGCGGGCAAGCGGCGCGGGGCGCAGGTCGAGGCGCCGGTCCGCCACGGGCGAGGGCGCAAGGCGTCGGCCTAGCCTGCGCTGCGGGGCGCCGTAGGGATCGCAGGTCCGCGGCGGCGGCTATCATCGGGAATCCTGCCCCCGGAAGCCCGCGATGCCGCTACCCGTCGTACTGATCCCAGGCCTGCTGGGCTCGCCGCGCCTGTACGCGGCGCAATTGCCGGCACTGTGGAGGCTCGGACCCGTCACCATCGCCGACCACACGCGCTCCGATTCGGTGGAGGCGGTCGCGCGCGGCATCCTCGCGGCCGCGCCGCCGCGCTTCGCGCTCGCCGGCCACTCCTTCGGAGGCTACGTCGCGTTCGAGATCATGCGCCAGGCCCCGGAGCGCGTGCAGGCGCTGGCGCTGCTCGACACGTCGGCGCGTGCCGATGCGCCGGAGCAATCGGAGAAGCGCCGCAACCAGATCGAGATGGCGCGCACCGGCCCGTTCGCGGCGCTGGCGGCGCTGCAGTTCCCGGCCTTCGTGCATCCGTCGCGCGCGCAGGACGCGACCTTGCAGCGCTACATGCGCGCGATGTGCGAGGACAACGACGCGGCCGTCTTCATCCGCCAGCAGACGGCGATGATCGCGCGTCCCGATTCCCGCGCCACGCTGGCGCAGGTCCGCTGCCCGACGCTCGTGGTGGTGGGCGACGCGGATGCGGCCACGCCACCGGAGCGCGCGCAGGAGATCGCGGCGGGCATCGCGGGAGCGCGGCTCGTGACGGTGAAGCAGTGTGGGCACATGACGCCGGTGGAGAAGCCGGAGGTGACGGCCACGCTCCTCGCGGAGCACTTCGGCGCGGTACGGTGATGGCCGGGGGCTGTGCCCGCGATTCCGGGTGTCAGCGGTGGGCCAGGAAGCGGAACGGCAGCGCCTCCTCCTGCACCGCGCCGCCGCGCAGCGCGAGGCGGTAGGCGCGCGCATTCGGGCGGGAGGTGACCACTTCCGCGAGCGTCTCGTCGACGAAATGCAGCGCTGCGCCGTCGTCGGCGGCCACGCCCGGCGGGATGCGTCCCTCGGCCAGCATCCGGTGGAAGGCGGGCCGGCGCTCCGCCTCGCCGTCGTAGTGCGGGCACGCCGTGCCGGGGAGCCAGCCCAGGCACGGCAGCGGCGAGAGGCTGCCGGGAATGGAGTCGGTGATCCCGTGCTCGAACCAGCAGATCATGCCCGCGCTGATGCCGCCCAGCACCACGCCCCGCTCGTAGGCGGCGCGCAGCGCGGTATCGAGCCCCCACTCGCGCCACAGCGCCAGCAGCGAGCGCGTGTTGCCGCCGCCCACGTAGATCGCATCCTGCTCCTGCACGAAGGCGGCGAGATCGGCGGTGGGCGGCTGGATGAGCGAGAGGTGGGTCGCGCGCACGCCCAATGCCGCCATCGCCTCGTAGAATTTGTAGCGCGCGGACTCGGCATCGCCGCTGGCGGTGCCCACGAAGCAGGCACGCGGATTCGACTTGCCGGTGGCGTCGAGGAAATGACGGTCGAGCGCGCGGCTCTTCTCCATGAGGAAGCCGCCGCCGCCCTGCACGATGAGTTGGCGTGACACGATGGAATCGGGATTCGTTGCGTGGCGCTTTGCGCCTGGGCGCGAGCGCGCATGATAACTTTCCCACCCCTTCATGCGGAGCGCCTGCCGATGCCTTCGACTTCCCCTGTCACGCCCCTGACCCGCGCGCTGGCGCTTGCGGTCGCCGTGGGGAGCGTCCTCGTGCCGGGCGTCGCCCCGGCCGCGGCGGGGCGCGTCACGACCTACGCGGGCCCGTGCGATGCGTCGGCGGCCGTCGCGCTCGACGCGCTGCACTTCATCGTGGCCAACGACGAGAGCGACACGCTCGTCACCTACCGCCTGCACGAGCCCGCCCGCGTGGCCACGGTCGACGTCGGCAGCTTCCTGGGTGCCAGCCGCAAGGAGGAGTCGGACATCGAGGGCGCGGCCGCGATCGGCTCGCGCATCTACTGGATCTCGTCGCACAGCCGCAACAGCCGCGGGGTGGCGCAGGCATCGCGTCATCGCGTGTTCGCGACCGACATCGCGCGCGGCGCGAGGCCGACGGTGGACCCGGTGGGCACGCCCTACCGCGACCTCCTGCAGGACCTCGTGGCGGCCCCGGCGCTCGCCGCATGGGATCTCGGCGAGGCCGCCCGGCGCGCGGCGGAGGCCGAGGGCGGCCTCAACATCGAGGGCCTGGCCGCGACACCGCAGGGCGGCCTCCTCGTGGGCTTCCGCAATCCGCTGCGCGAGGGGCGTGCGCTGGTGGTGCCCATCGACAATCCCGCCGACGTCGTGCAGGGCGGGCGCGCACGGCTGGGCGAGCCCATCGCACTCGATCTCGGCGGACGCGGCATCCGCAGCTTCGAGCTCGTGGGCGCCGTCTACTACATCGTGGCGGGCCCGGTGGCCGACAGTGGGACGTTCGCGCTGTATCGCTGGTCGGGACGGGCGGCGGAGGCGCCGGTGCAGGTCCCGGTGGACCTGGGCACCCTGCGGCCGGAGGCGCTGTTCGCCGTGCCCGGGACATCCGACCTCGCGCTCGTGAGCGACGATGGCGGCATCGAGGTCGATGGCCGCGAGTGCAAGAAGCTCGCGCGGTCGAAGCAGTCGTTCCGGATGCTGCAGGTCGCGCCGTAGCGCGCCGCTACAGCGCGGCTTCGCCCGCCTCGAAGAAGTCGGGCTGCGCGGTGTCGCGCACGATCCTGTGCGCACGGAACAGCGCGGAGGCGAGGTGCGGCACGATGTTGTCGGACCCGATCTCCTCGATGAAGCCGGACCGCGTGATCTGCTCCGCGGGATGGCGGTTGAGCCCGCCCAGGATGAGCTGACCGCCGCGCCTGGCGAGCGAGCGCTGCAGCGCCTGCAGCGTCTCGAGGCCCGTGTTGTCGATGCTGATGACCTGGTGCATCTCGAGGATCACGATGCGCGCCGGCGTGACCACAGGGTCGAGCAGCGGCTCGAGCTTGCCGATCGAGCCGAAGAAGAGCGAGCCGAAGACCTTGTAGGCGGCCACGCCGGGAGGGGCGCCGTCGAGCGTGATGGGCTGGACCTGCGTCAGGTCGGAGATGCGGTAGATGAAGAAGAGGCTCGCGAGCACGAGGCCGATCTCCACGGCGAGGGAGAGGTCGAAGGCCACCGTCACGAAGAAGGTGGCGAGGAGCACCGTGCGGTAGGGGATCGAATGCCGGCGCAGGTCGCGGAACGCGTGCCAGTCGCCCATGTCGAGCGCCACGACCACGAGCACGGCCGACAGCGCGGCGAGCGGGATGTATTGCGCCAGTGGCGCCGCGACCAGCACGACGACCAGCAGCGTGAGCGCGTGCACGACGCCGGCGATCGGCGAGCGGGCGCCGGTGCGGACGTTCGTGGCGGTGCGGGCGATGGCGCCCGTGGCCGGAATGCCGCCGAAGAGCGGCGCCACGACGTTGGCGATGCCCTGGCCCATGAGCTCCTGGTTGGGATCGTGGCGATCGTCGATCATGGTGTCGGCCACGCGCGCCGACAGCAGCGACTCGATCGCGCCGAGGAGCGCGATGGTGATCGTGGGCGCCAGCAGGTTGCGCAGCGTGGGCAGTGAGATCTCCGGCCACGCGAATGCCGGCAGCGCCTGCGGGATGCCGCCGAAGCGCGTGCCGATCGTCTGCACGTCGAGGTGCAGCGCGGCGGCCACGAGCGATGCGATCACGAGCACGATGATGGGACCGGGCAGCCGCGCGATGAGCACACGGCCGCGGCGTAGCGCGTGGTGGACGGCGCGATCGCGCGGCAGCGCCTGGCCGTTGCCGCCGGCGGCCAGCGGCAGGTGCTCGGCCTCCGCTTCCAGCACGCGTCCCGTCGTGGTGATCTGCTTCGGCCAGAGCAGCAAGGCGAGGAGGCACGCTCCCGCCAGCAGCACCGTCACCGGATCGGCCTTGCCGATGCCGGTGGCCAGCGTGTGCACGCGCGTGAAGAATTCCTCGGACAACACCACGTCGAGGCCCAGGAAGTCCTTCACCTGCGACAGCAGGATCAGGACCGCGATGCCGTTCGTGAAGCCGATCACGATCGACACCGGGATGAAGCGGATGAGGCTGCCCAGGCGCATGGCCCCGATGGCGAAGAGCAGTACGCCGGCGGCGATCGTGCAGATCGCGAGATTGGCGAGCCCGTATTGCGCGACGATGCCGTAGACGATGACGACGTAGGCGCCGGTCGGTCCGCCGATCTGCACCCGCGATCCGCCGAACAGCGAGATCAGGCAGCCCGCGATGATCGCGGTGAAGATGCCCGCCTGCGGCGACACCCCCGCGGCGATCGCGAAGGCCATGGCGAGCGGCAGCGCGACGATGCCGACCGTGACCCCCGCGACGAGGTCGGCGCGCAGGTCGCTGCGCGTGTAGCCGGCGACGAGGCAGTCGACGAGCCGCGGGCGAAAGTGCACGGCCGCGACGAGCGACCGCAAGGTCTGCGCGATGCCCCCGCTCATGCCGCGCCCATCCTCCGCTGCCGTGTCACTTCACGCGCATGCCGGGCACGGCGCCCGGGTCCGGGGCGAGCAGGTAGAGGCCGGGGCCGTCGCCGGAGGCGGCGAGCACCATGCCTTCGGAGACGCCGAACTTCATCTTGCGCGGGGCGAGGTTCGCCACCATCGGCGTCAGGCGTCCCACCAGCGCGGCGGGGTCGTACGCGGACTTGATGCCGGCGAACACCGTGCGCTGGCGGCCTTCGCCCACGTCGAGCGTCAGCCGGATGAGCTTGTCGGCGCCTTCGACGTGCTCGGCATTGACGATGCGCGCGATGCGCAGGTCGACCCGGGCGAAGTCGTCGATGGAGATGGGCGGGGGCTCGCCGGCGCCGGCCGGCGCGGCAGGCACGGTGGCAGAGGCGGCTGCCGTGGCGGCGGCCTTGCCGGGCGCGGGTGGCCCACCGGCCGGCGCCGGCGGTGCGAGCAGCGCGTCGATCTGCTTCGGATCGATCCGGGTGACGAGATGCCGGTATTCGCCGATGCGCACGGGCGCCACGTCGAGGTCCGCCCAGGTGAGGTCGCGGTCGAGGTCCAGGAACTTCGCCGCGGCGCGCGTCGTGGCCGGGAGGATCGGCGCGAGCAGCACCGAGAGCATCTTGAAGCCGACGATGCAGTCGCTCACCACGCGGTGCAGCGCGTCGCGGTGCGCGGGGTCCCGCGCGAGCTTCCACGGCTCCTTCTCGTCGAAGTAGCGGTTGATCTCGTCGGCGAGCTCCATGATGCGGCGCACGGCCCGGCTGTACTGGCGGTCGTTGAGCCACGTGCGGATGTCGCGCGCGGCGTCATCCGTGCTCGTGAGCCACCACGCCGGGCGGTGCCCGGCCGGCGCGAGCATGCCGCCGAAGTGCTTGGTGAGGAACGGCGCGGCGCGGCTGCCGATGTTCACGTACTTGCCCACGAGGTCGCTGTTGACACGGGCCACGAAGTCGTCGGGATTGAAGTCCAGGTCCTCGACCCGGTCGTTGAGCTTGGCCGCGAGGTAGTAGCGCAGCCACTCGGGATTCATGCCGAGCTCGAGGTAGCGCTGCGGGCTGATGCCGGTGCCGCGCGACTTCGACATCTTCTCGCCGGAGAAGGTGATGAAGCCGTGCACGAAGACGTTGGTGGGCGTCTTGCGCTGCGCGAAATGCAGCATCGCCGGCCAGAACAGCGTATGGAAGTACACGATGTCCTTGCCGATGAAGTGGTACTGCTCGACCGCGGGGTCGGCGATGAACTCGGTGAACGAGCGCGTCTCGCCCGGGTAGGCGCGCCGGGCCGCGCCGCTGTCGAAGTGCTTCTTCAGCGCGGCGAGGTAGCCGATGGGCGCGTCGAGCCACACGTAGAAATACTTGCCCGGGGCATCGGGTATGTCGATGCCGAAGTACGGCGTGTCGCGGGAGATATCCCAGTCGTTGAGCGCCTTGCCCGAGTCGCCCAGCCATTCCTGGATCTTGTTGAACACCTCGGGCTGGAGCGGCGTCTCCTTCGTCCAGCGCTCGAGGAAGGCGACCACTTGCGGGTCGGACAGGCGGAAGAAGAAGTGCTCGGACGCGCGCAGCTCGGGCTTGGCACCGGTGATCGCGGAATACGGCTCGATGAGGTCGGTCGGCGCGTAGGTCGACCCGCATACCTCGCAGGCATCGCCGAACTGGTCCCTGGCGCCGCACTTGGGGCAGGTGCCCTTGAGGTAGCGGTCGGCGAGGAACATCCCCTTCACCGGATCGTAGAGCTGCTCGATGGTGCGCCGGCCGATGAGCGACGGCACGTGGTCGCGCAGCTTCCGGTAGATCGACTGCGCGAGCTCGACGTTCTCCGGCGAGTGCGTCGTGTACGTGGTGTCGAAGCTGATGCCGTAGCGCGCCCAGTCGGCGCGATGCGATTCGTTCACGCGCGCGATCAGCGCCTCGGGCGTGATGCCCTCCTCGTCGGCCTTGAGCATGATCGGCGCGCCGTGGGTGTCGTCGGCGCACACGAAGTGCACTTCGTGCCCCTGCATCCGCTGGAAGCGCACCCAGATGTCGGCCTGGATGTACTCCATGATGTGGCCGACGTGGAAAGGACCGTTCGCATACGGCAGGGCCGTGGTGACGAAGAGCTTCCTGGGCTCGGCTGGCGACATCGGGAGAGGGGCTTGCGGCAAGGAGGGATTTCGATTCTAGCAAGAACCCCGCGCCCGGCCTTCGGGGCGGTCCCGGCGGCGCGTGCTTGCTCGTGGCGCGCGCGGCACCGGCAGCAGCCCGGGTGCTGCGCCACCGGGCCCGGCCAGGGCCTAGCCCGCGTCCGGCGGCGGAGCGTCCGCCGCCGGCGGCGGCGCATGGCGCGTGATCGCCGCGAGGATGCCCTGCAGGAGGGCCGTGGGCGTCGGCGGGCATCCCCGGACCTCGACGTCGACGGGAATGACGTTGGCGAGGCGGCCGAGCGTCGCGTAGGTCTCCCCGAAGATGCCGCCGGTGCACGCGCAATCGCCGGCCGCGACCACGAGCTTGGGTTCCGGGGTCGCATCGTAGGTACGCCGGAGCGCGATCGCCATGTGCTTTGTCACGGGGCCGGTCACCAGCAGCATGTCGGCGTGGCGCGGGCTCGCGACGAAGCGGATGCCCAGGCCCTCGATGTTGTAGTAGGGGTTGCCGAGCGCGTGGATCTCGAGCTCGCAGCCGTTGCACGATCCGGCATCGACCTCGCGGATGGTGAGCGCGCGGCCGAGCGTGCGCAGGATCTGCGCCTGCAGGCGCGCGACGGTGGCGGTGTCGTCGGCGGCGGCGGGCGCCGGCGGCGGCTCCGTCCGGATGCCGGTGCGTGCAATCTGTCTCAGGATGTAGAGCATGGGGAGGCCGTCAAAGGTCGTGTCCGCTGTAGGAGAGGTTGAACGACTTGTTGATCAGCGGGAAGTCGGGAACGATGTTGTCGATGATCGCGTGCTCGAGCACCGGCCAGTTCTGCCACGACGGATCGTGCGCGTGGCAGCGCGCCACGCGCTCGCCCGGGCCGCTGGTGAGCGCGACCAGCACGGGCCCGCGCCAGCCCTCGACGTAGCCCAGGCCCAGGCGGTACGCGGGTGCCGGACCCACGCTCGCGCGGACCTCGCCGGAGGGAAGCCTCGCCAGGATCTCGCGCACGAGACGCAACGATTCGGCGAGCTCGCCGAAGCGCACCGCCGCGCGCGCGGCGACGTCGCCGCCGTCTTCGGCGACCTTGCGCACGTCGAGCGCGTCATATGGCGCGAACGGATGGTCGCAGCGCAGGTCGAGCGCCTGCGCGCTGGCGCGGCCGGCAAGCCCGATGAGGCCGAGCCGGCGGGCGAGCTCGGGCGTGACCCGGCCGCAGGCGCGGAAGCGATCCTGCACGCCGGCATGATCGTTGTAGATGTCGCGCACGAGCCCGGCCTCGCGCTCCAGCGCGTCGCATTCGGCGCGCAGGCGCTCGATGTGCCGCGCGTCGAGGTCGCACGCCACGCCGCCCGGGACGATGCAATCCATGAGGAGGCGATGCCCGAACAGCGCGAGGTTGGCGCGCAGCACGTCCTCCCGCAGCCGCGAGAACTGGGCGAGGCCGAAGGCGAAGCCGGCGTCGTTGCCGAGGTGTCCCAGGTCCCCCAGGTGGCTCGCGATGCGCTCGCGCTCGACCAGCAGCGCGCGCAACCATGCCGCGCGCGGCGGCACGGCGCACTCCGTGATCGCCTCCACCGCCTGCGCGTAGGCCCAGGCGTAGGCGACCGTGCTGTCGCCCGAGATGCGGCCGGCCAGCCGCGCCCCCTCGACCAGCGACATCGACTCGAAGCGCTTCTCGATGCCCTTGTGCGTCCACCCCAGGCGCTCTTCCAGCCGCAGCACCTTCTCGCCCACGACCTGGAAGCGGAAGTGGCCGGGCTCGATGGTGCCGGCGTGCACGGGCCCCACGGGGATCTCGTGCACGCCCTCGCCCTCGACCTTGACGAAGGCGTACTCCTCATCGCCCGGCTGCCATTGGTCCTGCGCGACGAAATCGCGTCGCAACGGGAACTGGTCGCCGGGCCAGCTCGCCTGCCGCAGCCACGGACGCTGGTCGTCGCTGTCCGACGCGATGCCGGTCAGATCGAAGGCGGCGCGCTGCATGCGGTTCGCACAGGGGAAGATCGGCGACAGGTCGGGATAGTGCGCGCCGTCCGCCAGCGCGTGCTCGACGAGCGTGAGGCCGTCGGGATCCTGCAGGAGGACGCGCAGGCAGAAGCCGCGATCGCGGTCGCGCTCGTCGGTGATCCACAGCGCGACGAGGCTGCCACCCTGTTCCCAGGCGAGGCGGCAGGACGCGAGGAGCTGGCCCGCGCTCGCGGTCGCGCGTCGCGCGGGAACGACGGACGCCACGGCAGCGGCGGTCAGGCCGAGCGGCGAGAGGTTCATCGCGCGCTCACCCGATGAGCCGCGCCGCCTGCCGGTACCAGTCGGCGAGGAAGGGCGGGATCCACAGCCCCAGCATCAGCACGATGCCGAGATGCGTGAAGACCGGGAGCATGGACGGGCGCAGCGGCAGCCGGCGCGCCGTGGTCTCGCCGAACACCATCGGCTGCACCTTCGAGAACACGGCGGCGAAGGCGAGGCCGAGCGCGCCCAGCAGGAAGGGCGTGGCCCACGGCTGCTCGCGCATCGCCGTGGTGAGCACCAGGAACTCGCTGGCGAACACGCCGAAGGGTGGCATGCCGAGGATGGCGAGCGAGCCGATGACGAGGCCCCAGCCCAGGAGCGGGCTGATCGTGATGAGGCCGCGGATGTCGTCCATCACCTGGGTGCCGGTCTTCTGCGTGGCGTGGCCGACCGTGAAGAAGATGGCCGACTTGGTGAGGGAATGGACGGTCATGTGCAGCAGGCCCGCGAAGTTCGCGATGGGCCCGCCCATGCCGAAGGCGAAGGTGACGATGCCCATGTGCTCGATCGACGAATAGGCGAACAGGCGCTTGATGTCCCTCTGCCGCGACAGGAGGAGCGCCGCGATCACCACCGACAGGAGGCCGAAGCCCATCATGAGCTGCTTGGCGAACAGCGTGGGCAGCGCGCCTTCGACCAGCACCTTGCAGCGCACGACCGCGTACAGCGCCACGTTGAGCAGCAGCCCGGAGAGCACGGCCGACACCGGGGTCGGGCCCTCGGCATGCGCGTCGGGCAGCCAGTTGTGCAGGGGGACGAGGCCCACCTTGGTGCCGTAGCCCACGAGCAGGAAGACGAACGCGAGCGAGAGCACCGTCGGCTCGAGCGAGGCCTTGACGCCGTCGAGCTCCGTCCACAGCAACGCGCCGCCTTCGGCGCCCAGCAGCTTCTCCGCGGCGAAGTAGAGGAGGATCGTGCCGAACAGCGCCTGGGCGATGCCCACGCCGCAGAGGATGAAGTACTTCCACGCCGCCTCGAGGCTCGCCGGCGTGCGGTACAGCGAGACCAGCAGCACCGTGGTGAGGGTGGCCGCCTCCATCGCCACCCACAGGATGCCCATGTTGTTGGTGAGCAGCGCCAGCAGCATCGTGAAGCTGAAGAGCTGGTACATGCTGTGATACAGGCGCAGCCGCGCCGCGTTGACGCGCTTGTGCTCCTCCTCGATTCGCATGTACGGCCGGGAGAAGATCGCGGTCGTGAAGCCCACGAACGCGGTCAGCGCCACCAGGAACACGTTGAACGGGTCGACGAAGAACTGGCGCTGCACGACCAGGAGCGGCCCGTCGTTGACGACCCGCACGGTGAGCACGGCGGCGGCGAGGAACGTCGCCAGGCTGAACCCGACGTTGATCGTCCCCGCCACGCGGCGGTGGCCGAGCAGCGCGAGCACGGCCGCGCCGGCGAGCGGAAAGCCGAGGACGAGGAGGATCTCGATCAACGCCGGCTCCGCGTCATTCGGGCTCCTTCAGCTTCTCGAGGTGCTTCAGGTCGAGGCTGTCGAACTGCTCGCGGATCTGGAAGAAGAACACGCCGAGGATCAGCATGCCGACCAGGACGTCGAGCGCGATGCCGAGCTCCACCACCATCGGCATGCCGTAGGTGGCGCTGGTGGCGGCGAAGAAGAGCCCGTTCTCCATCGACAGGAAGCCGATCACCTGCGGGATCGCCTTGCGCCGGGTGATCATCATCAGGAACGAGAGCATCACGGTGGCCATCGCGATGCCCAGCGTGGCGCGGGTGACGGTGCTCGCGAGCTGCGAGATCGGCACGGCGAGATTGAACGAGAACACCACCAGCACGAGGCCGATGATCATCGTCGTGGGCACGTTGATGAGGCCCTCGACGTCCCATTTCACGTCGAGCTTCCGCACGAGGCGGTACAGCAGCCACGGCAGGAGGAACACCTTGAGCAGGAGGGTCAGCGCGGCCGAGAAGTAGAGGTGCGGCTGCGCGGTCGCGTAGGCGACGATCGCCGTCGAGGCGGTGAGTGCCAACCCCTGTGCGGCGAAGAGGTCGACCAGGCTCACCACCCGCCGCTGCGCGAGCATGGCGAAGGCGAGCAGGAGCAGGATCGCCGCCAGCAGGTTGATGAGCTGGGAATGGAACGGCGCCACGCTACGCCCCGAGCAGCAGGTTGACCAGCATGGCCAGCACGGCGAGCATGAACGCCGTGCCCAGGAACTCCGGCGCGCGGAAGATGCGCATCTTCGCCGACAGCGTCTCGATCAGCGCCAGCGCGCCGCCGCCGACGGCGAGCTTCGCGATCAGGATCGGCACCGACGCCAGCAGCGCGAGCGAGCCTTCGCCGCTCACCACGATCCCGTAGGGGACGAAAAGCGCGAGCCCGATGCACGAGTAGTTGAAGAGCTTGAGCGCCGCGGCCCATTCGAGCAGCGCCAGGTGGCGCGCCGAGTACTCGAGCAGCATCGCCTCGTGGATCATCGTGAGCTCGAGGTGCGTGGCGGGATTGTCGATGGGGATGCGCGCGTTCTCGGCGAGCGACACCATGGTGAACGCCACGCCGGCGAACGCGAGGCTGGGATAGATGCCGAGCTCGCGATGGGCGATGGTGTCGACGATCTCCGGCAGCGACGTCGAGCCGGAGATGAGCGAGGCCGTGAACAGCACCATGAGCAGCGCGGGCTCGGCCAGGAAGCCGATGAACATGTCGCGGCGCGCCCCGAGCGAGCCGAAGGCGGTGCCGATGTCCATCGCGGCCAGCGCCATGAACACCCGGGCCAGCGCGAACAGCCCCACCAGTGCGATCGCGTCGGCCGCCCGCGCGAACGGCAGGTCGGTGGCGAGCGACGGCACGATCGCCGCCGCGCACGTCATCGCGCCGAACACGACGTAGGGCGTGAGCCGGAAGATCGGCGACGCGTCCCGCGCGACCACGGCGTCCTTCACGAACAGCTTGCGGATCGTGCGGTAGGGCAGGAACAGCGAAGGCGCCCGCTTGCCGGTCAGCCACGCGCGGCACTGGTTGATCCAGCCGACGACGAGCGGCGCCAGCGCCAGCGCGAGCGCGACCTGCAGGAACTGCGAGGCGATGGCCGTGAGTGTCATCCGACGAAGAAGAGGAGCGCCAGCAACGTGAAGAAGCTGTAGGTGAGATAGACCGAGATGCGGCCCTGCTGGACGTGGCCCGCGAGGCGCGCGAGCGCCTCGACGCCGCGCGCGAGCGGCAGGTACAGCCAGTGCCACAGCGGGTCCTCGACCTCCACCGAGTAGCGCGGCTTCGCGTCGAACGGCGACGGCAGGTGGCGGCGCATCCGGAAGAACGGCTCGAACACGGTGCGGATCGGCTGGCCGAAGCCCTCCGCCGTGTCCTGCATGCGCGGCGTCTGCGCGGGAAATCCGCAGTTCCACGGTGGCGCGCGGCGGACGCGTCCATGGTAGTAGCGATGCACCACCTGGATGGTGAGCAGCACCACGACCACGATGACCACCAGCACGATGAGCGGGCTGTAGCTCGAGCGGTCCGCATTGATCGGCGCCAGCAGGAACCAGGAGCTGCCGCTGCCCTCCGAAAGTACGGGCGAGCCCACCAGCATCGCGTTCACGGGCTCGAGCTGCCGGATCACGGTGACCGGGAACACGCCGAGCAGCACGCAGGCGATGGCGAGCGCGAGCAGCGCGGCGCGCTCGAACGGCCCGGCGTCCCGGGCATCGGCGAGGTGGGCATCGCGCGGGCGGCCGAGGAACACGATGCCGTAGAACTTGACCATGACGTAGGCGGACAGGGCCACGGCCAGCACCAGCGCCGCGGTGGCCACCGGCACCAGCATGTTGACGAACGACTGCGGCAGCGTCGGCGTGAACAGGAACGCCTGCAGCAGCAGCCATTCGGAGACGAAGCCGTTGAGCGGCGGCAGCCCGGCGATGGCGAGCGTGCCCACGAGCGCCAGCCACGCGACCCACGGCATGCGGTGGATCAGGCCGCCCAGCTTGCCCAGGCTGCGCTCGTGCGTGGCGTGGAGCACGGAGCCCGTGGCGAGGAACAGCAGGCTCTTGAACACCGCGTGGTTGAGGCAGTGGTACAGCACCGCGGTCAGCGCGATCGCCGCGAGCAGCGGCATGGCGTAGGCGTGGAACAGGATGGTGATGCCGATGCCGGCGACGATGATGCCGATGTTCTCGATCGAGGAGTAGGCCAGCAGCCGCTTCATGTCCGTCTGCACGGCGGCGAACACGACGCCGAACAGCGCGGTCACGAGGCCCACGGCGAGCGCCGCCACGCCCCACCACCAGATCTGCGTCTGCAGGAGGTCGAGGGTCACGCGCAGGATGCCGTAGATCGCGGTCTTGAGCATCACGGCGCTCATCAGCGCCGAGACGGGGGACGGCGCCGCGGGGTGCGCCTCCGGCAGCCACACGTGCAGCGGCACGAGGCCCGCCTTGGCGCCGAAGCCCACGAGCGCCAGGAAGAAGGCGATGCTGGACCACGCATGCGTGAGGTGCTGGGTACGCATGCCGGCGAACGTGTAGTCACCGCTGCCGCCCTGCAGCACGCCGAAGCACAGCAGGATCGCGATCGCGCCGACATGCGCGATCAGGAGGTACAGGAAGCCGGCGCGGCGGATCTCGGGGACGCGGTGCTCGGTGGTGACGAGGAAGTACGACGCCAGCGCCATCGATTCCCACGCCACCATGAACAGGTACGCGTCGTCGGCGACGAGCACCGCGGCCATCGTCGCGAGGAAGACGTGGTACTGGAAGCAGGTGAGTCCCGGGGACGTTCCCTCGCTCGCGCGGAAGTAGCCGGACGAATAGACCGAGATGGCGGAGGCCACGGCCCCCAGCAGCAGCAGGAAGAACGCCGACAGGGGGTCGAGGCGCAGGTGGAAGGGCAGGTCGGGCAACCCGATGGGCAGCACGCGCGTTTGCGGCGGCGCGCCCAGCGCGACGAAGGCGACGACGGCGAGGGCGAGGCCGACCAGCGCGCCCGCGGGAAACAGGACGTGGTTCACCAGGCCCGGATACCGGGGCCACATGAGGCCCAGCGCGCCTATCGCGAGCCACAGCACGACGGCCGCACTGACCAGGTCGAGCAGGTTCACCGGCATCGCAGCGACGACATCGACAATGGGCCTACGGCGGGGAGGGGCATCGATTCTAGCAAGAAGCGTCTTCGGCTCCGGGGCGGAGGTCGCGCATTCCGCTAGAATCGAGCGGCCTTCCCCTTCCTGCAGCGCCTCCCTCCGTGGCGTGAACCCCATGACCGAAGCCGACGTCCAGAACATCCTTGCCACCGTCGTCGATCCCGTGACGGGACGCGATTTCGCGAGCGGCAAGTCCGTGCGCAAGGTCACGGTGAGCGGCAACGACGTCGCCATCGACCTCGTGCTGGGCTATCCCGCCAGGAGCCAGCACGATGCGATGCGCGCGCTCGTTGCCGATGCGGTGCGCGCGCTGCCCGGCGTGGGCCAGGTCAAGGTGGACATCGCCACGCGCATCGTCTCGCATTCGGTGCAGCGCGGCGTGAAGCTCATTCCCGGCGTGAAGAACATCGTCGCGGTGGCGAGCGGCAAGGGCGGCGTGGGCAAGTCGACCACGGCCGTGAACCTCGCGCTGGCACTCGCGCAGGAGGGTGCCACGGTGGGGATCCTCGACGCCGACATCTACGGCCCGTCGCAGCCGATGATGCTGGGCATCTCCGGTCGTCCCGAGTCCACCGACGGCAAGAGCCTCGAGCCCATGGTGGCGCACGGCGTGCAGTCGATGTCGATCGGCTACATGATCGACCAGGACACGCCGATGGTATGGCGCGGGCCGATGGTCACGCAGGCGCTGGAGCAGCTGCTCAAGGACACGCGCTGGCACGAGGTCGACTATCTCATCGTCGACATGCCGCCCGGCACCGGCGACATCCAGTTGACACTCGCGCAGAAGGTGCCGGTGACGGGCGCCGTGATCGTGACCACGCCGCAGGACATCGCCCTCATCGACGCCCGCAAGGGGCTCAAGATGTTCGAGAAGGTGGGGGTGCCGATCGTGGGCGTGGTGGAGAACATGAGCATCCACGTGTGCAGCAACTGCGGCCACGCCGAGCACATCTTCGGCGAGGGTGGGGCGCAGAAGCTCTGCGCCGATTACAAGGTCCCGTTCCTGGGGAGCCTCCCGCTCGACATCCGCATCCGCGAGCAGGGCGATTCGGGCCGGCCCACGGTGGCGGCCGATCCCGACAGCAAGGCGGCGGAGCTCTATCGCGAGATCGCGCGCAAGGTGGCGGTGGCGGTGGCCGAGAAGGCGGCGGATTTCTCGTCGCGGTTCCCGAGCATCGTGGTGCAGAACACGTAGGCTTCGGCGCGCGCTCCGACGACCCTCCCGGCCGAGCTCGCGGAGCATTCTCGGCTTGAAATACCACTGAACATGGCTATAATAGCCATATGAAGACCGCGACCGTTTCCGAGGTGAAGAACCGGCTCTCCGAGCTGCTCCTGCGAGTGCGGCGCGGCGATAGCGTGGTCATCCTCGACCGCGACACGCCCATCGCGCGGATCGAGCCCATCGAGAAGAGCCTCGCGGCCGGCGACGAGCGCCTGGCCGAGCTCGAGCGCGCAGGCGTGCTGCGCCGTCCCGCGCGCAAGCCCACGGCCGATTTCTTCCGCAACCTGCCGCCGAGCCCCAGGGTGAAGGGCAGCGCGGTGGCCGCCGTGCTCGCCGAGCGCGACGACGGCCGGTAGGTCGCGATGCGCTTCTGGGACACGTCCGCGCTGGTGCCGTTGATCGTCGACGAGCCGCGCACCGAGGCCACCGCGGCGCTCTTCGACGAGGATCGCGACTTCGCGCTGTGGTGGGCCACTCCGGTGGAGTGCGCCTCCGGGCTCACCCGTCTCGTGCGCGAGAAGCGGCTCGACGAGGACGGGCTCGACCTGGCACTCACGCGTCTCGATGCCTTGCTCGAGCACGGTGTGACGATCGAGCCGTGCGACACCATCCGCGCCGAGGCGCGTCGGCTTGCGCGCGTGCATCCCTTGCGCAGCGCCGATTCGCTGCAGCTTGCCGCGGCCATCGAGCTGCGCGCCTCCCCCGCGCTGCGGCACCAGTTCGTGACCTACGACGAGCGGCTCGCCCTGGCCGCGCGGCGCGAGGGCTTTTCCGTCAACGCGCCGTAAACGGCGTCACCAGGACCCAAGCGATGTCCATCAAGTCCGACAAGTGGATCCGCCGCATGGCGGAAGCGACCGGGATGATCGAGCCCTTCGAGCCGGGGCAGGTGCGCGAGGTCGACGGCCGCCGCATCGTGTCCTACGGCACGTCGAGCTACGGCTACGACATCCGCTGCTCGCGCGAATTCAAGATCTTCACCAACATCAACTCCACGATCGTCGATCCCAAGGCGTTCGATGCGGGCTCGTTCGTGGATTTCCAGGGCGACGTGTGCATCATTCCGCCGAATTCGTTTGCGCTGGCGAGAACGGTGGAGTACTTCCGCATTCCGCGGAATGTGCTCACGATTTGTCTAGGAAAGTGCGTCACTGCGGATACGCGCGTGCTCGATGCATCCACGGGCGCGCTCGTGTCGATCACCGATGTCGCGCCCGGTTCGCAGGTGATGGGGCTCGACGGTTGGCGCAACGCGCGTGCGCGCGTGACCGATTTCATTCCGCAGGGACGCAAGCCCGTATTCGAGCTGCGCACGCGAGCGGGCATGCGGATCAAGGCCACCGCGAACCATCCGTTCCGCACGCTCGGCGGCTGGACCGCGCTCGACAAGCTCGCGCCGGGGAGCCGCATCGCGGTGCCGCGGGAGTTGCCCGTCTTCGGTGATACGCCGCTGCCCGACTGGGAGGCATCGCTCCTGGGCCTCATGATTTCCGAAGGGCAATGCAGCACGCCGGGCCACACTCCCACGTTCGCGAGCAACGATGCGGTGCTCGTGGCGCTGCTCGCGCGCGCGGTCGAAGCCGGCGAACTCGGCTGTGTCACCGCCGAGCCCCATCACGGCTACCGGATCGTCAATCATGCCGGGCGCGGCGGCGTGCCCCAGGTGAATCGCGCGACGCGATGGCTGGCGGGCCATGGGCTGACGGTGACAGCGGAAGGCAAGTTCGTTCCGCCCTGCGTGTTCACGGCGCCGCGCGCGGCGGTGAAGCTCTTCCTGCAGGCGCTGTTCTCGGGCGATGGCGGCGCCTATCGCAGCAACGACAGCTTCTTCGTGGAGTACT
>CAZUGY010000087.1:0-17693 GCA_964620265.1 uncultured Alcaligenaceae bacterium
CGCTGCGCTTTCTGGAAGGATTGAGCGGAGGCATCGAGGAGCGCCTGGCTGCCGGCCGGATCGACATCGGTCTCGTCTTCCTGCCGCCCGCGCGGGTGAGGAAGTCGATGATTGCGCTCGCGTCATCGAATCTGTATCTGGTCGGGCCAAAGGGGGACGCGCTCACGGCCAGACGTGCCGTCACGTTGTCGCAGGCGGCGTCGAGGCCGGTGATGCTCCCGGGACGTCCGCACTCCGTGCGGACGATGGTGGAGGATGTCTGTGCTCGGCGTGGCCTGAGCCTCACGCTCCTGTGCGAAATCGAGTCGCTGCTCGCCATCAAGGAGACCGTCGCGGCAGGGTGTGGCTACACGATAGCCGGCTACGACTCGGTGGCGAGCGACGTCGCGTCGGGACGCTTGCAGGCGGCACCGATCAAGGATCCCCCGATCACACGCTTGCTGGTCATGACCGTTGGGCACAAGAACTCGCTTACGACTGCAGCGCGTGCGGTCGCGGAGCTCGTGACCACCGTGGCGGCCGACCTCGTGCGTGCGGGAACATGGCGAACTCCCGAGCCGTAAGCGCTTGATGCGCCGCAACATGCGCCTGTAACAATTTGGGGGCACACTGCTGCACGGCATCGCGCCGCAGAGCGCGGGCCATCCTGTTGCGAGCCCGGGCCCCTCCATGTCCTACCTGTCGATCGAAGACATTTCCGTCTCCTACGGCGGCACCCGTGTGCTCGAGCGGGTGAGCATCGGCGTCGAGCGTGGCGAGATGGTGGCGCTCCTCGGAAGCTCGGGCTGCGGCAAGACCACGCTGCTGCGTTCCATCGCCGGCTTCGTGATCCCGCAGGAAGGCACGATCCGCGTCGACGGACGCGACATCACGCACCTGCCGCCCGAGAAACGAGAGACGGCGATGATGTTCCAGTCCTATGCGCTGTGGCCGCACATGAGCGTGGCGGGCAACATCGGCTACGGCCTGCGCATGCGCGGGTGGAAGAGCGACGCCATCGCCAGGCGCATCGACGAGATGCTGAAGCTCCTCCAGCTGGAAGGCTTCGCGCAGCGCCCGGTCACGCAGCTTTCCGGCGGACAACGACAGCGGGTGGCGCTCGGCCGCGCGCTCGCCGTGGACCCGCATCTCCTCCTCCTCGACGAGCCGATGAGCAACCTCGACTACAAGGTGCGCCTCGAGCTGCGGCACGAGCTGCGCGCGTTGCAGAAGCGCATCGGCATCACCGCGGTGTACGTCACGCACGACCGCGAGGAGGCGCTGACGCTCGCCGATCGCATCGCCGTGATGGACGCGGGGCGCATCGCGCAGCTCGGCACGCCGGAGGATGTGTTCCATCATCCGGGCTCCGCGTTCGTCGCGGGCTTCATGGGGGCGGACAACGCGCTCGACCTCGCGCGGGGCGACGGTGCCGGGCTATCGCTCGCCATCGCCGGCACGCCGCAGGACGCGCGCCTGCGCGCGCACTTCCGCAGCGATGCGGCGCGGCTCGCGCAGCGCGCAGCCGATGCACCTCCCGACGCGCTCGTGCTGCCCGGCACGATCGCGCAATCGTTCTACGTCGGCCACGGCTACCGCTATCGCGTGAGCACGGGCGCGGCCGACGTGTGGGTCGAGGCACCCGACCGGCTCGCCGAAGGCACCGCCACGACGGTGGTGGTGCCGCGCGAGGCGCTTCTCCTGTTTCCGCACGGCCTTTCCTAGAAAGAGGAGCTTCATCATGCATGCACGCAATCTGTTCTCGATCGGCGCCGTGGCACTCGCGCTCGCCGTTGGCTCGACCGCCAGCGCGCAGACGCTCAACGTCGTGACCGCCGGCGACCAGAACATGGTCGACTACGTCAACAACTACCTCGGGCCCAAGTTCGAGGCGATGAATCCCGGCGTGAAGGTGCGCGCGGTAGGCACCGGCCCCGGCGATGGCGGCTCGCAGAAGATCTACGAGAAGCTCTCCGCCCAGCAGAAGGCGGGCGCGGCGGCGTGGGATACCGACGTGGCGGTCGTGCACCAGCGCGGCGCCGCCACGATGGTCAACGACAAGCTCCTCATGCCGTACCGCAACGACATCGCCGCGGGCAAGCTCGTGACGCGCGATTCGGCCAAGAACGCGCTCGGCGCGAACGTCGACGGCTACGTGCTGCCGATGTTCCACAGCCAGATCGCCTTCGCCTACAACCCCGATCTCGTGAAGGTTCCACCCAAGTCGTATGCGGAGCTCGCCGAGTGGGTCAAGAAGAATCCGAAGCAGTTCGGCTACAACGGCGTCAAGGGCGGCATGTCCGGCGTGGGTTTCGTGATGGGCTGGGTCGGCGCCAACGCCGGCCTCGGCGACAAGCTCGAGAAGGGGCCGTACTCCGCCGGCGACAAGGCGGCCATCGAGAAGTCGCTCGGGAGCCTCAAGGACTTCAACCAGAACGTGGTGATGACGCCGGGCAATGCGGGCACGCTCGACATGCTGAACCGCGGCGAGATCGCGATGGGCCCGGTGTGGGTCGACATGTTCTACACGTGGGTGGCCGACGGCAAGCTCAATCCCAAGACGAAACTCGCGCTGCCGTCGCCCGGATTGCCCGGCCAGCCGATGTACTACGTGATCCCGGCCAAGGCCGCCAATGCCGCGCTCGCCAAGAAGTTCATCGACTTCGCCGAGAGCCCGCAGGTGCAGGCCGAAGGGATCGTGAAGCAGTTCAACTGGTACCCCGGCATCGATCCGCAGCACGTGCAATCGAAGCTCACGGCGGCCGAGTGGAACAAGCTCTTCACCGACATCACGCCGGCGCAGCTCGCCGCCAACGGCCGGCCGTTCCCGCTGTCGGATTACTTCACCGACATCGTGGAGGGATACGAGCGCGTGGTGCTGAAGTAGCGCTGCGGGCGCAACCGCGGTGAGTGTCGCCATGGCGCCGGGGCGCTGGCGGGCGTATGCGCTCGTGCTTCCCGCGCTCGCGGTCATCGCGGTCTTCTTTCTCTTTCCGCTGGTGCTGTCCGCCATCCTGGCCTTTCGCGCCAAGGATGGCGGCTTCACGTTCGACCACTTCGCCAAGGCGTGGGAGCTCTACCGTACGGATCTCCTCTTCACCGTGGGCATCGTGATGCTGTCCACGGTGCTGATCGGCGTCGTGGCCATCGCGATCGCGGGCTACCTCACGCTGGGCGAGAATCCGCGCGCGGTGGCGATCCTGCGCTGGCTCTATCGCTGGCCGCTCTTCATCCCGTTCATCGTGACGGGCCAGATCATGCGCACGTTCCTCGCCAAGAACGGCATGCTCAATCACGCGCTGATCGGCTCGGGCCTGATCGAGCCGCTGCAGGCGCAGAGCCTCCTCGACTGGCGCGGCATCGTGATCGCCTTCGTGTGGAAGCAGGCGCCCTTCGTGACGCTGCTCCTGGCCGGCGCGATGGCATCGATCGACACGCAGCACCTGGAAGCCGCGCGCAACCTCGGCGCGCGACGCCTGCGTGTGCTGTGGGACATCCTGCTGCCGCAGGTGCGCGGCACGCTTCTCGTGGGACTGGTGCTGTCGTTCGTGACGATGCTGTCGGTGCTCTCGGTGCCGATGATGATCAATCCCAACTCGCCGACGATGGTGACGGTGGACATCGCGTATCGCATCAGCACGCTGTCGGACTACAACGTGGCCAATGCGCTGTGCCTCATGTCGCTCGTGGTGGCGGCGGGTGCCGCGTGGCTGTACCTGCGGCACGCGGCGGCGGCGCAGGTGAAAGGCACGGCCTGATGCGACATCGCGACGGAGCTTTCGCATGACGCGCACCCTGCGCCGCTGGCCCGAGATGCTCGGCATGGCGATCGTGTTGGGCCTCCTCGCCTTCGTGATCTTCGGGCCCATCGCCAACCTGTTCCTGTGGGCGTTTGCGGAGAAGTGGTACTTCCCGCACAAGTTTCCGCAGGAGATGGGGTTCTCCTTCTGGGCACGTGTGTTCAGCCCGCGCGGCGGGGCGGTCGCCTCCCTCGGCACGAGCGTCTGGATCGCCGTGCTCACGGTCGTGCTGAGCCTCGCGGTCGCCGTCCCTGCGGGCTATGCGCTCGCGCGCCTCGAATTGCGCTGGCGGGGGCTCATCCTGCTTGCTTTCCTGTTGCCGCAGGCGATCCCCAACCTGCCCGTCTACGTGAACATCGCGCGCGTGTTCTACGAGATCGGCCTCAACGGGACGGTGCTGGGCGTGGTGCTGGTGCATGCGTCGCACGGGCTCGTGCTCGCGGTGTGGATCGCCTCGGCCGCGTTCGCCTCCGTGGACGGCGCGCTGGAGGAAGCGGCGCGCAACATGGGCGCCTCGCCCTGGACCTGCTTTCGCACCGTGACCCTGCCGCTCGCCGCACCGGGCCTCATCGCGAGCGCGATCTTCGTGTTCCTGGAGTCACTCGACGAGTTCACCGGGACGTACTTCGTGGGGGTGCCGGACGTGACGACGTTGCCGCTGCTCATGTTCAACGCGAGCATGGGAGGGAATTACCAGATCGCGTCGATCACGGCACTGCTGCTCTTGATCCCGTCGATCGCGTTCATGCTGGTGGTGGAGCGGTTTTTGAAGGCCAACGTGCTGGCGGGGGTGGGGCGGTAGGGGCTGGTGGTTGGGTGCTGGTGGTTGGGTGCCGGTGGTTGGGCGCCGGTGGTTGGGCGCCGGTGGTTGGGCGCCGGTGGTGACGCTCTCCGCGGGCATGCCCGCTGCGTGCGCCCCCACCGTCGCCAGGACCTGTCGGTGCCGGTGCGCGACCTTTAGCCCGTGCAAGCCAGGCAATCGAATGTCGGCGCCTGTGGCGGTGACACTTTTGCGTGCGGTGCACTGCGAATTCGCCTTCGCTACGGCCATGAGTCGGGGACGCCTGCGGTCAACAGGCGCCAAGTCACGCGCCGATCTCAAGCCGTGACCGCACGCCAGGGAAGCCCGCCATCGATTGCCTGGCCTGAGCGGGCTAGAAGTCACGATCCAGCACTGGCAGGTCATGGCGACGGTGGGGGCGCACGCAGCGGGCATGCCCGCGGAGAGCGTCACCACCGGCGCCCAACCACCACCGTGCAGCGCTGGCAGAAACCAGCGGCGCCACCACGCCCCCGGAATTTCACACCATTGAATAGGTGAAAACCCTTGGAGCGTGTCCGGATATTGCACTTCCCACCGATTACGGTATACTGAATTCCATAAATCGCACCGGTCCAAGGAGGACAACGTGGAAGCCCAAGCCGCCGATCGCATTCGCGTCATCATCGCCAAGGTCGGCCTCGACGGCCACGACCGGGGCGTCAAGGTCGTCGCGCGCACGTTGCGCGATGCCGGGATGGACGTCATCTACACCGGCCTCCACCGCACCCCCGAAGAGGTCGTCGAGGCGGCCGTGCAGGAGGACGTCGACGTCATCGGCGTCTCCATCCTCTCCGGCGCGCACATGACCGTCTTCCCCCGCATCATGGAAAGCCTGCGTGCGAAAGGCGCCGACGACATCCTTGTCGTGGGCGGCGGCGTGATCCCCGACGACGACATCGTCAAGCTCAAGGAGGCGGGCGTGGCGGAGCTGATGCTCCAGGACACGCCGCCCGACGCGATCGTGGCGATGATCCGCCGCATCGTCGCCGAGCGGGGTGCGCGATGAGCATGATGGAGCAGTGGAGCTTTCCGCCGAAGTTCGACGCCGACTACCTGCCGCCGTCGACTTCGCGCTACTGGTTTCCGCAGCGCGAGACGATGCCTCCGGCCGATCGCGAGAAGGCGATCCTCGAGCGGCTGCGCGAGGTCACGCGGTACGCCTGGAACAACGCGCCCTTCTATCGCAGGAAGTGGGAGGAGGCGGGCTTCCATCCCGATCACCTGCGCTCGCTCGAGGACTTCGAGGCGAAGGTGCCGGTCGTCACCAAGCGCGATTTGCGCGAATCACAATCGCGCGTACCGCCGTTCGGCGACTACCTGTGCGTCCCCGAGAGCGAGGTCCATCACATCCACGGCACGTCGGGCACCACGGGACGTCCGACCGCCTTCGCGATCGGCCGCGGCGATTGGGACTTCATCGCCAATGCGCACGCGCGGATCATGTGGGGCATGGGCATCCGCCCGGGCGACACGGTATTCGTGGCGGCGATCTTCAGCCTCTACATGGGCTCGTGGGGCGCCATGACGGGTGCCGAGCGCCTGCGCTGCAAGACGTTCCCCTTCGGCGCCGGCGCGCCGGGCATGACGGCACGCGCCGCGATGTGGCTCGACATGGCGAAACCGAAGGCGTTCTACGGCACGCCGTCGTTCGCGCTGCATCTTGCCGAAGTGGCGAAGAGCGAGGGCTACGATCCGCGCAACTTCGGTTTGAAGATCATGTTCTTCTCCGGCGAGCCGGGCGCCTCGGTGCCCGGGGTGCGCGACCGCATCGCCGACTCCTACGGCGCGCGCGTGATCGACTGCGGCTCGATGGCCGAGATGTCGCCGTTCATGAACGTCTCCGGCACGGCAGAAACCGACGGCATGCTCTGCTGGCAGGACATCATCTACACGGAAGTGTGCGATCCCAAGACGTTCCATCGCGTGCCCTACGGCGAGCGCGGCACGCCGGTGTACACGCACCTGGAGCGTACGTCGCAGCCGATGATCCGGCTTATGTCGGGTGACCTGACGCTCTGGGAGAACGGTCCCAATCCCTGCGGCCGCACGTATCCGCGCTTGCCCAACGGCATCTTCGGCCGCATCGACGACATGTTCACCATCCGCGGCGAGAACGTGTACCCGAGTGAGGTCGATGCCGTGATGAACCAGCTCGCGGGCTACGGCGGCGAGCATCGCATCGTGATCATGCGCGACGGGGCGATGGACGAGCTCGTGGTGCGCGTGGAAGCCGATGCCACGGCGAGCGCCGACGGCGCGGGGCACGCGAAGCTGCGCGAGGATGCGGTGCGGTCGCTGTCGAAGGTGCTGGGCCTGCGCGCCAAGGTCGAGGTCGTGCCCGCCGGCACGTTCCCGCGCACCGACTTCAAGGCGCGGCGCGTGATCGACGACCGCGAGGTCTTCCGCGAGCTCAACGCCAAGCTCGCAAGCTAACGCGCGCGGCGGCAGGCCATGGCCTACATTCCCTCGCTCGACCTCGTGCCCGGCGTGCTGCGGCGCGATCCGCGCGCGATCGCGCGCCTCCTGACGCGCGCCGAGAACGGCACCGAGGAGGCGCGTCCCGCCCTCGACGCGCTCTTCGCCAAGGCGGGCCGCGCGCACGTGGTGGGCATCACCGGCGTGCCGGGCAGCGGCAAGTCCACGTTGGTGGCCAAGCTCGCGGCGCAATTGCGCGAGACGGGCCGCACGGTGGCGATCGTGGCGATCGATCCGTCGTCACCTTTCTCGGGGGGCGCGATCCTGGGCGATCGCATCCGCATGGGCGACCTCGCGGGTGACGCCGGCATCTTCGTGCGCAGCATGGCCACGCGCGGCTCGCTGGGCGGCCTTGCGCGCGGCACCCTCGAGGCGGTCGACGTGCTCGATGCCGCGGGCTACGACGTGGTGATCATCGAGACGGTGGGTGTGGGCCAGGACGAGGTCGATGTCGCGCGCGCGGCGCATACCACGGTGGTGGTGTCGGCCCCGGGCCTGGGCGACGACATCCAGGCGATCAAGGCCGGCGTGCTCGAGATCGCCGACGTGCACGTGGTGTCGAAGTGTGACCGCGCGGATGCCAACCGCACGATCGCCGAATTGAAGAGCATGCTGGCGATGGGCCTGCCCATGGCCGGCGGCAAGGAGAAATGGTATCCGCCGGTGGTGCCCACGTCCGCACTCGAGGCCAAAGGTGTCGATGCCGTGATCAAGGCGGTGGACGACCATCGCGCAGCGCTCGAGCGCACCGGCGAGATTACCACCCGCCAGGCGCAGATCGCGCAACGGCGCCTGCTGCGCGCCGGCGAGGACATCCTGCGCGATCGCTTCGAGCGCGAGCGCGACGGCGGCATCGCCCATCTGCTGGAAGAGCTCGCGGCACGGCGCACGTCGCCGCACTCGGCGGCTATCCGGCTGCTCGAGGCCATACGCATTGGAGGAAAAGCATGAACGACCCCGTCTTTCGCGGCACGCCCGCATCCGCCCTCGACCCCGAGGTGAGCGCGTCGCTCACGAAGCAGCTCGAGCTGTGGGAGAGCAACGAGGTCGCCAATTTCGTGAAGAAGGCGCCGGAGCGCAAGGCGGAGTTCGCGACGCTCGGCGGCTTCCCCGTCAAGCGCACGTACACCGCGCTCGACCTCGCCGACACGCCGATCGAGGACATCGGCCTGCCCGGCCAGTATCCGTTCACGCGCGGACCGTATCCCACGATGTATCGCGGCCGCTTCTGGACGATGCGCCAGATCGCGGGCTTCGGCACCGCCGAGGACACCAACAAGCGCTTCAAGTACCTCATCGCCAACGGACAGACGGGGCTTTCCACCGACTTCGACATGCCCACGCTGATGGGCTACGACAGCGACCATCCGATGAGCGAGGGCGAGGTCGGCCGCGAAGGCGTTGCCATCGACACGCTCGCCGACATGGAGCACCTCTTCGACGGCATCGATCTCGAGAAGATCTCGGTATCGATGACGATCAATCCGAGCGCGTGGATCCTGCTCGCCATGTACGTCGCCCTCGCGAAGAAGAAGGGTTATAACCTCGACAAGCTGTCCGGCACGATCCAGGCCGACATCCTCAAGGAATACCAGGCGCAGAAGGAGTGGATCTATCCGGTGGCGCCGTCGGTGCGCATCGTGCGCGACTGCATCACCTTCTGCGCGAAGAACATGAAGCGCTACAACCCGATCAACATCTCGGGCTATCACGTCTCCGAGGCGGGAAGCTCGCCGCTCGACGAGGTCGCCTTCACGATGTGCAACCTCATCACCTACGTGGAGGAGGTGACCAAGACCGGGATGCACGTCGACGAGTTCGCCCCGCGCCTTGCCTTCTTCTACGTGTGCCAGGCCGATTTCTTCGAGGAGATCGCGAAGTTCCGCGCCGTGCGCCGCGTGTACGCCAAGATCATGAAGGAGCGCTTCGGTGCGAAGAATCCCGAGTCGATGCGCCTGCGCTTCCACTGCCAGACCGCCGCCGCGTCGCTCACCAAGCCGCAGTACAAGGTGAACATCGTGCGTACCGGATTGCAGGCGCTCGCCGCCGTGCTGGGCGGCGCGCAGAGCCTGCACACCAACGGCATGGACGAGGCCTTCGCCATCCCCACCGAGGAGGCGATGAAGATCGCGCTGCGCACGCAGCAGGTGGTGGCGGAGGAGTCCGGCGTGGCCGACGTGGTCGATCCCATCGGCGGGTCGTATTACGTCGAGAGCCTCACCACGCAATACGAAAAGGCGATCTTCGCGGTGATCGAGGATGTGGAGCAGCAAGGCGGGACGGTCAAGCTCACGGAGGAGGGCTGGTTCCAGCGGCGCATCGCCGACTTCGCCTACGACACGGCGCTCAAGAAGGCCAACGGCGAGAAGCCGGTGCTCGGCGTGAACCGCTACGTGGATCCGGACGAGAAGTTCGACATCGAGCTCCATCCCTACGATACGTCGACCGCCACGCGGCAGATCGATCGCCTGCATCGCGTTCGCGCCAGCCGCGACCAGGCGAAGTTCCAGGCGCTCATGGACAAGCTCATGGCGGTGGCGAAGGACGAATCGCAGAACATCATGCCGGTGACGATCGAGCTCGTGGAGGCCGGGGCATCCATGGGCGACATCGTGGAGAAGCTCAAGACCCTGTGGGGGACGTACCGCGAGAAGCCGGTGTTCTAGGGTGGGGCCGCACACCGTGACGACCTCTGCGGACAGCGGCGCCGCCGTCATCGCACGCTTCCTGAAGGCGCGGGGCATCGACCGCGTGTTCGGCCTGTGCGGCGGGCACATCATGCCGGTCTGGATGGCGATCGACCGCGAGGGGATCGCGATCGTCGACGTGCGCGACGAGCGTGCGGCCGTGTACATGGCGCATGCCTACGGTGAGCTCAAGGGAACGTTCGGCGTGGCGCTCGTCACCGCGGGGCCGGGTGTGACCAATGCGATGACCGGCATCGCCAATGCCAACGTCGCGCGCGCGCCGGTGCTCGTGATCTCGGGGGTGCCACCGCAGCCGCAGGAGAACCGCGGCGCCTTGCAGGACATGGTGCACACCGACCTCGTGCGCTCGATCACGCGCTATGCGCGAACCGTGCGCGAGCCGGCGCGCATCCTGCCGGAGCTCGACGAGGCAGTGTCGCGGGCGCTCGGGGAGGCGGGCGAGCCGGGGCCGTCGTACATCGACTTTCCGGTGGATACGCTGCGTGTGGCCGTGCCGCGGGCGCTCATCCTCGACGAGCATATGCGTCCCAAGGTGCCCGTGGCGCCGCGACCCGATCCCGACCTCGCGCAAAGCGCCGCGCGGAGGATTCTCGCCGCGAAGCGACCGCTGGTGATCAGCGGTCGTGGGGCGAAGCACGCGGGTGCCGCGCTCGCGCGGTTCCTCGACCGCACCGGCGCCGCCTATCTGGACACCGGCGAGAGTCGCGGGCTCGTGCCCGACGAGCATCCTTCTGTCGTGGCGGCCATGCGTGGACAGGTGATGGGCGAGGCCGATCTCGTGCTCACGCTGGGCCGCCGCCTCGATTTCCAGCTTGCATATGGCTCGCCCGCCGTGTTCGGTGAAGCGTCGTTCCTGCGCATCGGCACCGTCGCGGGCGAGTTGCGCGACAACCGTCGTGGCGACGTGGAGATGCATGCCGACGTGGCGCTTGCGCTCGACGCCATCGTCGCCGCGATGGGCGAGCAGGCGGGCGCGCTCGATCGCAGCTGGACCGCGGGGTTGCGCGCGCGTCATGTCGAGCGCGTGGCGAAGCGTCGCGCCGCGATGCGCGTGGCGCCTAACGGCAGCGACGGCCGCATTCATCCGGACCGGCTGCTCGCCGCGATCCAGGACGTGCTCGAGCCCGATAGCGTGGTGGTGGCCGACGGCGGCGACGCGCTGAGCTTCGCCCGCGTGGGTCTGTCGTCGTCCGCGTGGCTCGATCCGGGCTCGCTCGGTTGCATCGGGGTGGGCACGCCGTTCGGCATCGCCGCGAGCCTAGCGTGTCCGGGGCGTGACGTATTCGTGGTGACCGGCGATGGCTCCTTCGGCTTCAATGCGATGGAGATCGACACCGCCGCAAGGCACAACGCGCCCGTGCTCATCGTGGTGCTGAACAACGGCGCCTGGCAGATCGAGGTGCACGACCAGAAGGTGACGCACGGCAAGGTCGTGGGCACGCAACTGCAGTTTGCCGATCATGCGGCGATGGCGCGCGCGTTCGGGCTGCATGCGGAGCGCGTGGAGCATGCGGAGGACCTGCCGGCGGCGATCGCGCGGGCGATGGCGCAGCGGCCCGCATTGCTCGACGTGGTGGTGACGACCGAGGCGGTGTCGTCGGATGCGAAGAGCGGGCTCGCGTGGGTGCCCGACCTGCAGCCCCTTGCGGCGTGGAACGAGGCGGAGCGCAAGCTCCACGGTGCATGACGCCATGATCCTTCCCTACGCCGAATTCAGGCCGTCCCTCGCGTCACCGCACGATCTCGCCCCGTACGCTGCGGCGATCGGCCGCGCCGTCGCCGGTCCGGGCCTCGTGCTCGAGGCGTGTGCCACGTTGCGCGCCGACGGCGAATGGGTGCGGGTAGGTCGCAATTTCTTCGGCGGCGAGCGCGCGACCGCGCATATCTGGGATGGCAATCTGGGCGCCACCATCGGTCACGACGTCACGGTGGGTCGCTTCGGCCTCGTGCACGCCTGCACGATCGGCGATGGCGTCGTCGTGGCCGAAGGCGCCACGGTGATGGACGCGGCCGAGGTCGGACCCTGCGCGATGATCGGTCCCGGCGCGCTGGTGCCGCCACGCAAGAAGCTCGCGGGCGGATGGCTGTACCTGGGACATCCGGCGACCCCCGTGCGCGAGATCACGCGCGAGGAGCTCGCGCAGGCTGCGCGCGCGTTGCGCGAGGGCCGTCATTCTGTTCTTGCCTCCAGTGAAGACCTGCCGCCGTTCGATCGCACGCTCGCACGCGATCCGTCGGGCCCGCTGCGCGCCACCGGCATCCATGCACCTGCCATCACCCGCGCCTACGTGGCCCCCACCGCCATCGTGGCGGGAGACGTGCACCTCGCCGACGAAGCCGGCATCTACTTCGGCTGCGTCGTCGACGCCGGCGGCGCCCGCATCGCGATCGGCCCGCGCACCAACGTGCAGGACAATACGTTCCTCGTCACCAGCGCCGCGCACGGCGACCTCATGGTGGGAGCGAACGTGACCTTCGGCCACAACGTACGCATGGGTGCGGGGCGCGTCGACGACGAGGCGCTCATCGGCATGGCCTCGCGCGTGGATCACGGCGTGATCGTGGAACGCGGCGGCGTGGTGGCGGCAGGCTCCTGGGTCGAGGCGGGCACCGTGGTGAAGGCCGGGTGGATCTGGGCCGGCCGGCCCGCGAAGGCCTTTCGCGAGGTCAAGCCCGCGGAGCGCGTGGAGTTCGCGCGCGGCGTGGATGTGTACGTGCGCTATGGCGAAGTCTATCTGGCGCAAGCACGCTCCACGACGCCGCCGGCGCGCTGAGAGCACGCCGGGCAGGGGCGGCGCACGCGCCGCGTGGGCGTTGCGTTACGCGTCGTCGGGCACGGGCGGCGGCAGCGCCACCTGCACGCTGATGGCCGCGTGCGTAAGGTGCGCGCGGACGAGCGCGGCCGCGCCCTGCTGGTTGCGCTCGCCGATCGCGCGCACGATCTGCTCGTGCTCGTGCCAGATCGCCTTGCGGTATTCGCGATGCGCCAGCACCTCGCGCATCGCGCGTCGCAGGTGGTTCCAGAGCTCGCCCATCACGTCGACGAAGAGGCCGTTGCCCGACTGCTCGTAAATGTACGTATGGAAGCGCATGTCGGCGCGGATGAGATCGGGGATGGCATTGCGCTGCACGGCGTCGCGTCCGTCCACGAGGATGCCCTCGAACACGCGCACGGACTCGGGCGTCGCGCGCTGGGCCGCAAGCGATGCCGCCATCGGCTCGATGCCGAGGCGTAGCTCGTAGATCCAGCGCATGAATTCGTGGTCCAGCGGGGCGACCATGAGGCCGCGCCGGCCGGCGTCGGTGAGGAATTTCTGCTGCTTGAGCAGGAGGAGGGCCTGCCCGATCGGTTGCCGCGAGACATTGAGCTTCGCCGCGAGGTCTTCCTGCGTGACGCGCTCGCCCGGCTCGAGCTGGCCCTCGCAGATGGCATCGAGGATGGCGCGATACGCCTGCTCGACAATGGTGGGTTCGCGTTGCAACGTTTCCATGGCGATACCCGGGATGTTACGTGATTCGCTGCAGCCTTGCTTCCGTCGGGCGCTCCGGAACGAACCGCGCGCCATAGGCGAGCAGGGCCGCTGCCAGCACCACCACCGCCAGCGCGAGCGGCAATGACGCCACGGTGGCGATGCTCCCGATCAGCGGCGGCCCGACCATGAAGCCCGCGTAGCCGATCGACGTGACGGAGGCGATCGCGGCGGCACGACTCACGCCCGGCACGCGCGTGGCCGCGTTGATCAGGATCGGCGCGACGGGCGCGAGGCCCGCACCCACCAGCGCGAAGCCCGCCAGCGCGATCCATGGCGTGGCGGTGAGGAGCACGAGCGTCATCGCGGCCGCCGCCAGCGTCGCGCCCACGCGCAGCAGGCGCCGCTCGGGATGGCGGGCACGCAGGGCGTCTCCGCCGAAGCGGGCGAGCGCCATCGCGGCGGTGAACACGGCATATCCCGCCGCGGCCGACGCCTGCGACATTCCCACGCTCTGCTGGAGGTACAGCACGCTCCAGTCGTACATCACGCCTTCGGCGATCATGCCGGCGAAGACGAGCAGGCCGATGACGAGGAGCAGTCCCCTGGGCCATGCGAAGTGCGCCGTGGCACCACGGCTCGCGGGTTCCGCGTGCGTGGGCAACATGCCCGCGGCCGCCGCGACGGCCACGACCGCGGTACCGGCGCACAACGCGAAGAGCTGCACGCGTGGCGCGACACCGCTGGCCAGCAGATATGCGACGAGCGCGGCACCGGCCATCGCGCCCACGCTGAACATGCCGTGCAGGTTGCTCATCACCGCGCGCTCCGCGAGGCTTTCGAGCGTCGAGCCTTCGGTATTGATCGCCACGTCGAAGATGCTCATGGCCGCGCCGAACATCACCATCGCGGGCAGCAGCGTCGCCATTCCCCGATGCTCGAGCACGCTGGCCAGGGCGAGCGCCATCGCCAGCGATGCCAGCGCGGTCGCCTTCCGCGCGCCCAGGCGACCCACGACACGGCCCGCCACCAGCAGCGACAGCACGGCACCCGCCGCCGCGGCGAACAGCACCAGCGCGAGCATGCCCTCGCCGAGCGCGTAGTGGCTCTTCACCGAGGGCACGTGCGCGCCCCACGTGCCCGCGAGCATGCCGAGCGCCATGAATTCGATGCGGGTCGCCCGGCGCGCCCGGAGGAAGCCCACCGGTCCGGGCGCGGTCAGCGGAGGGGCCAATGGAGCGGTGGTTGCGGGAGGGTCAATTCGCGATGCAGTCGATGGTAAACGCGTATTTTGCATGGCTGCTGCAGTCGCGCTATAATATTTGGCTGATTGCGGTGTGTCTCTCCTTCGGTCTCGTTCTGGGCCGTCGCGCCGGGCCCTCCACTTCTGTTCCCCGATAGCTCAGTTGGTAGAGCGACGGACTGTTAATCCGCAGGTCCCTGGTTCGAGCCCAGGTCGGGGAGCCAATCAAGACTTGTTTTCCGCGATAGCGCCCACTAACTGGGTTCTATTGTGATCCGTCGCTCTGGGATCTATTTCGTTGATCGCGCGTAAGTTAATCATCGACTAATTTCTCGAAGGATTTGTGTCGCGGCACGCGACGCGGTGCTGTGTCCCGGCACGCGACGCGGTGCGAGATTCGCGACGACTCCACACGAGAAACCGGCGACTCGCTTACGGCCGGAAGCGGAACTACGATCTACGCCCGAAAGCGGTCGCTCAACGGCTATGGGCCAACGCCGGCACTCAGCCCGACAAGGAAAAGCCTTGGATATGTGCCCGTCGTAGGTAACACTGCACATCACCAGACGCCAGCGAGCCATCTCACCGGGGCACGCACGTAACGGAACCCTCGTCGATCCAACCCTCAGCAACCTGCTGGGCGACTACTCCACGATCCGTGGTGAAACGATGTCGCGATTCCCCGAAGGGACGCCATACGCGGTAGAGCGGCACATGCCCCACAGCAATGGCGCATGCACCTGTGCGCATTGGTTCTCGAGGCAGAATCATTCGTGCCCTCTTGACAACGGAAGCCACATCGGGCCGTTGGCCAATAGCAGACATCCAAGTTGCCCGCTTGCCGAAGGCCAGAACGTACGAAGCACGCATTGCGCCTCCGGCCACTCATCGGATGTTTAACATCGGATGATTGCTTCCGGCCCGGAATCGGTATATGGTCTCGCCGAGCCGGCGCTAGGACCGGCCAGTCGGAGGGACCGCGTTCTTGCGAACCGGACACGCAAAATCTGCCGAGAAGCGTTCGAAGCCGGGCCGCATCCGCGCCGTGCTGGGAGCGCTCGGCCGCGACATTGCGCGGGAGGTCATCCCGGCCGGTGCCGTGCTGCCGCCCGAACACGAACTTGCAAGCCACTTCGGCGTCGGTCGCGGCGTGGTTCGCGAGGCGATCAAGACGCTCTCGGGAAAAGGGCTCGTCAGCGTCAGGCCGCGCCATGGCACACGCGTGCTGCCGCGGCGCGATTGGAGCCTGCTCGACCGCGACGTGCTGAACTGGCTGGTCGGCGAAGAGAAGCCAGACCGCAAGCTGCTGATCGCCGTACAGGAAGTCCGCCTCATTATCGAGCCGGCCGCCGCCGCGCTCGCCGCGGCCCGTGCGACCCGGAAAGAGCAGCAGCGCATCAACGCGGCCCTGGCGGCGATGGAAGCCGCGCACGACCAGCCCGCGCAGACTGCCGCGGACAAGGCATTCCATCTCGCCATCCTGGATGCCACGCGCAATCCCGTGCTGCAGGGGTTTCGCGGCGCGATCGACACGATCTTGAGCGCGGTGTTCGTGGTCGCCGTCGATAGCAAAGAAGGCTGGTACGAGGACAACCTCGCCAACCATGCCGCCACGGCTCGCGCCATCGACGAAGGCGATCCCCAAAAAGCCCGCCAGGCCATGGAGCAGGTTCTCGGTCTCACGCACTCCAAGCTGTCTCGCAGCAAGGCCGGCGCCGGCCGCGGCAACGGCCGGGCAGGCAGTTCCCGCAGTGTGAGGAAGAAGTGATGCAGCACCGGTTCTCGTCACTGCTCTGGTTCTGCGCGCCCTTCGCAGTCCTGCTCGTCCTGTGGGCCGTCCTGGTCCCGTACTTCGACGTCAATCCGCGCTTGTTTCCGCATCTCGAATCCGTGGCACAGGCCGGTCTCGATGGAGTCAAGGACGGCACCCTGGTTCGGCACATCGGTGCGAGCCTCTTGCGCGTCACCGTCGGCACGGTGCTCGCCCTCGTGTTCGCAATTCCCCTGGGCATCGCGATGGGCGTCAGCCCGGCGGTCTCCAATTTTCTTACGCCCCCGTTCAGGTTCTTCTCGGTGCTGGCCGGCATCGCGTGGATCCCGGTCGCATCGCTGTGGTTCGGCTACGGATTCGGCGCCATCACCTTCGTGATCTTCAACGCCGTGTTCTTCATCGTGACGTACAACACGCTGCTCGGCGTCTCGACCATTCCGCTGCAGGTGCGCAACGCGGCCGCCTCGCTGGGCGCGGGGCGATGGGCGATGCTGACCGAGGTGCTGCTGCCGGGCGCGCTTCCCAATATCGTCACGGGCATTCGCACCGGACTGGGCTTTGCGTGGCGGGGACTGATCGCCGCCGAGATGATCGCCACCAGCGTGGGGCTCGGCTACATGCTGTTCGTGGCGCGCGATTTCTACAAGACCGAAGTGATCGTGCTCGGCATGATCGTCATCGGCGTGCTGTGGCTGCTGCTCGATCGGTTGCTGCTGGCGCCGATCGAGCGCGCCACGAGCGAGCGTTGGGGCATGGTGCGACGGGCATGACACAGCTTCTCCTCAAGGCCTGGAGCCACTATCTGCGCCTGACGACGCGTTGGCCGTCGATTGGCACCATCGTGCCGTTCATTCCGTTGATCGTGGCCTGGTGGATCGTCACCGAGCTCAAGGTATTCCCGCCTGCATTCCTCCCCGGACCGGCGGAGGTCGTGCGCTCGTTCGGCTCGCTCGTCTATACGGGCGTCCTGCCGGAGTACATGCAGGACAGCCTAGTGCGCCTGGCCGTCGGGTCCTTCTGGGGCATCGCACTAGGCATCCCGCTTGGAATACTGGTGGGCCTCAGCGCGCGGGCGCACAAGGCGCTGTGGCCGGTGCTGCTGTTCTTCCAGGCGATCGGCGACATCGCCTGGTTGCCGATCCTGGTGATCTGGTTCGGCTACGGGTTGACGACCATGACCGTCATCATCGTGTACACGGTCATCTTCCCGGTGGTCCTGAACACGGTGCTGGGCGTGCGCTCGATCCCCATCGCCATGCATCGCGCCGCACTTAGCCTGGGCGCCTCGCGCACCCGCCTGCTCTGGGAAGTGGTGCTGCCGGGCGCGCTTCCCAACATCATGACCGGCCTGCGCAACGGGCTCGGCTACGGCTGGCGCGCGCTCATCGCGACCGAGATCATCGTCGGCACCAGCGGCATCGGCT
>CAZUGY010000088.1:0-10415 GCA_964620265.1 uncultured Alcaligenaceae bacterium
CGATGATCAGTGCGTACCTCGGCATCATGCAGACGCGCCTCGGGAAGCGCCTCGCCTGGTCGGTGGACGTGGACGACGACATCGCCGACTGCGCGATCCCGCCCGGCATGCTCATCACGCTGACCGAGAATGCGGTCAAGCACGGCATCGAGCCTGCGGCGCGCGGCGGACGCATCGACGTCACCGCGACGCGCAACGGTGCCGACCTCGTGCTCACAGTGACCGACACGGGCGCGGGACTCGGCCCCTCTCCGATGGCCGGCGGCATCGGCCTCGCGAACATCCGCGAGCGTCTCGAGCTCCTCCATGGCAAGGCTGCGCGGCTCTCGCTCGAGGAGAACCAGCCCACCGGCTTTCGCGCATGCATCGCCTTGCCTGCGGCGGCGTGTCCTTCGCTCTCCAATTCCACTTCCCCTTACGTGCGCGAAGCCGCGCGCGCCCACGTGCTGCCATGAAGACACCTACCGCCCTCATCGCCGAAGACGAGCCGCTCATGCGCGAGCGCCTGAAGGAAAAGCTCGCCGAAGGCTGGCCCGAGCTCACGATCGTGGCGGAGGCCGAGGACGGCGACACCGCGCTCGAGCTCTTCGAGCAGCACAAGCCCGACATGGCCTTCCTCGACATCCGCATGCCGGGCACCAACGGCCTCGACGTGGCCGCGGCGATCGGCGCGCGCTGCCACGTGGTGTTCATCACCGCTTACGACCAGTACGCGCTGAAGGCCTTCGAGACCGGCGCGGTCGACTACCTCCTGAAGCCGGTGGAGCCCGATCGCCTCGCGGTGATGGTGGAGCGCATGAAGCGCAAGCTCGCCACGCCGCCGATCGACCTCGGCAACCTCGTGGCGGAGCTGCGCGCCACGCTCCACGGCGACGTCGGCCACATGCGCTGGGTCAAGGCCGCGGTCGGCAAGCAGGTGAAGCTCATCCCGGTGTCGGAAGTGGTGTACTTCCAGTCGGACACGAAGTACACGCGTGTGGTGCTCGCGCATGGCGAGGCGCTCATCCGCACGCCGTTGAAGGACCTGCTCGCCGATCTCGATCCGCGGCAGTTCTGGCAGGTGCATCGCAGCACGATCGTGAATCTCGATGCGGTCACGGGCGTGCTGCGCGAGGATGCGGAACGGCAGTTCATCATGCTGAAGAACCGCCAGGAGCGGCTGCCGATCTCACGGCAGTTCACGCATCTGTTCAAGCAGATGTAGCAACACCGACGGCCCGACGCTCGCGCGTCCCGACTCGGGGAGAGTGTGGCATCAGCGCCCGAGGCGCCCGAGCGCGATCTCGCGACCGGTGTTCGGGCCGGGTGCTGCGCGCAGCTCGATCCGATCGAGCCACTTGATGCTCGTGAAGCAGTCGGCACTCGGCACTACGAGTCGCACCGGCCAACCGTGCTCGCGCGCGAGCGGCGCGTCGTCCAGTTGTGTCGCGAGCAGCGCGCGGCGCGCTTCCTCGATCGTCAGCGGGACGCTGAACTCACCCGAGCTCGCCTGGACGCAGCGCGCGTCCGCCTGGACGCCTGCGGTATCCAGGAGCGTGGCGAGCGCAACGCCTCGCCAATGCAGGCCCGGGACGCTCCAGCCTTCGAGGCAGCGAAAGTCGTCGGTAATCTCGGCCAGCGGGAATGCGGCGAGATCGGCAGGCGTCAGTTCGAGGCGGCGCGCGACCAGGCCGTCGACGACGAGGCGCGGGTGAGTGGATGCCGGGGCGTCACCTGGGTGCACCGGCAACGCGGGTAATGGACGCGATTCGGGAGATGTCATCGAGGTGTTCCGGGCTTCCGCAGCGCAGTGACCCGCCGTCGCCGGATGGCCGTCATCGAAGCCGCGGCGACCAGCAGCACGACCAACGCAAGGCCTACGGTGGACAGCACCGGGATCGGTTCCTCCATCGGCTGCGGCGACACCGTGACGCGGAACACATAGGGGGAGGCGGCCGAGTCGGACTGCGTGTTGGTGTTCGGCAGCGTGCTCATGATGCCGCCGCCGACGTAGCCCACGAGCCGGGACTGGCTTCCGAGCTGGTCGAGCGCGATCACGCCGTTGGGATACGCAGGCAGGCCGGCGACCGGAAAGAAGCGAGCGCCGGCACCGAACAGCAGGCGGTTACCGGGGTTCGAACCGGTCGACGCGATGACCGGGTACTCGGCGTCCATCAGGAACTGGGTCACGGTGCCGTCCGCGCCGTGGCGCACCGTCGTGATCTGGTTGATGAACGGCAGCTCGGGGTCGGTGGTGAGCTTCCCCTGGGCCACGACCCACTGCATCAGCCCGGGCACATCGATGGCGGTGAGCACGTCCTTGGTGGAGAACGTCGCGCCTGCCGTGTCGACGCCGTAGCCGCCCGTCATGTACAGCGTGTTGCCGATCTGGCAGGACTGTCCGCTCGTCACCGACAGCACGTCGATCTGCGCCTGCGTGAGGCCCGCACCGGCGCCGGTCAGTGATCGCGTGTACACCGCACCGACCGTCGGATCGACCACGAACACCGTCGTGTTCTGCTGGTTGGGCGGAAAGTTGTTGTCGTCGTTCTCGAAGCCGTGCAGGCCGTTGATCCGTCCCGCGAGCATGAGCCAGCGGCCGCCAAACGTTGCCGACGCGAACGAGTGGAGGCCGCTCGGCAGGACGAAGCCCGCCTGCTCGACCGTCACCCGATACGGCAGCTCGCGCCCGTAGTAGACCGGGCTCACGCCGGGCGTCTGGTTCTGCGCCGAAACCGTGGCGATGCTGCCCGCGACAATGGCGGCGATCAGGCAGCAGCATGCTCGCCATCGTTTGCGCCTCATTTTCCGATGCCCTCTCGTCTGCGGCTAACCTCATTGTCCCACGCATCGAACCATCTTGATGGCCCACTCACGCCACGGCGCGTGGCTCGTACAGATCGTGCTGAAACCCGGACAACCCGAAGCGCGCTGTCACCTTCACCCACGAGCTTTTCCATCAGGTCGGCCGACTGGCTCAATTTCCGCAAATGGGGCGCCCGAGCGAGCGCCGCGACGTCCGGGAATTCGTCGTTCACCAGAGTTATCTGGCTTCGTATCGGCATCGCCCGGACAGGATCGAGATCCTCGACATTTGGCGCAGCGCGCAACAGCGCCTGAGCTGAGGCGCAGCGCGGCCGGTGATGTTACTTCGCGGAAGTATCAAAGGCCGCTTGCAATATGTTCGCTCGCCGGCTCGTATGAACGATGGACTGCCGGATCCTCCACGCTGTTGCGCCACGAACGACAACTTTCGATCGCGCGGTCGCAAGTCTGCTTCCATTGGTGATCGCGATCACTCATCGAGGTCCGTTTCTGCCCGCTTCCGACCCATGGCAGCCGGCGGCTCGACAAGCGGTCGCCATCATGCGCGTAACCGCGGAGAGCCCGCAGCCGGTCCGCGGCGCGTCAGGCGGGAACCAGTCGCAAGACCTCGATGATTGGGCCGGGTGGAATGAAGACGGGTGGCTCGAATGGGGCCTCATGAATGGCGAGCAGCCCCAGAAGGAGGACGGCGGCAGCCGTGAATATGCCCAATGCGGCTGCCTGAGGGCGCGGCTTCTCAAGGTGCACCATCGCTACCGCAACCTGGGTAATGAGAGCCAGCATCAAGACTGCTGCCCACTTCGTGACGACAGTTCGATCGTTGCTGATGGCGATCCGATCTTCGTGGGCAGCGCGTACCCTCAATGCCATTTCCAGCATGGTCCGTTGGACGCTGGCGTCCCTGGAATTTGCAGGCAGCGCCACCTCGCGCAGGAGAGCATTCAGCGCCGCATCAGCCTTGGCGGACCTCTGCTGCATCGCAAGTCGAGGCCACTCGTCCTCCACCACGGAGTTGACGTAGCCTCTGATTGCCGATCGCAAGCCGGGGTTCGCGGACCCGCTTGCCGCGCTGAGACTGTAGAGCGCGATGAGCGTATCGCTTTCCGTGAACACGGTGCGCTCGGCTTGCCTGTTGCGCTCCCAAATGTCGTTCGACAGGAACGCGGCGAGCAAGCCAAAGATGATGGCCGTGGAGCCGAAGAATGGCGCGACGACTCCCTTGAAGCTCTGGATGCGTCCGCTAAGCCTTGATCGAAACGAAAGCCACACCATGAGTCCCGCGACGCCGAAGTAGAACGCAGAGAGGCTTGCGAAAATCGCAATCACGGGCCATCCGAGCCACGCCGTGAACCAGCTTTGCATGATGTCCCCCGGCTTGTGCGTCTGCTAGGATATTAGGGATTGCCCTCTTCGCCAATGGGCATGGATTCGCCACCGCGGCGCTGTCGGCGTGCAGGAACACTGCATCGAGCAGGCTGTCCGTGTCGATGCCACTACCCGGGTCAGAAGTCGACCGGTGATTCGTGCCACGAATTATCCCGCGGTCGAGCGCGCGCAAGCGCCTGCGTCACATCGCACCATCCCTCGCAAGCGTTACGGCCAGGGCGTCGTCGCCAGACATTCAACAGCCCTTTGCACTTTGCATAAAAGCTGAAGAATCGAAGGACCATTCGCCGCTGTTCCTCAGTCACACGGTGATTGCTGCAGATCAGCTTGTCGTCCGCCATGCCACGGTCCGTCAAGATCACCGCTCCCCACGCCTTGACCCGTATGCTGGCGCCGAGTGGAAGGCGCGGCCCGAGTACCAGCGCGTCGAGCAGGTCGCCTTCGCGTCCTATATAGGCCGGTACCGAGCCATAGTTGAACGGGCATGGCAGAGGAGAAATGAAGTCCACCTGACCCGTCGACCCGCGTTTGATGAAGCTGCCGCGCGGAACCTCGATTACAACATCCACCTCCAGCCCGACTGCCAACATGTCACCATCAACGGACCTTCTGTCGTCTGCGCTGCCCACCTCGCGAGCGTAACCCACACACGGGATGGCGGGCATACTGGCCATGAAGCGAATTGAATCCCAGTGTCTGAGTGGCGGCTTGGGAGGTCGAAGTGCAACGACCGGTTGTGGGCGGTTTCGGAACTGCCACGGCCAGTACGGATGCACTGTGGCTTGGGAGGCAAGCCCGGCGCAGCGCCTGTTGCGCTCCTCCGTAGCATATAGCCAGCAAGAGCAGCCCAAGCGTGACGTATTGGCCAACTATGCGCCGACGAAATCTAACCAGCCAACCGTTCGGGGCTTAACCCCGGGCGCGATCCCGATCGGAGGGAGACTTGCCGATACTCATGCCGTGTCCTCGCACAGAGCATGCATGATCGTGGATGATCTTCGCTATTCGTTCAGCAGCGACTGCCAGTGTGCGGGAACGCGTCCGGCAGGCCCGGGTACGGGCTGGTCTTCCGGGTGGCACTCGGGCGGCGCAAGCGCCTCGCCCCTTACCTCGGTACCGGTCTCGAAGTTCCAGAACCATGTCTCGCCCGGCTCGAAACTTCTGATGATCGGATGCCCGGTGGCATGGAAGTGCCTGGTCGCATGTTGATGGGGAGAGCTGTCGCAGCACCCGATGTGACCGCACTGTGCACAGCGCCGCAGATGGAACCACCACGCGCCGGCGGCCAGACACTCCTGGCAGCCGGCTCCGGACGGTTCGGCGGCTGGATCGATCCCACGAACTTTCGCTGTCATGGTCACTCTCCGGCGCGTTGATCCAGGGAAGTCTCAGGCTTCCGCGCCTGCAACGCCTGCATGGTCGGGCGCGCGCTCTGTCGAATTCAAGACATGGACGCTGAAGTTGGAGCCGGCGTCGGTCCAGATCGCGGTGGGCGTCCATCCGGCGCTACGCGCCAGGGCGGCGAACGACTGCACCGAATACTTGTAGCTGTTCTCGGTGTGGATGGTTTCGCCGGCAAGAAAATCGATGCCCACGCCGCATACATGGACTCGCTGACGCTTCCGGCTCGCCAGATGCATCTCGATCCGCGAGCGCTCGCGGTTGAAGAAGGCGCGGTGCTCGAAGCAGCCGAGATCGAAATCGGCACCCAACTCGCGATTGATGCGCGCCAGCAGGTTGAGATTGAACTGCGCGGTCACGCCCTGTGAGTCGCAATAGGCCCTCTCCAGGACCTGCGTGTCCTTGACCAGGTCGACACCGACGATGAAGGTCGCGTCGCGGCCGAGCATCCGGCCGGCGTGGCGAAGGAACGAGACCGCGTCGCGCGGCTCGAAGTTGCCGATGGTCGAACCGGGGAAGAAGCCGATCAAAGGCATCGCCTGCACGGCTTTGGGAAGAGAAAAGGGCCGGGTGAAGTCGGCTTCGACCGGAAACATGCCGAGCTTCGGATACTCGCGGCGGAGCCCTGCGACCTGCTCGCGCAGGAACTGCGCCGAAATGTCGACCGGCACATAGCCGGCGAGCGATGACACGGTCGACAGCACGAACCTGGTCTTCGTGCTGGAGCCGCTGCCGAACTCGACGAGCGCCGCCCCCGGCGGGACCAGCGCGGCGATGTCGGCCGCGTGCACATCCAGGATGCCGATCTCGCACCGCGTCGGGTAATACTCCGGCAAGCGGGTGATGCGCTCGAACAGCTCCGACCCGGTGCTGTCATAGAAATACTTCGGCGACAGGCGCTTCGGTTTCGCGGACAGGCCGGCCACGACGTCCCGCGCGAACTCGTTCGTGCCCGGGTCGATTGCGATCCCGCGTGCCAGGGCAGCCACTGCCTGCATTCCGCCGGATCTCATCGCACCGTCCTCAACGATAGTCCAGAAGGCGAAGCCCGCTGAACTGCCAGCGGGCCGATGGAGGGAAGAAGTTGCGATAGCTGACCCGTGCGTGCCCGTGCGGCGTCGCCAGCGACGAGCCCCGCAGGACCATCTGGTTGATCATGAATTTTCCGTTGTATTCGCCGAGCGCGTCTTGGGCAGCGCGATAGCCCGGATAAGCCAGGTAGGCGCTTCGGGTCCATTGCCAGGCCACCCCGAAAGCGTCGGCGAGCAGGCCGGCACGCGCAGCCGCTTCCCACTCCGCTTCGGTCGGCAGGTCCTTGTGCGCCCAGCGCGCGAAGGCATCGGCCTCGTAGTAACTGACGTGGAGGACGGGCGCGGACGGATCCACCGGCTTCGGGCCTGCGAGCGTTTGCGTGAACCACGCTCCGTCGCGCAGGTGCCAATAGCCCGGGGCGGTCCAGCCCTGAGCCTGCACCTCGGTCCAGCCGTCCGACAGCCACAGGCCGTGTGACTGGTAGCCGCCGTCGGCGATGAACTCCAGCCATTGGCGGTTGGTGACGAGATGCCGGCCGATGGCCGCCTCCTGCAGCAATACCCGATGTGCCGGCAACTCGTTGTCGAAACAGAATCCGTCGCCGTCGTTACCGATTGTGCGTATGCCCGACGGCATCGTCGCGTAGCCATCGCCCGTGTCCGTGGGCGGGAGCCGCCAATCCGTGTCGTAGGCCGGATGCGTCGGATTCCGGGCGAAGGCATGCAGGATGTCGGTGAGCATCAGCTCTTGATGCTGCTGCTCATGGTGCAGTCCGGTCTCGAGAATCGGAATCGCCCCTTCGAGCGTTTCGGCGTCGGTGCTCTCCAGCATCTGCACGACGGCGGCATCGACGTAGGCACGATAGGCGGCGACATCGTCGACGTTGGGCCGCGTGATCAGGCCACGCTCCGGCCGGGCAAGCCTCGGCCCCGCCGCCACATAGTAGGAGTTGAACAGGAATCCGAAGCGCGCATCGAACTCGCGGTAGCCCGCGGCACGTGGTTTCAGGAGAAATTGTTCGAAGAACCAGGTTGTATGAGCGCGATGCCACTTCACGGGACTTGCTTCGGGCATCGACTGAACGACCTGATCTTCCGCCGACAGCCGTGCGGCGCGGCGTTCGGTTTCCTCACGCACGCTACGGAATGCGTCACGCCACTTGCGCGACACGGTCGCGTGTGACGCCAAGGATGGAATGGAGTCCCTTTCGGGTGAAGTCCCGGTAGGCATGCTCAGGGTGTCACGTTTGCCTTGCGGCAGGAGGAAGCCTCCACCATCATCTGACCTCGGATAGGGCGCCTGTCGTGGGGCTAGTGTAGTGCTTCGCAATCGAGGGAGCTCGTTATCAGCCACCGATTCCCCAACCCGGAGCCTGCACCCCCGGCTGCTAGAATCCCCGCGATGAAGCCCGTCGCCGTCTTCAGGTTTTCGCAGACCGAGCATCCCGGGCGGTTCGGCGCGTGGCTTACGCGCCAGGGCATCCCGTGGCAGCTTATCCCGATCGACGAAGGCGCGGCCGTTCCCGCGACCCCGGCGGCGTTCTCCGGCATCGGCATGTTGGGCGGGCCGATGAGCGTCAACGACGACCTGCCGTGGATCGCGCCGCTCGAGAGTCTCATCCGCGATGCGATCACCGACGGCACGCCCGTGATCGGGCATTGCCTCGGTGGCCAGCTCATGGCCAAGGCGCTCGGTGCCAGGGTCGTGCGCATGCCGGCGCCCGAGATCGGCTGGTTCCACGTCGACGTCGCCGATCGCGATGCGCGCCGCGAGTGGTTCGGCGGACGTCCGCGCTTCGCGGCGTTCCAGTGGCACTACGACAGCTTCGACCTGCCGCCGATGGCCACGCGCATCCTCACCAACGACTTCGTGAGCAACCAGGGTTACGTGATCGACGATCGGCACGTGGGCTTCCAGTGCCACGTGGAGATGACGCGCGATCTCGTGGAGACGTGGTGCGAGCTCGGCGCCGACGAGCTGCCCGCGCGCTCTTCCGCGCATCGGCAGAGCGCGGCCGACATCAAAAGCGATCTCGACGAGCGCCTCGCGGCGCTGGGCGAGGTGACCGATGGCATCTACGAACGCTGGTCGCGCAATCTCGCGCGCTGATGGTGCCGCGCTGATGGCGTCGATCCAGACGCTGCCGGATCTCCTGATCAGCCAGATCGCCGCCGGCGAGGTCGTCGAGCGGCCGAGCGCGGTGCTGAAGGAGCTGCTCGAGAACGCGCTCGATGCCGGCGCGACGCAAGTCGAGATCGACATCGCCGGCGGCGGCGTGAAGCGCATCCGCGTGGTGGACGACGGTGGCGGCATCGCGCGCGAGGAGCTGCCGCTCGCGCTGGCGCGGCATGCCACGTCCAAGCTCCGCACGCCCACCGACCTCGAAGGCATCGCGACACTGGGTTTTCGCGGCGAGGCACTGGCGTCGATCGCGTCGGTCGCGCGTGTGGCGCTCGCCTCGCGCGCCGTGGGCAAGCCGCACGCTTGGCGCATCGAGGTTGAGGGCGGGACGGTCGCGCCCGTCACGCCGGCAGCACTCGCGGCCGGCACGAGCGTGACCGTGGAGGAGCTCTTCTTCAACACGCCCGCGCGACGCAAGTTCCTGCGCACCGATGCCACCGAATGGGGTCACTGCGACGAGGCCTTCCGCCGCATCGCGCTCGCGCATCCGCACGTGGGCTTCACGCTGCACAACAACGGCCGCGCCGTGTACCGCCTGCAGCAGGGCGGACGGCAGGCGCGTGTGGAGGCGATCCTGGGCGACGACTTCGTGGCGCACGCGGCGCGCGTGGACGTGACGGCCGGTGACGCGGGGATCGGCGGCTTCGCGGTGCGCCCCGCGTATGCCGCGCAGGGCGGCGGACAGTACATCTTCGTCAACGGACGCTTCGTGCGCGATCGCGTGCTCTCGCATGCATTGCGCGAGGCCTATCGCGACGTGCTGCACCACGACCGGCAGCCGGCGTATGCGCTGTGGCTCACGGTCGATCCGCGGCGCGTGGATGTGAACGTGCATCCGCAGAAGACGGAAGTACGCTTCCGCGATTCGGGTGGGATACACGAGTTCGTGCGGCGCGCGGTGCAGCAGGCGCTGGCCGCCACGGCGGCGGAGCAGCCTGCCGTGTCCGCGGCGGACAAGCTCGGGATCGCAGCGGCGCAACTGCCGCCTCCGGGCATGGCTTGGGGCGGCGGCGCACAAGGATCCGGTCCGGCCACGCGCTGGGGTGGCGACGGCGCCGGCGTGGCGCACGGCCGCGGCGATGGCAGCTTCAGCGGCGCCGCGGGCGGGACGTGGCCCCGCGGCGACCAGCGCGCGGATGCTGCGATGTCCGCACAAGCCCCGCTCGCCATCGACGCCGCCGAGCCCTCCACGTTCTACGCCCGACTCTTCGGCACGCGCGACACCCAGGCGCCACCGCCCCCCGCGTGGCACGCCGACGATCCGCATCCGCTCGGCTTCGCCCTCGCGCAGCTCCACGGCATCTACATCCTCGCACAGAACCGCAGCGGCCTCGTGCTCGTGGACATGCACGCGGCGCACGAGCGCATCGTCTACGAGCGGTTGAAGTCCGCACAGGACGCGCACCTTCCGGTGCAGCCGCTGCTCGTACCCGCCACGTTCGCGGCGGAGCCCCTCGAGATCGCCACCGCGGAAGAGAACGCGGACGCGCTCGCGGCACTCGGCTTCGCGATGTCCGCACTGGGACCCACGACCCTCGCCGTGCGCGGCGTGCCCGCGCCGCTCACCGCCGCCGATCCCGCCGCGCTCGCGCGCGCCGTGCTGCACGACA
>CAZUGY010000088.1:10515-13711 GCA_964620265.1 uncultured Alcaligenaceae bacterium
GCGCCGCTCACCGCCGCCGATCCCGCCGCGCTCGCGCGCGCCGTGCTGCACGACATCCGCGAGTTCGGCGGCACGCAGGCGCTCGCCTCGCGCCGCGACGAGCTGCTCTCGACCATGGCCTGCCACGGCGCGGTGCGCGCCAACCGCACGCTCGCGGTGACCGAGATGAATGCGCTGCTGCGCCAGATGGAGGCGACCGAGCGCAGCGGGCAGTGCAACCACGGCCGTCCCACGTGGTACCAGTTGACCCTCGCGGACCTCGACCGGCTCTTCATGCGCGGCCGCTAGGCGACGCGCGGCACGTCGTGCATCCGGTCATCCTGCTCATGGGCCCCACGGCGTCGGGCAAGAGCGCGCTCGCGCTGGCGCTGGCCCGCGCGCTCGACGGCGAGATCGTGTCGGTGGACTCCGCGCAGGTCTATCGCGGCATGGACATCGGCACGGCCAAGCCGTCGATGGCAGAGCGTGGACTCGTGCCGCACCATCTCATCGACATCGTCGATCCCACCGAGAGCTACTCGGCGGCGCGCTTCACGCGCGATGCCGTGGCGGCCGTCACGGCGATCCGCGCGAAGGGCCGCGTGCCGATCCTCGCGGGCGGCACGATGCTGTACTTCAAGGCGCTGACCGAAGGGTTGTCGGCCTTGCCCGAGGCCGATGCCACCGTCCGTACGGCCCTCGATGCGCGCGCCGCACGCGAGGGCTGGCCTGCGCTCCATGCGGAGCTCGCCCGCGTCGATCCGGCCACCGCGGCACGCTTGCCGCCCACCGATGCCCAGCGCATCCAGCGCGCGCTCGAGGTCCATGCGCTGACGGGCGTGCCGCTTTCGCAATTGCAGGGCCAGCGCGCGCCGGCGGCCCCGGGCCTGGCGGATGCGATCGCCATCGCGCTCGTCCCGTCCGACCGCGCCGCGCTGCACGAGGCCATCGCGCAACGCTTCGGTGCGATGCTCGCCGCGGGCCTCGTGGACGAGCTGCGCGCCTTGCGCGAGCGATACGCGCTCGACCCCACGCTGCCGTCGATGCGCAGCGTGGGTTATCGCCAGGCCTGGCGCTTCCTCGACGGCGAGATCGATGCCGGTGAGTTGCGCGAGCAGGGCATCGCTGCCACGCGACAGCTCGCCAAGCGCCAGTTCACGTGGCTCCGCGCGACGGCCGCAACGCACCTCACTCCCCAAGAGGCACAGGACGTAGGCACGGTGCTTGCTACAATTGCCCGCGTTCAGGCCCGCTGACGGCCGCCCCTGTCACGTCCAGAGCCCTCGATGATCCGCAGGCATTCCCTTGCGCGGCGCGTGCGAGCATGCACGCTCGCCGGCCTCCTCTCCCTTTGTGCAACCGTTGCGCAGGCGGGGCTCTTTCCCACCTATCCGACCGGCACCGGCGCCGGCGTATGGGAGCAGGACCGCTATCCGCCGTCCGGCTTCACGAACGCGGGCACGGTCGCCGGCAGGCCCGATGCGCTCGCGCTCGAGCTCTCCGCGAGCGACAGCCAGGCCAATCGTCCGCCGGCGTTCAGCTCCGCCTTCTACAACACGCAGGGCCGCGGCTTCCAGCACGTGACCACCGCCTACGCGGTGATCTACGGCAGTATCTACATCCCGGCAGCGTGGGCCACCACCAATCCCGGTGATGCGCTGCTCAATCGTCGCAGCGAGATGTGGGGCGTGCTCTCGCCCGCGACGGGCGGCGACATCTGCCCCGCGTCGAACTGCAATCTCTTCCCCTACATCGGCTTCTCCAACGCGTCGCCTTCCGATCCGCTCAATGCGGGCGGCACGCCGCGCATGCGCGTGTGGGACACCAACGTCGGCACCGTGGACCTCGCCACCCCCGTCGCCTACGACCAGTGGGCGGATGTGTGCATCGCCTTCACCGGCACCGCGCTCTACTACTACATCGGTGGTGCGCAGGTGCATGTGGTGACGCCCCTGGAGCAGGCGGATCCTTCCTTCGGCCCGCCGAACCAGTGGGCCCGCTCGATCGTGCAGGCCTACAACTTCGGCGCAGGCTACACGGTGAACTGGTCGGGCCTGGGCGCCGGTACGCTCGGCTCCACCGCCATGAGCGGCGGTGACGGCCAGACGGCTGCGCTCGGCGCAGCATTCGCGGCACCCCTGGCCGTGATCGCACGCGACTCCGGCGGCACGCCGCTGCCCTGCATCCCGGTGACGTTCGCCGCCCCCGGCGCCGGCGCATCGGCCACGCTGTCGGCGACCACGGTGCTCACCGACCGCAACGGGGTGGCCTCGGTGAACGCCACGGCCAACGGTACCGCCGGCAGCTATGTCGTGACCGCAACCGCGCCGGGTCTTGCGGCGATACCGTTCAACCTCACCAACCAGGTGCTGCCCACGGCGATCGCAGCCACCGGCGGCGGCGGGCAGTCCGCGCCGGTCATCACCGATTTCGCGTTGCCGCTGTCCGCCACCGTGACCGGTACCGGTGGTGTACCTGTAGCTGGCGTGGATGTGACCTTCACGTTGCCCGCGCCGGGCGCGTCGGGAACGTTCCCCGGCGGCGTCCTCACGGCGAGCGCAACCACCGATGCGCTCGGTGTCGCGGTTTCGCCGGTCGTCACCGCCAATGCCATTGCAGGCGCCTGGAATGCGACCGCCACCGTGAGCGGTGTCGCGCTGCCGGCGACCTTTGCCCTGACCAACACGGTGGTGAGTGGCGCGGTCAGCAAGTCGTTCGCGCCGTCCACCGTCACGCAAGGGGACGCCACGGTGATGACGATCACGCTCGGCAATCCCAATGCGGCCGCGCTCACGCTGGCACAACCCTTCACCGACGCGCTTCCTGCCGGCATGACCGCGACCGGCGGCAGCTCCGGCACCTGTGTGGGCGTGACGGTCGCCGCGTCGCTCGTGACGTTGCCGGCAGGAAGCCTCGTGCCGGCCGGCGGTTGCACGATCGTGGCCAGCGTGTCCGCCACGGCTCCCGGCGTACTCACCAACACCACGTCCACGCTCGTGACGCAGGCGGGCACGTCGCCCGCGGCGAGCGCGCAGCTCACCGTGCAGGCGATGGCCGTCGTGCCCGAGGGGGGCAACCAGACCGCGCCCCCCGGCATGCCATTCGCCAACCCGCTGCAGGCGGTGGTCACGCTCGTCGGCATACCCGTGCCCGGCGTGGCGGTGACGTTCACCCTGCCCGCATCCGGGCCGTCGGGCACCTTCCCGGGTGGCGCACT
>CAZUGY010000088.1:13811-17577 GCA_964620265.1 uncultured Alcaligenaceae bacterium
CGGCGCGGAAGACGATGCCACGCACGCTCTACGACAAGCTCTGGGATAGCCATGTCGTCCGTGAGGAACCGGACGGCACGGCCTTGCTCTACATCGACCGCCACCTCGTGCACGAGGTGACGAGCCCGCAGGCCTACGAAGGCCTGAAGCTCGCCGGCCGCAAGCCGTGGCGGGTGGAATCCGTGGTCGCCACGGCGGACCACAACACGCCCACCAAGGACTGGAACAAGGGCATCGCCGATCCGATCTCGCGCACGCAGGTCGAAACGCTCGACGCCAACATGCGCGACTACGGCGCCAAGGCGTACTTCCCGTTCCTCGACCGCCGCCAGGGCATCGTGCACGTGATCGGGCCGGAGCAGGGCGCGACCCTGCCGGGCATGACGGTCGTGTGCGGCGACTCGCACACCAGCACGCACGGCGCGTTCGCAGCACTTGCCTTCGGTATCGGCACCTCCGAGGTCGAGCACGTGCTCGCCACGCAGTGCCTCATGATGAAGAAGGCGAAGTCGATGCTCGTCCGCTGCGACGGCCGCCTGCCCACCGGCGTCACGTCCAAGGATCTCGCGCTGGCCATCATCGGCCGCATCGGCACCGCCGGTGGCACCGGCTACGCGATCGAGTTCGGCGGCGAGGCGGTGCGCGCGCTGTCGATGGAAGCGCGCATGACGATGTGCAACATGGCCATCGAGGCCGGTGCGCGCTCCGGGCTCGTGGGGGTGGACGAGCGCACGCTCGACTACGTCCGCGGCCGGCCCATGGCGCCCACGGGTGAGCAGTGGGATCGTGCGGTCGCGCAATGGCGGCAGTTGCGAAGCGACGACGGCGCCACCTTCGACACCACCGTGGTGATCGATGCCTCGCAACTCGTGCCGCAGGTCACGTGGGGCACGTCGCCCGAGATGGTCATGCCGATCGACGGCCGCGTGCCCGATCCCGACAAGGAGCGCGACGGCGTGCGCCGCGAAGGCATCGAGCGCGCGCTGTCGTACATGGGCCTCACCCCCAACACGCCGATGACGCACATCAACATCGACAAGGTGTTCATCGGCTCGTGCACCAACTCGCGCATCGAGGACCTGCGCGCCGCGGCCGCCGTGGCGCGCGGGCGTCGCGTGGCGCGCACCGTGAAGCTCGCGATGGTCGTGCCGGGCTCCGGCCTGGTGAAGGCGCAGGCCGAGGCCGAGGGGCTCGACCGCATCTTCCGCGACGCGGGCTTCGAGTGGCGCGAGCCGGGCTGCTCGATGTGCCTCGCGATGAACGACGACCGCCTCGAGCCGGGCGAGCGCTGCGCCTCCACGTCGAACCGCAATTTCGAGGGACGGCAGGGTGCCGGTGGACGCACGCATCTCGTCAGCCCCGCGATGGCGGCGGCCGCGGCCGTCGAAGGGCATTTCGTCGACGTGCGCCGTCTCAACTAGAAGCGAGGACGCCATGGATGCCTTCCGCGTGCACACCGGCCTCGTCGCCCCGCTCGATCGCGCCAACGTCGATACCGATGCGATCATCCCCAAGCAGTTCCTGAAGTCGATCAAGCGGTCGGGCTTCGGCCCCAACCTGTTCGACGAATGGCGCTACCTCGATCACGGGGAGCCGGGGATGGACAACTCGAACCGGCCGCGCAATCCCAAGTTCGTGCTGAACGAGCCGCGCTACGAGGGGGCCTCGATCCTTCTCGCGCGCCGCAACTTCGGCTGCGGCAGCTCGCGCGAGCATGCACCCTGGGCGCTGCACGACTTCGGCTTCCGCGCGATCATCGCGCCGTCGTACGCCGACATCTTCAACAACAACTGCTACAAGAACGGCCTGTTGCCGATCGTGCTGCAGGAGCGCGAGGTCGACCGCCTCTTCGCCGACACCGCGGTGTTTCCCGGCTTCAAGCTCGTGATCGACCTCGAGCGGCAGACCGTGTCGACGACCGACGGCGCGCTGACGTATGCCTTCGACATCGATCCGTCGCGCAAGCATCGGCTGCTGAACGGTCTCGACGACATCGGCCTCACCCTGCAGCACGCGGAGGCGATTCGCGCCTTCGAAACCAAACGGCTGGCGGACCATCCCTGGCTTTGACCTTCCCTGAAAAATCGGGAAGCGGCGCCAGGGATCACCGGCGCCGCTTCTTTGCTTTGGAGCAGCGAAAAAATGAAGATCGCAATCCTGCCGGGTGACGGCATCGGTCCCGAGATCGTGGGCGAGGCGCAGCGCGTCATCGAGGTGCTGCGCGGCGAGGGCCTCGCGCTTACGACCGAGGCTGCACCCATGGGCGGCGCGGGCTACGACGCGGCGGGCGACCCGCTGCCGGAAGCCACCCTCGCGCTCGCGCGCTCCGCCGATGCGATCCTGATGGGCGCGGTCGGGGGGCCGAAGTACGACACGCTGCCGCGCGAGAAGCGTCCCGAGCAGGGCCTGCTGCGCATCCGCAAGGCGCTGTCGCTCTTCGCGAACCTGCGTCCCGCGATCCTCTATCCCGAGCTCGCCGCCGCGTCCACGCTGAAGCCGGAGATCGTGTCGGGCCTCGACATCGTGATCGTGCGCGAGCTCACCGGTGACATCTACTTCGGCCAGCCGCGCGGACGGCGCACGAATGCCGCGGGCGAGGAGGAGGGCTTCGACACGATGCACTACGCCGTCTCCGAGATCGAGCGCATCGCGCGCGTGGGCTTCGAGGCGGCGCGCAAGCGCGGCAAGAAGCTCTGCTCGGTGGACAAGGCCAACGTGCTCGACACGAGCATCCTGTGGCGCGAAACGGTGACCAGGCTCGCGGCGCAGTATCCGGACGTTGCGCTGTCGCACATGTACGTCGACAACGCGGCGATGCAGCTCGTGCGCAATCCCAAGCAGTTCGACGTGATGGTGACCGGCAACCTGTTCGGCGACATCCTGAGTGACGAGGCGTCGATGCTCGCGGGCTCCATCGGCATGCTGCCGTCGGCCTCGCTCGATGCGAAGCAGAAGGGCCTGTACGAGCCGATCCACGGCTCGGCGCCCGACATCGCGGGACAGGACAAGGCGAATCCGCTGGCGACGATCCTCTCGCTGGCGATGCTCTTCCGCTATTCGCTCGCGCGCGCCGACATCGCCGATCGCATCGAGGCCGCCGTGCGGCGCGTGCTCGCGCAAGGGCATCGCACCGGCGACATCGCGCTCCCCGGCGAGCGCGTGATCGGCACGCGCGCGATGGGCGATGCGGTGGTCGCCGCGTTGCGGGCTGCGTGATGGCCATACGGCGGACCGCGACTGTCCAGCGCGCCAAGGCCACGGCGCAGGCCGCAGCCGCTCCGCACCCCGTCATCATGATCCGGCGCACCGAGCCGCGCGACGCCGAGGCGCTGTGCGCGGTGTTCGGCGCGCCGCGCGCGCAGGCCGGGACGCTGCAGATGCCCATGCCGTCGGTCGAGTTCTGGCGCAAGCGCATCGACGCGCAATCGCCCGACGATTACTTCCTCGTGGCCGAGGTCGACGGCGTGGTCGTGGGCAATGCCGGGCTGCACTCGGCCGGCCGCGCGCGTCGCCGTCACGCCGCCTCGGTGGGCATGTCGGTGCGCGACGACTGGCAGGGCAGGGGCGTGGGCAGCGCGCTCATGACGCGCGTGGTGGACCTCGCCGACAACTGGTTCGACTACCGGCGCCTCGAGCTCACCGTGTACGTCGACAACGCCGCGGCGTTGGCACTCTACCGGCGCTTCGGCTTCGAGATCGAGGGCACGCTGCGCGAGTATGCCTTCCGCGACGGCGCGTTCGTCGATGTCTACACGATGGCGCGCCT
>CAZUGY010000089.1:0-17514 GCA_964620265.1 uncultured Alcaligenaceae bacterium
GTGCAGGGCAATGCGCTGGCGCTCGTGACCGCCACGGGCGAGCGCAGCGAGATCGGGCGGATCGGCACCAGCCTCGCCGCGGTGGAAGACGAACGCTCGCCGCTGCAGAAACAGACGGCGCGGCTGGTGCGCAACCTCGCCCTCCTGGCGCTGGTGTTGAGCCTCCTCCTCGTGCTGATCCACGGCCTGATCCAGGGCGACTGGCTGCAAGCCGTGCTGGCCGGCGTCGCGCTGGCCATGGCCCTGCTGCCCGAGGAGTACCCGGTGGTGCTGACGGTGTTTCCAGCCCTCGGCGCACGCCGCCTTTCCAGGGAGGGCGTGCTCACCCGGCGCATCAACGCCATCGAAACGCTGGGTGCCACCACGGTGCTGTGCAGCGACAAGACAGGCACGCTGACCGAGAATCGCATGACCGTGACGCACCTCGTCGCGGGCGGTGTCGACCTCAACGAGAGCCTCGCGCTGGACACGCTCGGAGACGGCGAGTTGCCCGAGGCCTTCCATCCGCTGGTGGAGCTCGTGATCCTCGCCAGCGTGGTCGATCCCTTCGACCCGATGGAAAAGGCCTTCCATCGACTCGGCGCGCGTTTCCTCACCGGGACCGAGCACCTGCATCACGACTGGCGTCTCGTTCACACCTATGCCCTCAGCCCCGCGCTGCGAGCCATGTCGCACGTGTGGGCCGCGCCGCATGACGGCGTGCAGACCGTCGCCGCCAAGGGCGCACCGGAGGCGGTGATCGACCTGTGCCACCTCGACGAAGTCCACACGTCGCGCATCGCGCGCGCGGTCGACGATCTGGCAGCCCAGGGACTGCGCGTGCTGGCGGTGGCACGCGGATCGTTCGCAGGGCAAGACTGGCCCGCCAGCGAGCACGACTTCGATTTCGAATTCGTGGGGCTGCTCGGCCTCGCGGACCCGGTGCGCGCGGAAGTGCCCGCTGCCGTGGAGGAATGCCGAGCCGCCGGAATTCGCGTGGTCATGATCACCGGCGATTACCCGGCCACGGCGCGCGTGATCGCGCACCATGCCGGGCTGGCGGAGCCCGGCGCCGATGTGCTCTCGGGGGACGAGATCGCGACGCTCGGCGACGGGGAACTCCGCAAGCGTGTCGGCACTATCCGCGTCTGCGCGCGCATCTCGCCCGAGCAGAAGCTGCGCATCGTGCAGGCTCTGAAGGCGGGCGGCGAGATCGTTGCGATGACCGGTGACGGCGTGAACGACGCGCCGGCGCTGCGTGCGGCGCATGTGGGTGTGGCAATGGGCAAGCGCGGTACCGACGTGGCCCGCGAGGCCGCGTCGCTCGTGCTGGTCGACGACAACTTTGCAGCGATCGTCGCTGCAGTGCGCCTTGGCCGCAGGATCTTCGACAACCTGCGCAAGGCCATGTCGTACATTTTGGCGGTGCACGTTCCGATTGCCGGCATGGCGATGTTGCCGGTGCTGTTCGGCTGGCCGGCCGTGCTCTACCCGATGCACATCGCCTTTCTCGAGCTCATCATCGACCCGGCCTGCTCTGTTGCCTTCGAGAACGAGCCTGCGGAACGCGACGTGATGCAGCGGCCACCGCGCGATGCCACCATTGCGCTTTTCGGCGGCGCCAACCTGGTCCTGGCACTGATCCAGGGACTCGGCGTGCTGGTCGTCGTCATGGCCGCGTACGCGTGGGCCCACGCGCGCCTGCCCGAGCCTGAGGCTCGAGCCTTCGCCTTTGCGACGCTCGTCATGGGCAACCTTGCCCTGATCCTGTCCAACCGCTCGGCGACCCGCTCGCTATGGGTCACGCTGCGCACGCCGAACCGGTTGCTATGGGGTGTGCTGGGGCTGGCGAGTGCGCTCCTGCTCGCTTCGCTCTACGTCCCGTGGGCTGTCGGTGTGCTGCGCTTCGCGCCACTGCCTGCCCACGAACTGGTCGCCGCCTGCGCCCTGGGGTTACTCAGCGTGCTGTGGTTCGAAGGGATCAAGTGGGCCCGGCGCTCACGGCGCCGTTGACGCCGTTGCTAGTTCGCAGCGAAGCGACCCACGCCGGCTTCCACCACCCCTTGCGCACGACGCAAGAGGAACAGCGCATCCATCCCCATGCGCCGCGCCATGGCCGGACCTTCGTCGGGACCTGCCACCAGCAACGCCGTGGCCCAGGCGTCCGCTTGCATGCACGTGCGCGCCAGCACCGTGACCGATGCGACGGCGTTGTTCACCGGCGCGCAGCGCCGAGCGTCCATGGTGTGCGCGATGCGCGCACCGCCCACGTCCAGATAGCGTCGATAGTCGCCGGAGGTGGCCACGGCCACATCCTCCAACTCGACGACGGCATGCACCGTTCGGACCCCGACCTCGGGCCGCTCGATCGCCACGGACCAGGGCACCCCGCTCGCTCGTGCGCCCAGGGCGCGCAACTCGCCATCGAGCGCGGCCAGCGCGTGTCGTACACCGTGCTGTTGCAATACCGCGGCCATGCGATCCACCGCGTAGCCCTTGGCGATGCCGCACAGGTCGACTTGTAACGCCTCGTGCTTGCGGGCACGGCCGCCGCGCCGATCGAGCTCGAGGCATGCATGCAGTGCGACAGGCACGCACCGGCGTGCGGCGCGGATGGCTCGCGCATCGGGCGAGTCGCGCGCCGCGCCAAATCCCCAGGCATCCACCAGCGCCCCCACGCACGGATCGAATGTGCCATCGCTCGCGCGGCGGACATCGAGCGCACAGCCCAGCACCTCCAGCATCTGCGTAGGCAGGTCGACCCACTCGCCCACGGGCGCACGGTTCAGGCGCACGAGATCGCTGTCCGGCCTCCAGGGCGACATCTGCTCGTCGACCTGCTGCACGGCAGCGGCCAGGTCCCGACGCAAGGCGACCAGCGCCACGGTGTCGTCGGTGTCGAAGCTGGCGGACCAGCGCGTGCCCATGGTCGGGCCGTGCAGGGTGGTGCGCTTGCAGCCGGCAACAGGCTCAGAAGATGTCTTCCGCATAGCGCTCCTTTGACTTGAGGATCGCCACGCTCGAGCGCAGTGGCGCGAGCACCGTGTCCAGCGCCTCGACCACCCCGTTGGCCATGTTGCGGCTGCCGCAAACGCGCACGACGGCGCCCTGGGCCAGCAGGTCGCGCACGCGCTCGGCGTCCTGGAGCAGCGCGTCCTGCACATAGCCGCCGCCGTGGGGCACGCGTGAGAACGCCGTTCGCAACGTCGCCAGGCGTCCCTCGCCGAGCCACCGGTCGATCTCGGGACCGAAGTAGAAATCCCGCGCCGGATCGCGCGCACCGAAGTACAGGTGCATCGGCTTGCGCCGATTGTTGCGGCGGATGAAGCCGGCCAGCGGCGCCACGCCCGTGCCCGCGCCGATCAGCAGCACCGGTCGGCGCGTTCTCGGCAGCGCGAATCCGGGATTGGGCCGGATGAAGGCGGCGATGGTGCCTCCCGGCCGCAGGCCGAGGAGGTGCGTCGAGCACAGGCCGCCCGGCATCAACCGCACGCAGATCTCCACGAATCCATCCTTCCAGCCCGACGCGAGCGAGTAGTAGCGTGGCACCGCGGAGCCAGGTGGCACGACGCCCAGGAGATCGCCCGCGGCAAAGTGCGCGAGACCGCGACCGGACAGGTGCGCAAAGGGCCCCTGCTCCGGCCATTCGAAGCGCAGGATCGCGGTGGCCTGCCCAGTGACACCCACATATTCCTTGCGAGCGGTGAGCGTGAGCACCGTGGAGTCCGGCACGCGCGGCACGTGTTCCAGCACTAGCGGCTCGCCCAGCGCCTGTGCCAGGGCCACGCCCCAGCGTGCGAACTGCTGGCCCGATTGCTGGTGAATGCACTCGAGCGGCAGCAGTGTGGGCCAGCCCTGCGCCCGCAGCGTCCGGTCCAGTGCCTCGGCAAAGGCGCAGAAGCTTGGGTACTGGCGATCGCCAAAGCCCACTACCGTCACCGGCACGTCGCGCGCCTCGAGCTTGGCGATGCGCTCCAGGGCGTGGCTGGCGTGAGCCGGTGGCTGGCCTTCGCCATAGGTGGCAGCGAGCACGAAAACCTGCCGCGTGGCTGGTGTCGTTCCGTAATTTTCCAGTGCGCTGGTGTGCACTCGGTGGCCGACCTTGATCAAGGCGTCCTGCAGCGTTTGTGCAAAGCCCCAGGTGCTACCGCCTTCGCTGGCGACGAAGATGAGCACGTCGGCCTGTGCGAGCGGGACGTTGCCGGTGATGCGGGGCGCCAGGCGACGAGCCTGCCACCAGATGACCACGCCGGATAGCCAGAACAACAGCACGCTGGCGCCCACGAGCCCGAGCACCACCGCCCAGGCCCAGGCCGCCTCGCCCGTGTGCAGGACCTTGGCCAGGCGATCGACCCGCCGTGCAAAGCTTGCGTCCTGCCATGCCAGCATCCGGCCCGAGTAACGGTCGATCCACCCCTCGCCCTGGTCGGTCGTGATCCTCCACGTGTCCTCGGGGTCGGTGGCGCCGGGAAAGGTCAGCTTGTGCAAGTCGCGCACGGCCAGGTTTTGCAGCGCGGCGAGGTGCGCTCCGGGCACGTCAGGCTTGCCGGTGGGTACCGAGACCACCTCCGGCTCGACCCCGGTGTCCAGCCCGACCAAGCCGAGGGTCGAGGCGCTCATCGTCAGCGCAGTCACCGACGTCAGGAACAGCACTGCAAGCACCACCCGGCCCGCGACGACGTGGATACGCTGCGCGAGCGAGCCGCGGACCCGCGCCGCCAGCCGTCGCCAGCCGCCCATGCGTCGGAGCAGGAGCACCAGAGCGGAAAGGCACAGTACGCCCATGACCAGCGCAATGCCCGCCGCCCCCCACCGCCCGAGGTCGCCCAGGAGCAGCGAGCGATGCAGGTTCTTGACCCAGCGCGGTAACGCCGAAGCTTGCCAGGCGCCCAGCACCTGGCCGGTGGCGGGATCGACGTAGGAAGCCTGCGGCTGGTCCCCGGCAAAGCTGAACGCGACGATGCCACCCGAGGGCAGGTGGCGAATCTCTTCCACGCCCGGGATCGTGCCGGTCACGCGCTCCACCAGCGCACCCACCGTGAGCTCACTCGGTGCGCTTGGGGCCCGCCACGCCTGCTGGACGGGATCGATCGCCAGGAGGGCGCCGGTGAAGCCCAGGACCATCGCCAGCGTGCCTACCGTGAGGCCTAGCCAGCGGTGGATGTCCTTCCACCCCATGTGAAGCTTTACTGGAGCTGGAACGTGGCCGACTGGATGTACTGCTTGCCCGCCTGCGGCTTGCCCGCGTTGGCGGTGGTCAGTGGCACGCGGATTTCGGACGGGCTGTCCCGCATGTTCTCGGCGGCGGCATCGATGTGGATCTCGTAGCCCGCGTCGATGAGCGCGTCCGCCAGGTCGGCGGTGACCTTGAGCGTGCGCCCCGCGCCAACGCTCGCGCCCGTCACGCCATCGAGGCGCTTGGCGTCACCCGCGGAGAGCCGGCTCCAGTCCGATAGATGCTTGTGGTACTTGGCCTTTCCTCCCGCCACCCACAGCGTGCGCACATACGCCCCCTTGGCATCGGTCAGGTACACCGCCAGGTAGGCGCCGTCACCGCCGTAGCTCTTGAGCTGGGCGTTCACCGTGAGGGGGCGAGCATGCGCCGCTGCGGGAAGGGCCAACGCGCAGGCGGTTGCCAGCGCGGTAAAGAGAGGTTTGGACATCGTGGTGCTCCGTTGGACGTGATGGTTACTCGACCTTGCCGCGTGGCGGCACGGCGGGCGCTTCCGCCGGCGGCTCGGCCTGCCGCGCCGCGTCGCGTTCGCGGGCGCGCCGCTGGTCGTCGTGCCTGATCTTCAGCACCTTCAGGGTTTCGGGATCGATCTTGGCCTTGAAGGCGCGTCCCTGCGCATCCGTGCCACGAACTTCGTAGCAGCCGTCATCGATCTTGAGCCGTTGGATCTGCCAGCCCTGTGCAGTCGCCATTTGCCGCACGGCCTCACGCGTCTGCCAGCGTTCCAGCGGCGCGTCGCAATCGTCACTCGCCGATGCGGGAAGGGTGGCCAGGCCCAGCAACAGCGCCACCAGGCCGTGCCGCAGGGAGGAGGTGCGTTTCATGGGACGCTCCTTTGCGCTTGCCTGGTCGCCGGGGGGAGACGACGGCGCCCGCGCAGGCGGCGGGGACGTAAGACGGGCATGCCCATATCATGCGGCCGGCGACGACGAAAATGAACGGACGGCACCTCGGGGAAACTGATATCGCGCAATAGTGCTGCGAATATCGCGTCCCGTGCGTTTGACGGCCGCCGTGCGTTTGAGCGAGCATTCGCGCCTCCAGCCGGAAAGTGAGGGCGCTCCATGATCGTTGGCTCGTGCGTGTGCGGTGCCGTGCGTTGGACCTTCGATGGCGTGCCCGAGTCCGCCACGGCGTGCAACTGCACGGCGTGCCGGCGCTACGGCGCACTGTGGGCCTACGATTACGAAGGAGAGCGTATCCAGGTCACGGGTCCCACGCAGCCGTTCGTTCGTGGCGATTCGCTTGGATTCCACTTCTGCCGGACCTGCGGCTGCGTGTCGTATTGGCGCACGCTCGCCGTCAACAAGGAAGGTAAGTGGCGCATCGGCGTGAGCCTGCGCATGGCCGAGCCCGGCCTCGTGAACAACGTGCCCGTGGATCACTTCGACGGGCTCGACACGTGGAACGACCTGCCGAGCGACGGCCGTTGCGTGCGCGACCTGTGGTTCTAGTCCGCCGCGATCTATGCGGTGGGGATCGTGATGGTTCACGCGCCTGAGGGTTGGTTCGTGGTCGGCTGCGGCTGCAACGGCGCTGACTACAGCGTGCTCTTGATCGTCGTGCTCCGGTGCGTGGGGCTGCAGGACTGGCGCCGCGGCACGCGGGCGTCCCACGCCGTGAGCACTCGGTGATCCGCAACGGAGCCGTTCGGCTGCGCACGCGCGCCTGACCCCTCGCAGCGCGCTGCTATCCTTGCCGGATGAGTGAAACGAACTGGCCCCGCGTGGCCGTGATGGGCGCCGGCGCGGTCGGCGGATACTACGGCGGCATGCTCGCGCTGGCGGGCGCGCCGGTCACGATGATCGGTCGTCCGCAACACGTGGCGGCGATGCAGCAAGACGGGCTCGTGATCGAGCGCGCTACGCGGCGGGACGTGATCCCGGTCACGGCCGCCACCGACGCCTCCGCCGTGGCCGGTGCTGCCGTGGTCCTCCTTTGCGTGAAGTCGCCGGACACGCGTGCCACGACCGCCGCGATGCGGCCGTTCCTCGATCGTGATGCCGTGGTCGTCACGCTGCAGAACGGTGTCGAAAATGCCGCCTGGGCGGCCGCGGAGATCGAGCAGGTCGTGCTCGCTTCCGTGGTCTGGGTCGGCGCTTACATGGCCGGACCGGGGGTCGTGCGGCACAACGGCAGGGGCGATCTCGACCTCGGCATCCCGAGGGCATGCCGCGATCGGCCCGGTGCGCAAGCACACGTGGCGCAAGTGGCGGCGATGTTCGAGCGCGCGGGGGTCAAGTGTCCCGTGAGCCCCGACATCGAAGCCGCGCTGTGGAAGAAGCTCACCGTCAATTGCGCCTTCAACGCCATATCGGCCTTGGGGCGCGCGCGCTACGGCCGCATGGCGGCCGATCCACGCATACGTGCTCTCATGGAAGATGTCGTTCGGGAGACGCTCGCCGTGGCGCGCGCCGATGGCATCGACCTCGACGAGGACACGATGATCGCGTCGGTCTGGAAGGTAGCCGACGCTATGGGCTCGCAGTACTCCAGCACTGCACAGGACATCCTGCGCGGGAAACCGACCGAGATCGACATGCTGAATGGCTACGTGGCCGAGCGCGCTTCAGCGCTGGGGCTCGATGCACCCATCAGCCGCACGCTTCATGCACTGGTCAAGTTGCGCGAGGCCGGGGACGATTTCGTAACGGGCTGAAGTTCGACGTCACCAGCGGCATTACAGGCCACGCCTAGTGCATGTCGGACGTCGGGCGAGCCAGCACCGCTTCCAGTTCCGCCAGGTGATTCCCCATCGAATCCGCGAGGCCACGCGCGTACTGCGCGGTGGAAGGCTCCGCGGAAATGAGGTGGGCAAGAAGCAGATCGTAGCTGTCGCGGGCCTGCACCAAGCGAGCACGAAATCGCTCACCGGTATCACCGGAGTCGTTGAGCGTGCGCGCCTCCGCCATGGCCTGCAGCATCGCGCCGCAGATCCTGGCGAGCTCTTCGGGATTGATGTGGTGTCTGGGCATGCAATCGGTATGACGTCCGTTGCCGCCAAACGTTCCGCACGAACGACTAGGCGTGTGCAGGCTCGGTGACGCCAGAGGTCACGATTTCCCAAGCCGCCACACAACCCTCGATTTCCTTCACGTCTGCCAGGAAGCGGGCGCGAACCTTGCGCCCGTTCACCGGATCGCGAAGCTGGAAGGGGTAGGCCTTCCGGCGGGGGCGAGGCGACGAATTCGTGTGCTTGTCCATGACTGCATTTAATCGTGGGCGCTTCGCCCGACCCATCGGAGAACGCACGATTGCAGTGTAGGAAGATGCATTACACCTGCGGTCGTGGATAGTGACCGCTTACACGCTCCGGGAATCCAGCAGTCCTCGACGCTAGGCTGCGGCCCCGAAAGCCTCTACTATCGACGCCGCCCATGCCCGACGATTTCGACAGCGCGCTCATTCAGAACCGGTCCTACCTGCTGCGGGTGGCCCGCCTGCAATTGCGCGACGCCGCGCTCGCCGAAGACGTCGTCCAGGACACGCTGGCCGCCGCGCTGGCCGCGCGCGCGAGCTTTACGGGGAAGTCCACCGTGAAGACGTGGCTCACCGGCATCCTGAAACACAAGATCGTGGACGCCATCCGGCGCAAGCAGCGCGAGCCGGTGGCCGCCAGCATCCTGGACGAAGAGGCCGATCTCGAGGACTTCGAGGGGCTCTTCAAGTCCAACGGCGCATGGGAGGCGGCGCCGTCGGAGTGGGGCGACCCGGAGCGCTCGCTCGCCCAGCAGGAATTCATGAGCATCATGGACTTCTGTCTCGAGAAGTTGCCGCCGAAGACCGCGCGCGTGTTCATGATGCGCGAGGTGATGGAGCTCACCAGCGAGGAAATCTGTAAGGAACTCGCGATCACCGCGAATAACCTATGGGTCATCCTGTACCGGGCGCGGATGTCCCTGCGCGAATGCCTCGAGATCAACTGGTTCGCGGGGCGGGCGCAGGGCTGAACGCCGCCTCTGAATTCCGCTCGCACGCCACCCATGGTCTCGCTCCTCCGCCGCGCCCTCGGACACCTCGTATCCTGCAAGCAGACGTCGCAGTTGCTCTCGCGCAGCCGTGACGAGCCACTGTCCGGCTGGACCGCGATGAAGCTGCGCTGGCACCTCGCGGCGTGCCGCATGTGCGCAACGCTCGAGCGACAGCTGCGCGCCATAGACGAGGCGATGCGGCGCTACCGGGAGTAGCGTCGCGGCCCCACTGCGGGGAGTGCGCTCACTTCGGCCTCGCGTCGCCCTCCAGCACGGCGAGGCACCCATCGGGGAACGTCTCGCTGGCGATGAAGGACGCGCTGCGGTAGCCCTCCGCGAACGTGAGGCCGATCGACGACGAGCACGCGGGCACATAAGTGGTCGACAGCGAGGCATTGGAGCAGCCGCCGAGATAGCGGTCCGGCTGCGGCGGCTGCGTCCCCGGTGGCGGCCGGTCCACACGCGCGGCAATGAGCGGCGTCCCTGGACTCAGCAGATCGAGCGACGTCCGGCTGGAGTTGAACTTGAAGTCGAATTCGAAGCTGGAGAAGCACTGCGCGCAACCGTCGGGCACGGTGGTGCACGTGCGCGTGGTCAGGATCCAGGGCACATTTGCGCTCGCGCATCCGAGGCCGACTTGCTGGAGCTCGATGTCGGCCTTGTACAGGAGCTTCTCCTGCATCTTGCGGCCTGCCCGGTATTGGTAATAGACCTCCGTGGGCATGCCGAGGGTGCCGCACAGCGACGACTCGACGCCGGCCGTGCCCTTGAGCTCCAACGAGGGTCCGCTGCGCATCCCGAGGCTGCCCAGGTGGTAGCTGAAAAGCGTGGTGAGGCGAAGGGACGCATCGGCCTGCGCCGCTGCGGTCGCCGAGTACGACACGTTGGGGGCGAGCAGCGAGTTCAGCGCCGCGGCGTCGATCGCGCCACCACGGATCGTGGATCCCACCCCGCCGGTCGCGGTGTCGATGGCGAACTCGACGTCACCGAATGCGACCGTGACGATGGGCGTGACGTCAGTCTCGAAGTTGATGCGCACGAAGATGGGGATGTCGATGAAGAACGCGCCATTGAAGATCGGCACGCTCCACTGCCCGACCTTGAAGCGCTTGACCGGGATGTTGACGCGGCAGCCCGCCTTCAGCGTGGCGGCCGGCACCACGTAGGCGGTGGAGATCGAGATGGCGTCCTGGAGCCGGGCCTTGCGATAGTCGATGCTGACGGTGCCGTAGATGCCCACCGAGACCGTGAAGGGGCTGAAATTGGTTTCCGCGTTGCAGTAGGTGTCGTACGTCCAGGAAAACTCCACTCCGGGCGCGCCCTTGTAGCTCGATCCCACCGCCGAGAACTTGCGCGGCCGGATGCCTTGCGCCTCGCTCGAGCCTGCAATCGGCTGCGCGGCCGGCTCGCTGAAGTAGCCCTCCGACAGCGGCACGGTGCCGGATAACTCCAGGTTGGCGAAGAGCTCGTCGACCGTGGGCTCTTCCACTGTCACGATCCGGCGACCGCCGAGGTCGCTCACGCCGGTGGCGCGGAATACCCCCACGCCGCTCACCACGAAGATGTCGCCGACGCCGATCCCCACGGGCGAGGCAAACGTGAGTGCGGCCGGGGTGACCGACAGGAGCTCCGCCGCCTCGGCGCCGGTGAGCGTGCGCACGTTGCTGCGCAACTCGGCCACGCCCGTCACGTCGCCGACGGGGGCGCGCGTCGGGCGCGCAGGCGTGCAGGCGAAGGCGCCGGTGACCCCGTGTCCCTCCGCGATCCATCCCTTGGCGCGGAACGCATTGAAGACGTCAGGGCTCGCGGTATAGCGATGGTTCGGCGCGCCGGTCTTCCCGTCGTTGTAGAGGCGATACAGCGTTTCGGTCCCGGCCGGGCAGGCGCCGCCCGTGTCGGGGAGCCGCAGGTAGAAGGCGACGGCCTCGTAGGTCCAGGTGGCATCGTCCTTCACCGTGGCGCACTCGTCGGCATACGGCGTGTAGAAGTGCGAGCTGCGTGGCGCGAATGCGGCGCTGAAGAACCGGCATACGGGCGCAGCGCCCGCGTCGGCGTCGGTGTCCACGAGGAACGACGCTCCGGTGCGCGCCCATCCGGAGGCGGGATTGGCATCGAGCGACGCCACCTCCTCCGGAAAGGCCGTCACGAAGAAATGGCCGAATCCTGCGTGATGGAATTCGACCGCCAGGCCAGCCGCGCGCGCAAGGGAGATGAACAGCAGCAGGCAAGCTGCGACAAGCGATCGCAAAAGCATGAGGGACTCGAGGGGCAACTCCGGGGGATCCCAGTATAGCGAAACAATGTCGAAAGCTGGCAACCCGCGGGCGGAGCCACGCGCGCCAGGAGGCAGCCGTCGCTCCGGTCCGTCGCTGCAATGCGCCGGCGCGGTAAGATTTCCGCATGGAACTCCTCGTCAATGGCGCCCTGCGCCACCTGGACCCCGCCCCTGTGACGGTCGCGGAGCTCGTGCATGCCCTCGCGCTGGGGGGAAAGCGCATTGCCGTCGAGCGCAACGGGGAGATCGTGCCCAAGAGCCGCTATGCGGCCACCGCAGTGGGCCCGGGCGACCGCATCGAGATCGTGGCGGCCGTGGGCGGCGGATAAGGCGCGCACCGCCGAAGCCGTCACTGCCTGCCTGCCACGGCAGCACCATCGTGACGGCGTAAAATGCAGAGCATGAACGCACCGCTCGACCCCGCCGCCGTTGCCGATCCGCTCGTGATCGGCGGCACCGCCTACCGCTCGCGCCTGCTCGTGGGAACGGGGAAGTACCGCGATTTTGCGCAGACCCGAGAGGCGGTCGTGGCCTCCGGGGCGCAAATCATCACCGTGGCGATCCGGCGCACGAACCTCGGGCAGGACGCCAACGCGCCGTCGCTCCTCGACACGCTGCCACCGTCGGAATTCACCTACCTCCCCAACAGCGCCGGCTGCTACAACGCCGACGACGCGGTACGCACCCTGAAGCTCGCGCGCGAGCTTCTCGACGGCCACGCACTCACCAAGCTCGAGGTGCTGGGCGACTCCAACACGCTCTTTCCCAACGACGGATAGTCATTTCAACGACGCGAGGCTGATTGTGTCGGGTCGGTGGGGTGGGTCAAGCGTCGATTTTCGGCGGCAAGGGCTGTTCCGCACGCTGGTGGTCATGCTTGCGCGCGGGTGCCGAGGCCAGGGTGGTCGCGCGCGGTCCGGCGGGCGGGCGCCGGCGCGCGGCGACGGTCGTTACCAGGCGATGCGTTGGTCGAACTCGAAGGCCGGAATGGGCGGGAGCGCCGGATCGACGTTCCGAACAGGACGACGAGTACATGCTGATCCTTCCGCATGCGTCGAGCGCGGTGACGGTGTCGGCCGGTGACGAGACCGTCGACGTCGACGGGCACTCGCTCGTCATCGTGCCGCCCGGCAAGAGCACGGTCGCGGTGCGCCGCGGCGGGATGATCGTGCGGGTCTTCACCTCGCTCGCCCGGGACCTCGCCGCGCTGTGCGTCAATCGGAGCTCCTACATCGAGCCCGATCCCAACGTCGCCCCCTATCGATCGTGGCCCGCACCGGCGGATGCGGGCCGCATTCGCCAGTACAGTCTCGACGTGCCCGAGAAGCCCGGCCGTTTCTGCCGGATCTGGCGGTCGTCCAACCTCATGGTGAACGTCTTCTATCCGCAGGGGCCGCGCGACGTCACCAAGATGACGCCCCATCATCACGACGACTTCCAGCAGGGAATGCTCCTGCTCGACGGGGAGTGCATCCATCACCTGCGCTGGCCGTGGGGGGCGGACCTGCGGTTGTGGCAGGAGGACGAGCACCTGCGCTGTGGCGCACCGTCGTTGTCCATCGTTCCTCCGCCGGCCATCCACACCTCGCAGTTCATCGGCGCCAACAACCTCTGCGTCGACGTGTTCTCCCCTCCGCGCGAGGACTTCTGCGCCAACGGCTGGGTGCTGAACAATGACGATTATCCGATGCCGGCGGAGGCGAGCTTGCCAACTCAAAGTCCGGCATCTTTAAGGTCTTCTTGTCCAGCTCCTCCGTAGGACCTTACGCCCGCAGAGAGCAAGGTGGCACTCATGCTGTGTGCCGGCCGTCTTGCAAAGGAAATCGCGCGGGACCTGGGGTGTCCTGCGGGAACACCCCACCATTTCCGCTTCGCTTTCAGGCATGACGTTGTTCAATCAGACAATGGACTCCCAGACCGCGGTCTCGGGCGCAAGAACGTCCTTCGCAACAGCGCGGTCGGACCCGAAGCGTCTGATCCGTCGGTTGACTCTTTCGAACTTGGGCCAGCCCGGATCGCCGGACTTCACGAAGGATACCCATGCTCCATTCATTTCGATCGCGAGATCGACTGGCGCGTCAGGCCCCGTTATCTCTTGCCCGGGCGCTGTCTGCAGCTTTTTGAACACGAACGGAATTTCGACGCCATGCGCAGCTAGTAAGCGGTGGTCATATCGGCGTGAGGCCCACTCGAATTCATAAAGGTACGCATCGAGCTGTGCATCGGCAGCATGCTCGGCGATACGACGAGCCGGGATACGATAATAGTAGTCAGATTGCATCGAGCACAAAATTTCTCCCGGAGTTGGAGACAAACCTTGACGACGCGAAAGCGCGAGGCGGTAGCAATCGTCCGCATTGGTTTGGAGTCCGGTGTCTCCCACGAAACGCCGAAGATCGTCGGCGGTAGTTCGATCAATGCTACCGTCGGGAACGACGTATAGGCGCATCTCATCGCGATTCGCTCCGACTAGAACCGAAATGTCCGTCGAGCGTTGCATCCATTGCCGTCGAAGCGCCGAAAGGGGAACCTCAGCGAGAACCTCACCATCGACCACCGCCCGGAGCGGGAAGAAATTTCGGGAAGTCATTCCCAGGGAGCGACCTAACGCCGGGTCATTCGCCAACCGTGAGAGGACCGACACGCAGTCCGCGATGGGCACCGCCGCCATTGACTCAGCATTGCAAGAGACGGAGAGCAAGCTACAGATAGCATTTGCGGATGCGGTCGCTTCGGCTGCTGTCTGCACTGCGATACTCGGGCTTTGCAAGATGGCTCGTGAAAAGAGTGTCCTCGTACGCGACATTCCAAGTAGGCAGGTTATAGCGCCGGCTCCCGCTGAGCCCCCCGCTACAGTCACCTTCGCCGGATCGCCACTGAAAGCCTCGATGTAGTTCTGAATCCACTCCAGTGCGGCAATTTGATCCAGTAGCCCGCGATTTGGAGGCGCATCAGGGAGGAACATGAATCCATCGATTCCAACCCGGTAGTTCAGGGAGACGAAAACTATGCCCTGCCGCGCAAACACCGCTCCGTCGTAGATCGGATCACAGGCGTCGCCCCGCATGTAGGCGCCACCCGGTATCCAAACGAGTACGGGAAGCGGTCCGCTGCCCCCGGCTGGCGTCCAAACATTGAGCGCAAGGCAGTCGCTGCCTCCGTGCATTGCGGATCCAGGAACGCGCGGCGCTTGCGGCGATGCGGGAGCAAACTCGGACGCATGCCGCGTACCTACCCACCGAGCTACCGGCTTGGGGGGTCCAAAGCGATTCTCGCCAAATGGAGGCTGGGCGTAACGCACCCCGCGGAAGACGACTACGTCGCCTTCCCGCGTCCCGCGCAGGCGACCCTGCCCAGACAGCTCAACCTCCTCCGGCAATTGGCGAGAGAACTGGTCTGGACGAACGCCCGACGATGTAGTCATCTGTCAGGTAACGCGGCGATCCGCTATTCCGCTAAGTTAAGCTTCTCGATGAGAGGCCTGAATACAGCCGAATAGCTATCGGTCCAAATCTTGACGTCGGCGGGCGTCGACTTGACGGCGCCGACGTTAACGGCCCGCAGCTTCGTATGGTACTGCGAGTCTGAAGTACACCGTTCTGTAGCCTCCCCAAGCCGCTTGAGAATTTGGGGCGGCGTGCCTGCCTTGGTCACGAGCGCGAGCCAACCGGGCTTGGCGAGATCCTTGGCGCCGAGCGTTTCAACGATTGTTGGCACCGCTGCAAAGGCTGGATCGCGCTCTGCCGCGAAGATGGCGAGCGGGACAACCTTGTCGTCCTTGATGAGCGGCCCGGCTGTGCCCGAAGTAAGGGTCATCAGCTGTATTTGTCCTCCGAGCAACGAGGTTACGCCTGCGGCTTCACCAACAAAAGGAACATGCGTCGCTTGGGCCTGCAAGCGTCCGGTCACGTCGGCGCCAAACAAATGCGCGGGACTGCCTTTACCGGGCGAACCATAGTTGACGCCTCCCGACATACTCTTCGCGACGGCAGGGATATCTGACAACTTCTTGATGCCGCTCTGAGTGCTGGCCACAAGGATGAGGGGCGATACGCTCAACACCGCCACACCGTCGAAATCGGTGTGCGGATTGTAGGGGAGATTCTTGTACACGTACGGCGTGATCGTCATCTGCGACATGCCGACCGTCATGACATGGTATCCATCCGCAGGCTGGCTTTTCAGAAAGCCGGTGGCGATCACTCCGTTCGCACCGGGTTTGTTGATGACCACCACTGGCTGGCCGAGGTCTTTCGTAACACACTCTGCCCAAATTCGGCTGATAGCCTCAGACTGGCTTCCAGGTGGCTGTTGGGCGATCAGTTGAATGGGTTTGCTGGGATAGTTCGCAGGCTGTGCAAATGCGCTCGAAACCGCGAAGGCTATGGCGGCGGCGGACAATGCAAGGGCTTTATTGGCCTTCCAGATAAACAATGTCGAACGATTTGACATGACGAACTCCTCCGATGATTTTCGATTAAGGTCTTGGGCAACACAATCACTTGGCGTAGCGAGACACATCACCTCCTGACGCCACCGACACAACCCGAGCGTCAACCAGGCGCAATCGTATTGAGAAGCGCCTTTACAAGCGGCGACGCATTGTCCGTGCGATAGGCGATCGCGACCGGCGCTGGCATCACTCCGCCAAGCTCGCGGTAAACGACGCCAGGCAACCGGAGCGTGCGGGCGGAATCCGGTACTGCGGCGACTCCAAGGCCAGCACTTACCAAACTGACGATTGCCCCGAAGTGGGTTGCGCGAACGATTTGAGGTATGTAGCCGCTCCGTGCCGCGGCCTCCATCACCTGCTTCAGGATTCCGAACTCCGGCGTTTGGCTGGATACGAATCGTTCTTCTGAGAGCGCAGCGATGTCGATGATGTTCAATCGCGCAAGCTCGTGATCCCGCCGGATCGCGAGAACCACGGGTTCTGCGAGCACCTCAATTGTCTTGATTCCATCCGGCGTCCGTGCAAGCGGCGTCCGCAAGATGCCGACATCGATCAACCCCCGGCTGAGCCGGTCCAGTTGTTCTCCAATACTCAGTTCAACGACCTCAACGTTGACCTGCGGGAACCGTCGATGGAACTGATAGACCATTGTCGAGAGCTGGCCCGAGTACAGCGTCGAGCCCGCGTACGCGACGCAAATCCGTCCAAGTTCACCCCGTCCAGCTCGCTGCACCACCGCCTGCGCACGCTCGGCTTGTGCAAGCGTCAGCTCGGCTTCGAGGAGTAACAGCTCGCCGGCCTGGCTCAGAACGACGCTTCTGCTCGTACGCTCGAAAACCCGGACGCCTACGATTCGCTCGAGCGATTGAATGTGTTGCGTCAGCGCAGGCTGAGCAATCCCGAGGGATGCCGCTGCTTTGCGAAAGCTGAGTTGCTGGGCCACGCATAGGAATGCCCGCAGGTGTTTCAGCTCGATCTGCGGGTGGCTGTGATTCGCCAAATCCGCACCGTCTTCTGCATCAGTGCTGCCGGTTGGTGGTCGCGCGGACTTCATGCGGACTAAAGATTGTCGCGCGGACTGACCGCGAGCCCTGCGAAGCTTGCCAACGATGGTTACTGAGCGCTTTTCGGACATTGGATGGCACTAAGGTATCGATAATGTTAATGCAATGATAAAACGGATCGATAATGTTAAACAAACGATTAGAGCCAGTCAAATTCCGTTGATTCGGCGCTTCAGATCGCTTCTAGCCCGCCCAACAGCGCCGTCTACCACCGCGGTGCGAAGACGCCGCTCGGGCGCGTGGGACAGCCCGGCGACGTGGCGGTCGCGCGGGGGAACAATTGGTTCTACACTCGCGCGTCACGCCGCCGGCGGTGATCGAGTGCGTTGGTCGAGAAGGCCGCATTCGCATCGGTAACAGGCGCGTGGTACGCCGCGCGTTGTGTCGCTTCACCTGCGCCGTCGTGTCGAGCACGTCCGATCCAAACCTAATTGGAGTCCCACATGAAGAGCTGTTCGGAGAGGCGCGTTTCCAGGAACTCGGTTGAACGGATAGTCATTTCAACGACGCGAGGCTGATTGTGTCGGGTCGGTGGGGTG
>CAZUGY010000090.1:0-17306 GCA_964620265.1 uncultured Alcaligenaceae bacterium
CTAGCGCCGGGCGGCGCTCAGCACGCCCTTGACGCCGCGCACGTCCTGCAATGCACGCTTCACCGCATCGAGGCTGCGCACCTCGATCGTGAACGCCATGCGCGAATGCAGGTTGCGGGTGAGCGTATTGGCGGCGGTCACGTTGATCTTCCCCTTCGAGAAGACCTCGGAGATATCGCGCAGCAATCCCTGCCGGTCCATCGCTTCCACCACGACATCGACCGGAAACACTTCCTCGCGTGCCTCGCCCCAGTTGGCTTCGATGAGGCGCTCGGGCTGCGTGGCGCGCATGCGCGTGACGTTCGCACACGAGGCACGATGGATGGTGACACCCTTGCCGCGCGTGACGAACCCCACGATGGGATCCGGCGGCGCGGGCTTGCAGCAGCGCGCCAGTCCGGTGAGGAGACGATCGACACCCACCACCAGGATGCCGCTGCCCGATCCCGCGGCGCGGCTCTCGCGCGTGGCGACCTCAGGCTCCGCCGCGGGCGCGAGGGCCTGCGGTTGCGCCACGGCGAGGATGGCGGTCTGCACCTGGCGGCTGTTGATGTCGTCGCGCGCGAAGGCGGCGAAGAAGTCGTCGAGCTTGTCGAAGCCGGCCTTGGCGGCCACCGATTCGAGCTTGAGCAAGGTCTGCCCCAGGCGCGCGAGCTCGCGCTCCACGAGCGTGCGCCCTTGCGCGATGGTCTCGTCGAGCTGCTGCGCCTTGAACCACTGCCGCACCTTGGACCGGGCGCGATTGCTCTGCACGTAGCCCAGGTCGGCATTGAGCCAGTCGCGCGACGGCCCGCCCTGCTTGGCCGCCACGATCTCCACGCGCTGGCCGTTCGCGAGGCGATGGTTGAGCGGCACCATCTGCCCGTCGACCTTCGCCCCCCGGCAGCGATGGCCGAGTCCCGTATGCACGGCATAGGCGAAGTCCACCGGCGTCGCGCCCACGGGGAGGTCGATGACCTTGCCCTGCGGCGTCATCACGTAGATGGCATCGGTGAACAGGCTCTCCTTGAAGACCGCGAGCCACTCGCCGGAGTCGGCGACACTGTCCTTCCAGTCGAGCACCTGACGCAGCCACGCGATCTTGTCGTCGAAGGTGGGGTCGTGCCGCGACGACGCGCCGCCGCCCTCCTTGTAGCGCCAGTGCGCGGCCACGCCGTACTCGGAGTGCTGGTGCATCTCGCGCGTGCGGATCTGCACTTCGAGCGGCTTGCCCTCGGGACCGATCACGGCGGTGTGCAGCGAACGGTAGTTGTTGGACTTGGGCTTGGCGATGTAATCGTCGAATTCGCGCGCGAGCGGCGTCCAGCGATGATGCACGAGGCCCAGTGCCGTGTAGCAGTCCTTGACCGAATCCACGAGGATGCGCACGGCGCGGATGTCGTGCAGCGAGTCGATCCCCGCCTGCTTGCGCTGCATCTTCTTCCAGATACTGTAGATGTGCTTGGGACGGCCCGATACGTCGGCGACAACACCCGCATCGGCCAGCTCCTGGCGCAGCGTGGCCATCACGTCCTCGATGTAGCGCTCGCGGTCGACGCGCCGCTCGTCGAGGAGCCTGGCGATCGATTTGTAGGTGGCGGGCTCGAGCGAGCGCAGCGAGAGATCCTCGAGCTCCCACTTCAACTGCCACACGCCCAGGCGATTGGCGAGCGGTGCGAAGAGGTCGAGCACCTCGCGTGCGGTGCGGTCACGCCACTGCGTATCGACCGCCACGAGCTGGCGCAACGCCTGCGTGCGCTCGGCGAGCTTGATCAGCACCACGCGGATGTCCTCGACCATCGAGAGGAGCATCTTGCGCAGGTTCTCGGCCTGGGCGGCGCGCTCTTCCTTGCTCGCGCTGTCGGGCGCGGCCCGGATGCCGCCCATGCGCGCGACGCCCGCGACGAGGGTGGCGACATCGGCGCCGAACTTCGCCGTGACGTCGTCGGCGTCGAACGTGCCCGCCACCGGCACGCCGAGCAGCAGCGCGGCGCGGATCGAATCGGCATCGAGCTTGAGTCCCGCGAGGATCGTCGCCGTCCCGAGCGCGCGATCGAGCGCCGGCTCGCCGTCGGCCAGCTGCGCATCGGCGGTGTGCTCGCGCGCGTAGTCGAACGCGGCCGCGAACGCCTCGCGCTCGGCCGGCGAATAATCGTTGGACAGGGAATCGAGCCACGCGGCGACCGCGGCGGGAACCGCGGCCTGCGGCGCGGCGTGCAGCACCGCAACCATGCGTGGATTATACGGTGCGCGCGAGCGTGGTCGTGACGCGGTGCGTCATATCGAAAGACCGCGAAGGCATGCGCCGCGCGCCACTCGAAGATGCGGCAGCGATCCCCGCGGAGGATGCTTCAGGCCGCGGGAAGCCGCGTGCGGATGTCCAGCGCCGTGCGCAGTGCGAAGGCGGCAATCGTGAGCGTGGGCGGCGACGCCGTGATCGTGGGAAACGCCGACGAGCCCACGATGTAGAGGTTGGGATGGTCGTGCGCGCGCAGGTTGCGATCCACCACCGAGGTCTTCGGATCGTTGCCCATGCGGCAGGTGCCGCCCATCACGGCCGTGTCGGTCGACGGCTCGAAGGTGCGCACCGCGGTCGCGCCGAGCGCATTCATGAGCCCCTGCACGTATTGCATGGCCACGCGCGCGCCGTCCTGCTCGTAGGTCCCCCACCGGAATGCGATGCGCGGACGCGGCATGCCGAGCGGATCGAGCCTGTCGGTCGCGAGCGTGACGCGATTGTCCGGATCGGGCAGGCATTCCACCGAAGGCCCCATCGCGAGCTCGCGCGACAGGTGGTCGCTCACGGCCGCGGAGAGCGCCGCGCCGCGCAACCCCTGCTGTGCGAACGTCTGCGTGGCCTTGAACGGCCCCACGGCGCGGTACCAGCCCTCGTTCGAGGGTGAGGTGCCCGACGCGCCGTGCTTGCCGCGGAAATCGCCGTCGCGCAATTCGCGGATGCCGCTCGTCTCCACCGGTCCGCGATAGGGATAGATCCGCTCGCGCGTGAGCCCCATCATTCCCGTGTCGAGTTGCGTGAGGAGGTTGCGGCCGACCTGGTCGCTCGCATTGGCCACACTCGCGCCATTGGGGAGGCGCGACATCAGGAGCAGCTTGGGTGTTTCCACCGCGTGCGCCGCGATCACGAACATCTTGCCGCGCGCCTCGCCGGTGCCGCCGTCGGGACGCGTGAAGCGGATCGCGCTGACCTTGCCGTCCGCGCCCGTGACCACTTCGTGCGCCACCGCGAGTGCCTCGATGCGCGCGCCCGCACGCTCCGCCTTGGCCACGTGCACGCTGGCGTCGTACTTGGCGCCGATGGGACACAGCGGCACGCAGGAGGCATTGCCGCAGCACGGCGGACGATCGTCATAGCCCACCGAATTGCGTCCGTGCGGAAACGGCGCCATCGACAGGCCCACATGCGCGCAGGCAGCGGAGATGACCGTATCGAGATAGGACGCGGCGATCGGCGGCATCGGATACGGCGTGGAGCGCGGCGCGCCCCAGTCGTAGTCGGGCGGGCCGCATACGCCGATCTCGCGCTCCGCCTCGCCGTACCATGGCTCGAGGTCGTCGTACGACAGCGGCCAGTCGACGCCCACGCCGAACTTCGACTTCAGCACGAAGTCGTTGGGACGGTAGCGCAGCGTGAGCCCGCCCCAGTGCCACGTGGTGCCGCCCACGCCGCGCATCTGCAGGCCGCGGAACTGCACCGGCCCGGCCTGGACGTAGTACGCGTCCATATCCGCGGTGTCGGGCTGCGGCACCTTCGGATGCGGCGGATACGGCGAGTTGGGCCCCTTGGTGGGCGAGTTGCGGAAGGCGATCGTGGCGCGGCCGCGCTCCACACGCGGGCCGGCCTCGAGGATCAGCACCTTCACGCCGGCGCGCGCGAGCGTGTAGCCCGTCATCGCGCCGGCGATGCCGGAGCCCACGATCACGACGTCGGCGGTGAGGACGGTATCGGGGGTGGCCATCACGTCTTCGCCGCGGGGGCCGTCGACCAGTAATCGGTGAGGCCGCCGCAGTACGCATTGGGCTTCGTCCACGGCACCATCTGCCAGGCCAGCGCATCACCGTAGGTGATCACCACGGTACCTTGCGGTGTCTCGACGATGCCGGAGGCGAGCGCCACCAGGATCGTCACCGCGGCCTTGGCAAGGCCCGCCTTGCGCAAGGCGTCGTCGAGCTGCGCATCGGGGGTCGAGGCCGCGAGCTGCGCGACTTGCGCGAGCGATTCCGCGCCCACGGCCGCTTCCAGCGCACGCAACAGCGCATCGGTGAGCGCGGCATCGCGATAGGCGAAGCCGAGCAGCGCACGTTGCATTGCTCCGGCTTGCGCGCGCGATATCGCGAGCGACTGCGCGGAAGCGAACGGCGCGAGCGACGCACCGGCCAGTGCCGCGAGGCCGTGCAGCAAGCGTCGACGGCCGGTGTCGGCCAACGGCGACGCCTTCGGTGATGCGGGTTCCATCGTTTCTCCACATTCGAAGTGCAACTCGTCCCCGACAATACGACTCCCAGCCACATGAGCGCAATCCGCGCCCGACAGACGAGATCACACGGCTACCGCGGCGGTGCCACCTTCGACCTTCGATGCCCCCCGAATATCCCTCGCACCGGGCCCGTCCCTCCCCCCGGGACGACAGTGCAATGGATACATGGAAGCCGGAGTGTCACCGCCGCGACCCTTTTCACATTTCGAGCACATCCATCACCCGCCACGACCCATGAGCCCACGTCAACCTCTGCGCCTCTCCGATCCCGACGCCTCGCTCCGCGAAACACTCGCGGTGATCGGCCACCGTGATTTCGCCGCCCGTCGCCGCCTGCTGAAGCGTCTTGGCGGCACGTTCCTCGCCGCCTCGCCGGTCGGCGCGCTGGCGTGCTCGATCATCCCCGCCGAGACCGAAGGTCCCTACCCGGCGGACGGCACGAACGGCCCCAACGTGCTCACGCTTTCGGGCATCGTGCGCTCCGACATCCGCGCGAGCTTCGGCAGCGCGGGCACCGCAGTGGCAACGGGCACGCCGCTCTCGTTCACGCTGAAGCTCGTCAATGCCAACGACAATTGCGCACCGGCGGCCGGCCTCGCCGTGTACGCGTGGCATTGCGATGCGAGCGGGCGCTACTCGCTCTATTCGAGCGGCGCCACGACACAGAACTACCTGCGCGGCGTGCAGGTGTCCGATGCCAACGGGCTCGTGACCTTCACGTCGATCTTTCCCGCGGCCTACTCCGGCCGCTGGCCGCACATCCACTTCGAGGTGTACCAGAGCCTCGCCGCGGCCACGAGCGGACGCAATGCACTGCGCACGTCGCAGCTCGCGCTTCCCGATGCCGCGTGTCGTGAGGTATTCGCGCAATCGTCGCTGTATCCCGGCAGCCTCGCCAACCACAACCGCACGACGCTCGCGAGCGACGGCATCTTCGGCAACGACCTCGCCGCGCTGCAGATGGCCACGACCTCGGGCAACGTCACCTCGGGCTACACCTGCTCGCTCGAGGTGGGCGTGGCGGCGGCCGTCACCACGGCCACGGGACCCGACCTCGACCAGCACGGCCTGACCGGCAACTGGTACAACCCGGCAACGAATGGCCAGGGGCTCTCGCTCGAGATCTATCCCGACTTCACGAGCGCGGGACAGGGCTTGCTCTTCGGCGGCTGGTTCACGTTCGACACGTCCGCCGGCAGCGCGACGCAGAATCGCTGGTACACGATCAGCGGCCCTGTGGTGTCGGGACAGGCGACCGCGCAGCTCGTGATCAATCGCAACGTCGGCGGCAACTTTGCGGCGCCGCCGATCACCTCGAGCGTGCAGGTCGGCACCGCGACGTTCTCCGCATCTGCCTGCGACAGCGCGACGCTGACCTACGCCTTCACCGACGGCTCGGGTCGCAGCGGCACGATTGCCCTCAGCCGCCTCACGCAGAACGTGACATGCAGCACCACTAACGCACGCGCCACCAACACCGATTTCGCCCACTCCGGCAACTGGTTCAGCGAGAGCACGTCCGGGCAGGGCTTCATCTTCGAGGTGAATCCCAACTCGCAGGCCTTCTTCTTCACCTGGTACACGTACGCGGTGAACGGGCAACTGACCGGCGGCCCCACGAGCCAGCGCTGGTACACCGCGCTCACGAGCTATGCCGCCGGGGCCCGCACGTTCACGCTGAAGCTCTACGAGACCACCGGCGGCACCTTCGCCTCGACCGCCACCATGGTGAGCACCAATGAAGTGGGCACCGCCACGCTCTCGTTCACGAGCTGCGCCGCGGCGGCACTCGCCTACAGCTTCACGGGTGGGGCCAATGCGGGCCAGGCGGGCACCATCGCGCTCACCCGCGTGGGACCGGTGCCCGCGGGCTGCGCATAGAAGAAGAAACAACGACGTGATCGCGTGCACCAGTTGCCGCGCACACCTCTCGCCCGGGCGATCGCGCGATCGTCCGGGCGTTTTTTTTCGGAAGCGTCGCTACGCGTCGAAGGCGTAGCCCACGCCGTACACCGAGCGAATGAGCTCGCGCGCCGGCGCGGCTTCGGCGAGCTTGCGGCGCAGGTTTTTCACGTGGCTGTCGACGGTGCGGTCGGTGACCACGCGATGGTCCTCGTACAGGCCGTCGAGAAGCTGCTGGCGGCCGAGCACGCGGCCCGGTGTCGCCGCGAGCATGCGCAGGAGGCGGAACTCCACGGGGGTGAGATCGAGGTCCACGCCATCGATCGACGCGCGGAAGGTGTCCCCATCCAGCATCAATCCGCCTGCGTCCTGCGGTCCGGGTCGCTGCGCGCGGCGCAGGATCGCCTTCACCCGCGCCACGACCTCGCGCGGGCTGAACGGCTTGCAGATGTAATCGTCCGCACCGAGCTCGAGGCCCAGCAGGCGATCGACTTCATCGACGCGCGCGGTGAGCATCACGATGGGGACATCGCCCATCGCGCGCAGCTCGCGGCACACGGCGAGGCCGTCCTTGCCGGGCAGCATGAGGTCGAGCAGCACGAGCGAGGGCGGTTGCATCCGCACGGCATCGCCGACGAGCGTGCCATCGGCGATCCACTGCGTCGTGTAGCCGGCCGCATGCAGGTAGTCGGCGAGGAGCAGCGCGAGCTTCTCCTCGTCCTCCACGATCAGGATGCGGGCGTCGGCGCTACTCATGTGGCCACCGGCAGCGTGACGCGTATCCACAACCCGCCGAGCGGCGACGACTGCGCGGCGATGCGCCCGCCGTGGCCCTCGACGAGTCCCTTGGCCAGCGCGAGGCCCAGTCCCGCGCCGCCGCTCTTGCGATTGCGCGACGCGTCCACGCGATACAGGCGATCGAACAGGCGCGGCATCGCTTCCGCGGGCACGCCGGGTGCGGTGTCCATCACATCGAGATGCACGCTCGCGCCCTCACGCGCCACCACCACGCGCACGCGGCCGCCGCGGTCGGTGTAGCGCGCGCAGTTCTCGAGGAGGTTGTTCAGCACTTGCGTCATGCGGCGCGGGTCGACGTCCACCGGCACGGGCGACGGCGGCAGGTCGCGTTCGAGCGCAAGATCGCGCGCGGCGAAGCGCTCGTCAAAGGCAAGAAGCGCCGTTTCCAACACGTCGCGCAAGTCCACGCGTTGCCGCTGCAGTCGCAACGCCCCCACGTCAGTGAGCGAGAGCTCGTAGAGGTCGTCCACGAGCTTGCCGAGGGTCGCCACCTCCGCCTGCAGCGAGCGCAGGCGCTCCGGGGTCAGCGTGCGGATGCCGTCCTCGAGCGCCTCGAGCTCGCCGCGCAGCACCGCGAGCGGCGTGCGCAGCTCGTGCGAGACATCGGCCATGAAGTGGCGGCGCGCAAGCTCGTTGCTTTCCAACGTGGCGGCGAGGCGATTGAAATCGGCCGTGAGCTGGCCGAGCTCGTCGCTGCGCGTGGACGCGACGCGCGTCGCATAGTCGCCTGCGGCGACGCGCTGCGTGGCCGCGGCGAGTCGGCGCACCGGCGCGATGAAGCCGCGCGCGAGGAGGTAGCCCACCACGATCGCCAGGAGCACGGCGAGCCCCGCGATCATCACGCTCGCCTTCGCCTGCTGCTCCGCCAGACGCTGCTCCGCACCCGTGAAGGGGCCGCGGAAGGCGAGCCCCGCAACGTATCCCACCGTCTTGCCGTCCACACTCACGGGACGCAGGACGGGCGCCATGTCGACGGTCACGTTGCCCACGATGGGACGCTGTTGCGCATCGAGGAGCGCGGGGCCGTCGCGAAGTCCCGGCATGCCGGGGTCTCCTCCCGGCGGGCCTGCATCACGCGGGGCCGGCCGTGGCGGGCCGGGGTCGAAGCGCGCTCCGTGCGGCGGCGGACCACCACCGAAGGACGCGCGCGCGTGGCGCTCCCACGCCCGCTCGTTGCCACGCAAGGATTCGAAGCTTCCCTCGCTGCGCCATACGGCGGCAACGGCCACCGCAATCGCTTCAAGCCGCTCGCCCTCGCGCTCGCGCATGTATTCGCGGAAGCCGCGGTCGAAGCTCACGCGCTCGGCCATACCCACGGCGAGCGCGATGATGACGTTGGTGGCGAGGATGACGAGGAAGAGCTTGCCGGTGATGCCGAGCTTCATGGATGAGCGCGCCTTTCGACGCGCCATTGTCGCCCGCCGCCGGCGCATGCAGGCCCACCGCGTCGCAAGCGGCCTCCGAAACTCCAAGTTTCCTGCACAATCCGTAACATGCACGCGACGGCGGCAGCGCGGGGGCCACGCCATCGGGCCGCACTCGAAGGCCTGACCGCCTTGCGGCTTCGTACCGCCCGCAGCCCGGCGATTACTACAGCGGAGTGCCCGCCGCGCGCGCGATGAGCTGCGCCAGGTGCTCCGCATGCGACTGCGCCGCGGCACCGTCACGCGCCTCCACCATCACGCGCAGCACCGGCTCCGTGCCCGACGGCCGCACGAGCACGCGTCCCGTCCCCTCGAGCGCGCGCACCGCCTCGCGCTCGGCACGCACGACGCCCTCGTCTGACGTCCAGTCGAAGCCGCGACGGATGGGCACGTTGATGAGCTTCTGCGGGAACATCGTCACGTCGGTCAGCGCCTGCGCGAGCGTACGCTTCTGCTCGATGAGCGCGCGCAGCACGGCGAGTGCCGCCACGATGGCGTCACCCGTGGTGTGCTTGTCGAGGCAGATGATATGGCCCGAGTTCTCGCCGCCCAGGAGCCACCGGCGCGCATTCATCTCCTCGAGGATGTAGCGGTCGCCGACCTTCGTGCGCGTGAGCGTCATTTCCGCCCGCACGAAGGCCTGCTCGATGCCGAGGTTGGTCATCTGCGTGCCGACGATGCCGCCGTGCGCGATGCCCCGGCGATGGTAGTCGGCGGCGATCACGTAGAGGAGCTCGTCGCCGTCGTAGAGGCGGCCATCGCGATCGCACATCATGAGACGATCACCGTCGCCATCGAGGGCCACGCCGATATCGGCGCCATGCTCGCGCACCCTGGCGGCGAGGAATTCCGGATGCGTCGCACCACAACCGGCGTTGATGTTGAGGCCATCGGGCTCGTTGCCGACCGCGATCACGTCGGCGCCCAACTCGTGGAAGACAGGTGGTGCCACGTGATAGCCGGCCCCGTGCGCGCAATCCACCACGATGCGCCATCCATGGAGGTCGAGCTCGGGCGGAAACGTGCTCTTGCAGAACTCCACGTAGCGGCCGGCCGCGTCGTCCACGCGGCGCGCCTTGCCGAGCGCGGCGGACGCCACGCAGGTGAGCGGCGCCTCCATGCTGCGCTCGATGGTGGCCTCCACGTCGTCGGGCAGCTTGGTGCCTGCCGCGGAGAAGAACTTCATCCCGTTGTCCTCGAACGGATTGTGCGAGGCACTGATGACGATGCCGAGCGACAGTCGCAGCGCGCGGGTGAGGTAGGCGATGCCCGGCGTCGGCAGCGGTCCACACAGGTACACGTCCACGCCCGCGGCGGACAGCCCCGACTGGAGCGCCGCTTCCATGAGATAGCCCGAGATGCGCGTGTCCTTGCCGATGAGCACGCCGGGACGGTCGCCTCGACTCGTCACGCCGCTCGCCGCGAGCGTGCGTCCCGCGGCCCAGCCGAGCTTCATCACGATGTCGGGCGTGATCGGATATTCGCCAACCCTGCCACGTACGCCGTCGGTGCCGAAGTATTTGCGCTGCATTTGGTCCTGAGCCTTGTTCGTTGTTCGCTATTGATGTCGCCACGACGCACCCGCCGTCGCGGATCACACGCTTTCACGGCGACTGCGACTATCCGCGGGAGGCGGGCGCGTCCCCCGCTGCCTCGATCGCCTCCCACACTTTCAGCGCATCCACCGTCTCCCGCACGTCGTGCACGCGCACGATGCGCGCGCCGCGCGCCACTGCGGCAAGGGCGGCCGCGATGCTGCCGGCGAGCCGACCCTGCGCATCGCGCCCCGTGAGAACGCCGAGCGTGGCCTTGCGGGACAGTCCCGCGAGTACCGGATATCCCGCCGACGCGAGCGCGGGCAAGCCACGCAGCAATGCGAGATTATGCGCGACCGTCTTGCCAAAGCCGAATCCGGGGTCGATGGCGATGCGTTCGCGTGCGATGCCCGCCTCCGCGCAGGCACGGCCGCGCGCCACGAGGAAGTCGCGCACCTCGCGCACGACGTCGTCGTAATGCGGGGCCGCCTGCATCGTGCGCGGCTCGCCCTGCATGTGCATGAGGCACACGCCCGCGTTGCCTTGCGCCACGGCAGCGAGCGCGCCCGGCTCCCGCAGCGCGCGCACGTCGTTCACGATGGAAGCGCCCGCCGCCAGCGCCTCGCGCATCACGCCGGGCTTCATCGTATCCACGCTCACCACGACCCCTTGCGCTGCCAGCGCCGCGACCAGCGGCAGGACGCGGGCGAGCTCGTCGCCTTCGCTCACCGCAGCGGCGCCCGGACGCGTCGACTCGCCACCGATGTCCACGATGTCGGCGCCGTCGGCCACGAGCTGCCGCGCGTGGTCGAGCGCCCGATGGGCGTCGAAGAAGCGGCCACCGTCGGAAAAGGAATCGGGCGTGACGTTGACGATGCCCATGACCTGCACGCGGGCGAGGTCGAGGACATGCGCGTCGCACGTCCACTGCGTCGCGGCTGTCACCACGGGCAAAAGAAACGGGGCGCCGTGGCGCCCCGTTGCCTTCGTGACATCGCCTACACCATCCCCGGGGACGCCGCCCTACGCCGGGTTCGCCGACGGCGAAGGATCGGGCGTGGGCGCACCGCCCGACGGCGTGGAGCCCGACGACGACGACGGCACCTGCCGCGACGGCCGCACGGGACGGCCGGCCATGATGTCGTCGATCTGGTCGGCGTCGATCGTCTCGATCTCGAGCAGCGTCTTGGCCATCACCTCGACCTTGTCGCGGTTGTCCTCGAGGAGCTTGCGGGCCACCGCATATTGCCCGTCGATGATCTTGCGGATCTCCTCGTCCACCTTCTGCATCGTGGATTCGGACACGTTCTTCTGCGTGGTCACCGAGCGGCCGAGGAAGACCTCGCCTTCGTTCTCGCCGTAGACCATGGGGCCCATCTCGTCGGACATGCCGTAGCGCGTGACCATGCTGCGCGCGATCTCCGTGGCACGCTCGAAGTCGTTCGAAGCGCCGGTGGTCATCTGGTTCATGAAGATCTCCTCGGCGATACGCCCGCCGAAGAGCACCGCGATCAGATTCAGCATGTGATTGCGGTCCATGCTGTAGCGGTCCTGCTCGGGCAGCTGCATCGTCACGCCCAGCGCGCGACCGCGCGGAATGATCGTGACCTTGTGCACCGGATCGGTCTTGGGCAGCAGGCGCGCGACGATCGCGTGACCGGACTCGTGATACGCGGTGTTGCGACGCTCCTCCTCGGGCATCACGATCGAGCGCCGCTCGGCGCCCATGATGATCTTGTCCTTGGCGCGCTCGAAGTCGTACATGTCCACGAGGCGCTTGCTCGAGCGCGCGGCGAAGAGCGCCGCCTCGTTCACGAGGTTGGCGAGGTCCGCACCGGACATGCCCGGCGTGCCGCGCGCGATGATGTCGGCCTTCACGTCCGGCGACATCGGCACCTTGCGCATGTGCACGAGGAGGATCTGCTCGCGGCCGCGGATGTCGGGCAGCGGCACCACGACCTGGCGGTCGAAGCGGCCCGGACGCATGAGTGCCGGGTCGAGCACGTCGGGACGGTTGGTGGCGGCGATCACGATCACGCCGGCATTGCCTTCGAAGCCGTCCATCTCGACGAGGAGCTGATTCAACGTCTGCTCGCGCTCGTCGTTGCCGCCGCCCAAGCCCGCGCCACGCTGGCGGCCGACCGCGTCGATCTCGTCGATGAACACGATGCACGGCGCGTTCTTCTTGGCCTGCTCGAACATGTCGCGCACGCGCGCGGCACCCACGCCGACGAACATCTCGACGAAGTCCGAACCCGAGATCGAGAAGAACGGCACCTTGGCCTCACCGGCGATCGCCTTGGCGAGCAGTGTCTTGCCCGTGCCGGGCGAGCCCACCATCAGCACGCCGCGCGGAATGCGGCCGCCCAGCTTCTGGAATTTGGACGGGTCGCGCAGGAACTCGACGAGCTCGGCCACTTCCTCCTTCGCCTCGTCGCAGCCCGCGACGTCGGCGAAGGTGATGGAATTGTTCGCTTCGTCGAGCATGCGCGCCTTGCTCTTGCCGAAGCTGAACGCGCCCCCGCGCCCGCCGCCCTGCATCTGGCGCATGAAGAAGATCCATACGCCGATGAGCAGCAGCATCGGGAACCAGGAGATGAAGATCTGCGCGAGGAAGCTCTGCTCTTCCTCAGGCTTGGCCTCGACCTTGACGCCGTACTTGATGAGATCCGACACCATCCAGATGTCGCTCGGGCTGTAGGTCGTGAAGCGCTTGTTCTCGGTGTTGGTCCACTTGATGGTGCGACCTTCGACCGTGGCCGCCGAGACCTTGCCCGATTTGGCCGACTCCATGAACTCGGAATAGGGGATCGAGTCGCGCGTGGTCTGCCGCGAGTCGAACTGCTTGACGACGGTGAGCACGACCAGCCCGATGATGAGCCAGATGCCGATGTTCTTCACGAGGTTGTTCAAAACTGAAGACTCCTAACGGACGCTTGCTGCCGGCGGACTTCCCGCCAGACCGTTGCTGCAGCGCAGCAACCTTGCCGAACCCATATTCTAAGCTGCCGGACCCAGCTATGACCCTTGATCCCGAGCAGAATTCACACCCGATCGTCCTGCCGTCCATCGCCTGAAGGTCCCGGCGCCGGGCCGCGATACCCCTTGGCGACGAGAAACGTCTCCCGGCTGCGGTCCCGCGACGACTTCGGCTTGCGCACGTACACCTTGGTGAAGCGCGCCGCCATCGCCTTCTGCAGCTCCGCCAGCCCCGATCCCTGGAACACCTTGACCACGAGATCGCCGCCCTGGCGCAGGTGGTCGCCGGCAAATTCCAGGGCCAGCTCCCCCAGGTGCACGCTGCGCGCCTGGTCGGCGGACTCGACACCGGACAGATTGGGGGCCATGTCGGAGACCACAAGGTCGGCGGGACGCCCGCCGAGCGCGGCGGCAAGTGCCGCCAGCCCCGCGTCCTCCCGGAAGTCGCCCTGGACGAATTGCACGCCCGCCAGGGGATCCATCGGCAGGAGGTCGATGGCGACCAGCCTCCCCGACGAGCCCACCTTCTCACGCAGCACCTGCGACCAGCTGCCGGGCGCCGATCCCAGGTCCACGACGGTCATCCCAGGGTGCAGGAGCTTGTCGCGGGCGTCGAGCTCGACGAGCTTGAATGCGGCGCGCGACCGGTAACCCCGGCGCTTGGCTTCCTGCACGTAGTGATCGTGGACGTGCTCGTTCATCCACGCCTTGTTGAAGCGATGCTTCTTGCCGGTAGCGTTGAGCGCCATGGGGGCATTGTCCCATCCGGACCGTGCTGCGGCGCAGCTTGCGCGGAACGATACGGATGCGCTAGCGTATACGTTAACGCATGCCTTGGTGGTCGCGCTGTCCAGCCCATTTCCGTCTCGATCCGCTGCCCGTGAGCACGTCTCTCCCCACCCCCATAGCCCTCGCCGACCTCGCCTTTCACGGCAAGGACCTCGTGCGGCCGGAGTGCGTGCTCGCCTCCCGCAGCGGCAACCTCTACACGGCGGATTGGCGCGGCGGGGTGGCTTGCACGCGGCCCGACGGCAGCACGCAAGCGTGGACGGCCGCCCTGCCCGACGGCCGCCCCTCGCGTCCCAACGGCATCGCGCTCCGCCGCGACGGCAGCTTCCTCCTGGCCGACCTCGGAGACACGAAGGGGGGCGTCTTTTCGCTGACGCGTGACGGCAGCGTGCGGGCGGTGCTCGAGCGAGTCGACGGCATCGATCTCCCACCCTCGAACTTCGTCTTCGAGGACGCGCAGGGTCGCATCTGGCTCACGGTGAGCACGCGGCGCGTCCCTCGGGCGAGCGCCTACCGGGCGGACGTGGCGGACGGCTTCATGGTGGTGCAGGACGCCAGGGGCGCCCGCATCGTCGCCGACGGCCTGGGCTACACCAACGAGGCCGCGATCTCGCCCGACGGCGCGTGGATGTACGTCAACGAGACATTCTCGCGCCGCCTCTCGCGCTTCCGGCTCGCCGCCGACGGCACGCTCTCCGGCAAGGAAGTGGTCACGGAATTCGGCCACGGCACCTATCCCGACGGCCTCGCCTTCGACGCCGAGGGCCACGTGTGGATCACGAGCATCGTGAGCAACCGCGTGCTGCGCGTGGCGCCGGACGGCGCGTCGACGGTGATCCTCGAGGACGCCGATCCCGCGCACGTGGACTGGTGCGAAGACGCGTGGCGCCGCGGCGAACTCGGTCGCCCGCACCTCGACCGCGCTGGCGGACGCGTGCTGAAGAATATCTCCAGCCTCGCCTTCGGCGGGCCCGACCTGCGCACGGCGTACCTCGGCTGCCTGCTCGGCGACTCGATCGCGTCGTTCCGTGCCCCCGTGGCGGGGCTTGCGCCCCTGCTCTGGAGCTATGGATGAGACCGGCAGCGACCTCGCGCAAGAGCGCTCCGACCAAGGACCCGGCCGCGCGCAAGGCGGCGCGGCGACACGCTGCGAGCCCTGCGGCCTCGCGGCCGTCGCGCGTGGAGGCGGCCTACGTGGCGATACGCCGCCGCATCCTCGACAACGTCTATGCGCCGGGTCATCGCGCGCTCGAGGCGGACCTCGCGGCGGAGCTCGCCATCAGCCGCACGCCGGTGCGCGAAGCGCTGATCCGCCTCGCCCACGAAGGCCTCGTCGAGGTGATCCCGCGCCACGGGATGCGCGTGCTGCCGGTGTCGCCGGCCGACATGCGCGAGATCTACGTCGTGCTCACCGCGCTCGAGTCCGCCGCGGCCGAGATCCTCGCACAGCGGCGCCCGAGCGACGTGGAGCTCACGCCGCTCGTGGAGGCGACGGGCGACATGACGCGCGCGCTCGCCAATGACGACCTCACCGCCTGGGCTGCTGCCGACGAGCGCTTTCACCGGCACCTGCTCGAGCTCGCCGGCAATCGCACTCTGATCGACGCCGTCGCGCGCGTGGCCGATCGCGTGCATCGGGCGCGCATGTTCACGCTGCGCCTGCGCCCCAAGCCCGTCAACTCCACGCGGGAGCACATGGCGATGCTCGAGCGCATCCGCGCCGGCGATGCGCGCGGCGCGGTCGAGGTGAACCGCGCGCACCGCGAGCGCGCGAGCGTGGAGCTCCTCGCCATCTTCGAACGCTATCGGCTGCAACAGATGTAGCGCAAGGAACCAAAGTGACCCCCAAGACGACCTACGACATCTGCGTTCTCCCCGGCGACGGCATCGGCGTCGACGTGATCGACGCGACCCTGCCTCTGCTCGACAAGCTCGCACACGATGCGGGCTTCTCGCTGCGCTTCGCGACATACCCCGCGGGCGCCCAGCACTACGCCGCGACGGGCGACGCGCTGCCCGCGAAAACGCTCGCGGCCGCGCGTGCCGCCGACGCCATCTTCTTCGGCGCCATGGGCTGGCCGGCGATCCGCTATCCCGACGGGACCGAGATCGCGCCGCAGCTCGACCTGCGCGTGGAGCTCGAGCTCTACGCCGGCGTGCGGCCGGCGCGCGCGTTGCCCGGGCTGCCCATGCCGCTCGCGGACCCGCGCGCGCGGCAGATCGACCTCGTCGTGGTACGCGAGTCGACCGAAGGGCTCTTCGCCTCGCGCGGCCGCGGCACCATCGACAACGACAGCGAGGCGCGCGATACGATGGTCATCACCCGCAAGGGCTGCGAGCGGCTGCACGACTTCGCCTTCCGCCTCGCGCAGCGGCGCAAGCAGAAGGGCCGGCCGGGGCGCGTCACGTGCGTGGACAAGGCCAACGTCTTCCGCTCGATGGCGTTCTTCCGCAAGATCTTCGACGAGCGCGCGCGCGGCTTCCCCGGCATCGAGGCGCGCCACAATTACATCGACGCGACTGCGCTCGACCTCATCCGCAAGCCGTGGGAGTTCGACGTGCTCGTCACCGAGAACATGTTCGGCGACATCCTCTCCGACGAGACCGCGGCGCTGGTGGGCGGCATGGGCATGGCGCCGTCGGGCGACATCGGCGACCGCCACGCCATGTTCCAGCCGTGCCACGGCTCCGCCCCCGACATCGCGGGCCAGGGCAAGGCCAATCCCATCGCGACCATCCTCTCCGGCGCGTTGATGCTCGACTGGCTCGCGCTGCAGCACGGCGACGAGGCGCTCGCGCGCGCCGCGGAGCGCCTCGAGCTCGCCGTGGACGCTACGCTCGCCAGCGGCAAGACCGTGCCGATCGAATTCGGCGGTCGCGACGGCACGGCCGCCATCGCGTCCGCCGTGGCCTCGAACCTGTAACGCGGACATGGCCCGATTGCGCGTTGCCGGCATCGGTGCCGGCTACTTCAGCCGCTTCCACCTCGAAGGCTGGCGCGACGTCGCCGAGGCCGAGGTCGTGGCATGGTGCGACAGCGACAGCGCGCGCGTGCAGGGCATGGCACGCGAGTTCGCCCTACCGAAAACGTTCGCGGATGCCGCGACGATGCTCGATGCGGTGGCGCCGGACCTCGTGGACATCGTCACGCCCCCGCCCGCGCACGCGCCGCTCGTGGCGATGGCGCACGCACGCGGCATCCCCGTCATCTGCCAGAAGCCGCTCACGCCGTCGTGGGGCGAATCGGTCGCGCTCGCCGAGGCCGCCGAGCGCGCCGGCCTGCTGTGCGTGGTGCACGAGAATTTCCGCTTCCAGCCGTGGTATCGCGAGGCGAAGCGCCTGCTCGCGGAAGGCACGATCGGCACGCCGCACAGCGTGGCCTTCCGCCTGCGGCCCGGCGACGG
>CAZUGY010000091.1:0-17176 GCA_964620265.1 uncultured Alcaligenaceae bacterium
ATCTTCCCCGTCAATGCCGGCGCATTGAACAGGTCGCACAAGGCGCGACAGATGATCAGGTCCTGCTCGACTTGCCGCAGGTCCGGCCAAGGCGCTTTCGTACTCCACGCTTGCAGGAAGGCAGTGGGAATCACTCTGCGATCTCCACCGCTTCATTGATCAGGAGTCTCCATCTTGGATTTCGCTCGCCAGCCGGCGCTGAAGCTTTAGCAAGCGGCCTGACGGACGGATCGAGCGGCAGTGCGGTCCCGCCCCGCTTCACAAAGGCTTGCAGCGCAGCGGCTTGGCGCGCGTGTCCCGCCAAATCGAGCAGGTAGCCAAGCCGACGGACCGCCGAGTTCTCGTAGGCGTCGGCCGCCTTCTGCAGCAGACGCGGACTGGCCTTGGCGCCGATGTCCTTGACGATCTGGGCAACGCCGTTGATGCCAGCTGCCTTGTGAAAATAGCGCACACAGTCGAGCAGCGTCAGCTCGACGCCAGCCACCGTGGCGAAGCCGGCGTCGCTCTTCATCGGTCCGACCAACGCCGGCTGATTGACCTGACTGAAGGCCGTCGGAGCCTGATACAGAAACTGCAGGCGGTGGCGGCCGAGGTCGAAATCGCGCACCTGTCTGGGAACGATGACCTGAAAAACCATGCTGGCCTGGTGCGAGGCGCCATGGAACGCCGCCGCACGCAGCAGCGAAATTCGGTAGTCGATCCCCTGATGTCTCATCAGCGGGTCGATCCATTTCACGGGGTCCGGCGCGCCGGCGACCTGATCTTCAGGACGCAGGATGAGATAGAAGCCGTGCCTGGGGTTGGCCAAGCGGCGCTTATTGACCGATCGGGTGATCGCCGCCGCGAGAGCCGGTGGCTTCAACCCGAGCGCCGCAAGCGCCTCCTCTCGGGAGAAGTAGGCACGACCCCGGCTGAGCAGCTCGTCGAGGTAGGACTCAAGGGAGGCCATACCAAAACATACGCAAAACTAGACAACATATCAAGAGTTTTGCATATGATTTGCGTCATTCCCACTCGATCGTCGCCGGCGGCTTGCTCGAGATGTCGTACACCACCCGATTGAACCCGCGCACTTCGTTCGTGATGCGATTGGAAATGCGCGCAAGCAACTCACCCGGCAGATGTGCCCAGTGCGCCGTCATGAAGTCCGTGGTCTGCACCGCGCGCAGCGCCACCGCATTCTCGTAGGTCCGCCCGTCGCCCATCACTCCCACCGAGCGCACCGGCAGGAAAACCGCAAACGCCTGCGACGTCTTGTCGTACCACGTCTTCCCATCCGCATCGCGCGCAGCGCGGAGCTCGTCGATGAAGATCGCATCGGCGCGGCGCAACAGATCCGCACGCTCGCGCGTGACCTCCCCCAGGATCCGCACACCAAGCCCCGGACCCGGGAACGGATGACGGAACACCATGTCGCGCGGTAGCCCCAATTCGAGCCCCAGCTCGCGCACCTCGTCCTTGAAGAGCTCGCGCAAAGGCTCGAGGAGCTTCAGATGCAGCGTATCGGGCAAGCCCCCCACGTTGTGGTGCGACTTGATGTTGTGCGCCTTGCCCGTTTTGGCGCCGGCCGACTCGATCACATCCGGATAGATCGTCCCCTGCGCGAGCCACTTCACGTTGGCGAGCTTGCCCGACTCCCGCTGGAACACGTCGACGAAGAGCCTGCCGATGATCTTGCGCTTGGCCTCGGGATCGTCCACGCCCTTCAATGCGCCGAGGAATTCGCCGCTCGCATCGACGTGGATCACGCGCACGCCCAGGTTCTGCGCGAACGTGTGCATCACCTGCGTAGCCTCGTTCAACCGCAGGAGGCCATGGTCGACGAACACGCAGGTGAGGCGATCGCCGATGGCCTTGTGGATCAATGCCGCCGCCACGGAGGAGTCCACGCCCCCCGACAACCCCAGCAGCACCTCCTCCGCACCCACCTGCTTGCGGATCGCAGCCACGGCCTCGTCCGCATAGTCGTGCATGTTCCAGTCGTTGCCGATGCCGCAGATCTCGTGCGCGAAACGCGCGAGCAGCGCCGCGCCCTGCTTCGTGTGCGTGACCTCGGGATGGAACTGCACGGCGTAGAAGCCGCGCGACTCGTCGGCCATCGCCGCGATGTCGCAAGAGGGTGACGAGCCGATGAGCCGGAACCCCGGCGGCATCGCGGTGACCTTGTCACCGTGGCTCATCCACACGTCGAGCAGGCCGTGCCCCTCTGCATTGGAGCGATCCTGCAGGTCGCGAAAGAGCGCGGAGTGCCCGCGCGCACGCACCTCGGCATAGCCGAACTCGCGCACCTTGCCGCTCTCCACCCTGCCGCCGAGTTGCGCCGCCATCGTCTGCATCCCGTAGCAGATGCCGAGCACCGGCACGCCCTGCGTCCACACGGCCGCCGGCGCGCGCGGTGTATCACCCTCCGTCACGCTGTTGGGCCCGCCCGACAGCACGATGCCGCGCGGCGCGTAGTCACGCACGAAGTCGTCGGACACGTCGTAAGGGTGGATCTCGCAGTACACGTGCGACTCGCGCAGGCGCCGCGCGATGAGCTGGGTGTACTGCGCGCCGAAGTCGAGGATCAGGACCTTCTGGTGCGACGGTGCGGCCATGGCGGAATCGGTTTCCTCTTGAAATGACGAGGCCGGCGATGTGCCGGCCCCGTGCAGACTGCTCGAACGCGCGCTACTGCACGCGGTAGTTGGGCGCTTCCTTCACGATCTGCACGTCGTGCACGTGCGACTCGCGGATACCCGCCGACGTGATCTCGACGAACTCCGCCTGCGTGCGCATCTCCTCGATCGTGCCGCAGCCGCAATAGCCCATCGACGCGCGCAGTCCGCCCATCAACTGGTGGATCACCGAATGCAGCACGCCCTTGTACGGCACACGGCCCTCGATGCCCTCGGGGACGAGCTTCTCCGCGGCGCCCTCGCCCTCGGCATCCTGGAAGTAACGGTCGGAGCTGCCTTCCTGCATCGCGCCGAGCGAGCCCATGCCGCGATAGCTCTTGTAGGAGCGTCCCTGGTAGAGCTCGATCTCGCCGGGCGCTTCTTCCGTGCCGGCGAAGAGCGAGCCCAGCATCACGCACGACGCTCCCGCCGCGATGGCCTTGGCGACGTCACCCGAGTAGCGGATGCCGCCGTCGGCGATCACCGGAATGCCGCTCGCCGCCAATCCCTCGATGGCGAACTGGATCGCCGATATCTGCGGCACGCCCACGCCCGCAACGATGCGCGTGGTGCAGATCGAGCCCGGACCGATGCCGACCTTGACCGCATCCGCGCCGTGATCGGCAAGCGCTTTCGCACCCGCGGCGGTGGCGATGTTGCCGCCCACGACCTGCACCTTGGGATGCTTCTTCTTGACCATCGCCACGCGCTGCAGCACGCCTTCGGAGTGGCCGTGCGAGGTGTCGACGATGATCACGTCCACGCCGGCGGCCACCAGCGCATCGACGCGCTCGTCGGTATCGTCCCCCGTGCCCACGGCCGCGCCCACGCGCAGGCGTCCCAACCCGTCCTTGCAGGCATTGGGATGCTCGATGCCCTTCAGGATGTCCTTGACGGTCACGAGCCCCCGCAGCTCCATCTCGCCGTTCACCACGAGCACGCGCTCGATGCGATGGCGATGCATGAGCTGCTTCGCATCGTCGACGTCGGTGCCTTCCGACACCGTGACCAGGCGATCGCCCCGGGTCATGATGCTCGACACCGGCTGATCGAGGTTCGTCTCGAAGCGCAGGTCGCGATTGGTCACGATGCCCACCACGCGCCGCCCTTCGACGACGGGCAGCCCCGAGATGCGATGCTTGCGCGTGAGCTCGAGCACCTCGCGCACGCTCATCGTGGGCGGGATGGTGATGGGGTCCTTGACCACGCCGCTCTCGAAGCGCTTGACCTTGGCGACCTCGGCCGCCTGCTTGGCGGGGGTCATGTTCTTGTGGACGATGCCGAGCCCGCCTTCCTGCGCCATGGCGATGGCCAGCCGCGCCTCGGTGACGGTATCCATCGCCGCCGAGACGAGCGGGATGTTGAGCGGGATGCTGCGGGTGAGGCGGGTGCCGAGGGAGACGTCGCGCGGAAGGACGAGCGAATGCGCGGGGACCAGCAGAACGTCGTCGAAAGTCAGCGCTTTGCGGACGACACGCATGTGAATTTCTCCTATGCGCAAAAATCGATTATACCCGCGTCGGCGCGTTTGCCCAAACCGCGACGTGGTGCGGACGCAACCGCGAACGGCCGCCGATCCCGTCGAATCAGTGTCTCATTGACGATCCAGGAGGCGCGCGCTAACGTGCAGGAGACGATCCGGGCAGCGCCCGGCCGGGTGCGTGCCCACGCGGCCCCGAGCCGCCGGGCGCGCGTGCCGAAGGAGAAACGACCGTGAGCATTCCCCATTTCCGCCGATCCGCAGGCGTCACCGCGCTGGCCGCCTGCGCGCTCGCGCTGCTGGCGGCCGGCACGGCCAGCGCGGCGCTGTACAAGTGGACCGACGCGAACGGTCGCGTGGTGTACTCCGACCAGCCGCCGGCCGGCGGCATCAAGTACGAAAGCGTCGGCGGCGCGGCGCCGCCGTCCAATCCGAACGCGCTGAAGGACATGGCCGCGAAGGAGGCCGAGTTCAAGAAGCGGCAAACCGATGCGGTGACCGCCGGGCAGAAGTCCGATGCCGAGCGCGTCCAGCAGGCGAAGAGGAACGAGATGTGCGAGCGGGCCCGCTCCAACGTGCGCACGCTCGCGGCCGAGCAGGTGGCGCTGGTGCGTCACAACGAGAAGGGCGAGCAGGTGATCGTGGACGACGTCACCCGCCGCCGCGAGCGCGTCGAGGTCGAGGCCTGGATCAAGGCCAACTGCCCCGCGGGCTGAAGTCGCTTCCCCGCACAAGATGAAACGGGCGCCATCGGCGCCCGTTCCGCTTCATGCGGCCATGACCGCCGGCGCCCTATCGTTTGTCGAGCTGCGCCTGGTTGATCTTGACCTCGGTCTTCGCCTTGAGGCTCGCAAGATAGGCATTGAAGATCTCCCGTCCCACCTCGCCCGACAGCCGCGCCGCCGCCGAATCCACGCGCGCGGCGTCGGCCACCGCGGGCGTGTCCACCTCGAGCACGCGCACGATCGAGAAGCCGCCGCGCTCGTTGGTGGCGCCCGTATAGGCCGGGAGCTTCTGCGGATCGACCATGAAGACGCGATTCAGCACATCGGGAGGCAGGCCCGCCTGGAACTGGCCGCGGCTCACCGTGACCGGCTTGCCGAAGACGAGCCCCACGTCCTTGTCGGTCTTGCCCGCCTCGAGCCCGGCGAGCTTCGCCTGGCCCGCCTTCTGCGCGAGCTCGGCGGCGCCCTTGCGCACGAGCTGCTCACGGATCTCCGCCTTGACCTCATCGAACGGACGCGGCGCCGCCGGCTTGTGCTCGAGGATGCGCGCCGAGATGAGCGAGTTGGGCGCGACCTCGATCGCCTCCGTGTTGCGCTTGCCCTGCACCGACTCGGGGGCGAAGAGGGCCTCGACGAACTTCGCATTGCCGAGGCCGATCGCCTGCGCCTGTGCGCGGGAGATGAACGGCGTGGTCTCGACCTTGAGGTCGAGTGCCTGGGCGGTGCCGGTGAGGCTGTCGGCCTGCTCGTAGACGAGGTTCTGGAACTGGTCGGCGGCCGCAGCGAATTTCTGCGCGGCCCGCTGCTTCTTGAGATCGGCCTCGATCTGCGCGCTCACCTCCTCGAAGGGCTTGGTGCGCGCAGGCCGCTCACCCGTGACCTTGATCACGTGCCAGCCGAACTCGCTTAGCACCGGCGGCAGGAGGTCGCCCGACCGGGCCGCGAAGACCGCGTCCTCGAACGGCTTCACCATCGAGCCGCGGCCGAAGCTGCCCAGGTCCCCGCCCTGCTCCGCCGAGCCCGGGTCCTTCGAGAATTCCTTCGCGAGGTCGCCGAACTTCGCGGGATTGGCCTTTGCCTTGGCGTAGACCTCCTCGGCGAGCTTCTTCGCGGCGGCCTTGGCGTCGTCGTTGGCATCCGCGGCCACCGGGATCAGGATGTGCGCGGCCGAGCGCTCCTCGGGCGCGGTGTATTGCGCCGCACTCGCCTCGTATTGCTTCCTCACCTCTTCCGGTGTCACGGTGACCTGCGCCGACAGCGCGTCCTGCGTGAGCAGCACATACTCGATGCGGGCCTGCTCGGGCACCTGGAAGGCGGCCGTGTTCTTTTCGTAGAACTCGCGCACCTGCGCGTCGTCGACCTTCACCTCCTTGAGGAACGGCTCGAGGTCCACGGTGGCGAGCGCGACCTCGCGCTGCTGCTCGAGGAGGCCCACGAAGCGTTCCGCCGACGAGCGCGCCACGATGTTGCCCTGCGTGATCGCGTCCTGCACCGCGCCCGTGGTCAGGTCCTGGCGCACGCGCTGCTCGAACATCGGCGCGGTCATGCCCTGCCCCGCGAGGTACATGCGATAGCGATCGTTGTCGAAGCGCCCGTCGACCTGGAACGCGGGCACCGACGCGATGAACTGCGCGAGCTGCGCATCGGGAATGCGGAATTTCTCGTCGCGCGCCTTGATGGCCACGAGCTTCTGGTTGACGAGGCCCTCGAGGAGCGCATAGCGCACCTCGGGGTTGTCGAACATGCGCGGATCGAAGTTGCTGCCGAGCTGCCGGCGCAGCGTGTCCGACTGCTCGCGCAGCGCGTCGGTGAAGTCGTTCTGCGTGATGTCCTCGCCGCCGACGGAGGCCACCAGGCCGTCGAGATTGCCGCCGCGGAAATAGAAGTCGACGCCGAAGAACGCAAAGGGAACCATCAGCAGGAACAGGATCAGCTGCGCGAAGCGCTTGTGCTTGGATACGAGGTCGAACATGGGCGGTTCTTCTGGCTGGCGCGGCTTCGGCGGCCGCGCGGTCATGGGAGATCCCGGTCGGCGCCGGGCGGGGGTGGCCGCGCGTGGGCGGTGGGCCTAACCGTTTGTTTTCACGAAATTATACATGCAGGCCACCTTAAGCGGCGCTGAAGTCGTCGCCAGCGGTGTCGCCACCGCGGTTGCAAGGGCGACGCGCGCGTCGTCTCACCCGCCGCCTTCCGCATCGGCCTTGGGCAGCGGCATGGCCAGTACCTTGTCGATCTTCTTGCCGTCCATGTCGAGGATCTCGAAGCGCCAGCCGCCCCAGTCCACCTTCTCGCCTTCGCGCGGGAGGCGCCCGGTGAGCAGCATGAACATGCCGCCCAGCGTGTGATAGCGGCCGCGGTCTTCCTCCGGCAGCTCGTCGAGCGCCAGGCGGTCCTTCAGCTCCACGAGCGGGATCAGGCCGTCGAGGAGCCACGAGCCATCGTCGCGAAGCACGGCCCAGGCGGTCTCCGGATTGCGCGGCTGGAACTCGCCGGTGATGGCTTCGATGAGATCCTGCAACGTGACGAGCCCCAGGATCTCGCCGTACTCGTCGACCACGAATGCGACCTGGCCGCCGGAGGAGCGGAAGTTGTCGAGGAGCTCCATGCCGGTGACCGTCTCCGGCACGTACAGCGGCGTTTGCAGGTTCTTCGTGAGGTCGGGTCGCTCGCCATTGGCCATGCGTACGAGGAGGCGGCGCGCATTGAGCACGCCCAGGATGTCGTCGAAGCCGCCGCGCACGACGGGGAAGCGGGCATGGTCGGAGGACTCGATGATGCGCAGGTTCTCCTCGAAGGGAACGTCGACGTCGAGCACCACCACGTCGCCGCGCGGCACCATGAGCGAGCTGATCTGCCGGTCGTCGAGGCGGAACACGTTGCGCACCATCGTGTGCTCGTGCGACTCGATCACGCCTGCGCTCGTGCCTTCCGCGAGCATCGCGTGGATCTCCTCCTCCGTGACGGGCGTGCCGGCGCGATCCTTGACCCCCAGGAGCCGCAGCATCGCCTTCGTCGACTCGGTGAGCAGCCACACGAACGGCTTGGTGGCCGTGGCAAGCCAGCCCACCGGGCGCGCGACGAGGCGCGCGATCGACTCGGGATTGGTCTGGCCGAGCCGCTTCGGCACGAGCTCGCCCAGCACGATGGAAAAATACGTGACGACCACCACCACCAGCGCCGTGGCGATGTAGTGCGCGAATTTCGACGACACGCCGAACGTGATGAGCCACTGCGCGAAAGGCTCCGCGAAGGCCGCCTCGCCCACGATGCCGTTGAGCACGCCGATCGACGTGATGCCGATCTGGATCGTGGAGAGGAAGCGCGTGGGATCCTCGCCGAGGCGCGCCGCAGCGATGGCCGCGGCGTCGCCGTCGTCGATGAGCTTCTGCAGGCGTCCCTTGCGCGCCGTGACGAGCGCGATCTCCGACATGGCGAAGACGCCATTGAAGAGGATCAGGACGAGGAGGACGACTACTTCCATGCGCGGAGCGCTGCGCGGCCCGGTGGGATCCGACGGCCGCGGCTCGTGCGGGAAAGAAGGTGTTGGCGGAGTGGACGGGACTCGAACCCGCGACCCCCGGCGTGACAGGCCGGTATTCTAACCAACTGAACTACCACTCCGACGACGCGTCGGCTTCGACGCGGCGGTGACGACTCGATCTTCGGTGGACGGCATCGCATGGTCCTTCGAACGCCTGCCTGCACGCCGTGCCGCGCTGCGGTCATGGTGGGTGCTGAGAGGCTCGAACTCCCGACATTCGCCTTGTAAGGGCGACGCTCTACCAACTGAGCTAAGCACCCCTTGTGACTGCGGGCTTCGACCCCTGCCCGCCGGCGCATGCTTTCCGCCCGCGCTGCCGGCACGGTGTACTGCCCTTGCCTTCAACGACGGCCGCGCGAAGTTCTCTAGTTTAACGCATCTTTGAGCGCTTTTCCAGCGCGGAACTTCGGCACGCGGGCAGCCTCGATGGCGATCGGCTCGTTGGTGCGCGGATTGCGCCCGGCGCGCGGCTTGCGCTTGCCCACGTAGAACGAGCCGAAGCCCACGAGCGTGACCATGGAGCCCTTCTTCAGCGAGCCGCTGATGGCGTCGACGGTGGCATCGAGCGCGCGGCCCGCGGCGGCCTTGGAGATGTCGGCGTGCTTGGCGATGGCGTCGATCAGTTCGGATTTGTTCACCACACTTCCCTTTATCACTCGCGTTGCTCGGAAGGGTCTGCAGAATTTTTTGGCGCGACGAACGCCACGCCGGAAGGATGTTTATAGCGCCCGCACTTTGCGAGGTCAAGAACGCCGGTGCGCGAAAGATCGGCTGCGCGACGATCGGCGCTCGTCTTCCGCTCGCGTCACATGCGAACTTGCGCGCGCACATGCTTGATGCAACGGCATTGATGCCGTGCAGCGCGCGTGCGACGTGATGATGCGAAAAAAACAAACGGCGCATCGGCATGTTTCGTGCCGATGCGCCGCAGCGCGCGTGCGCGCCTAGTGCTTGAGGATGTGCGACTTGTCGTCGGTGGCAGGCGCGGGCGGCACGGGAGGCGTTTCGCTTTCCGGCTTGTCCTCCGCGAGCGCCGCGGGCCGCCGCTCGAGGGCCTGCTCCAGCACCTGCTCGATCCAGCGCACCGGATGGATGTCGAGGCGGTTCTTGATCTCGTCCGGAATCTCGGCCAGGTCCTTCACGTTCTCTTCCGGGATCAGCACCGTCTTGATGCCGCCGCGCCCGGCGGCGAGGAGCTTCTCCTTCAGGCCACCGATGGGCAACACCTCGCCGCGCAGCGTGATCTCGCCGGTCATCGCGACATCGCAGCGCACCGGGATCCCCGTGAGGATCGACACGATCGCAGTCACGATCGCGCCGCCCGCCGACGGCCCGTCCTTGGGCGTCGCGCCTTCGGGCAGGTGGATGTGCAGGTCGGTCTTCGTGTAGAAGTCCTGCGCGATGCCCAGCTGCCGGCTGCGATGGCGCACCACCGACAGCGCGGCCGCGATGGATTCGTTCATCACGTCGCCCAGCTTGCCGGTGCTCGTGGTCTTGCCCTTGCCCGGCAGCGCCACGGCCTCGATGGTGAGGAGATCGCCGCCGACTTCCGTCCACGCGAGCCCGGTGACCTGGCCCACCTGGTTCTTCTTCTCGGCGATGCCGTAGGTGTAGCGGCGCACGCCCAGGAACTTGTCGAGATTCTTCGGCGTGACCTCGATCGGGCCCTTGGTCTTGCGTGCCTTGCCTTCGCTCTCCTTCAGCAGCAGCGACTTCACCACCTTGCGGCAGATCTTGCTGATGTCGCGCTCGAGGCTGCGCACGCCCGCCTCGCGCGTGTAATAGCGCACGACGTCGCGCAGGGCGGTGTCGGCCACGTGCAGTTCGTCGGGCCGGATGCCGTTGCTCTTCATCTGCTTGGGCAGGAGGTATTGCTTGGCAATGGCGATCTTCTCGTCTTCCGTGTAGCCGGACAGGCGGATCACCTCCATGCGGTCGAGCAGGGGTGCGGGGATGTTCATCGTGTTGGCCGTGGCCACGAACATCACGTCGGACAGGTCGTACTCCACCTCGACGTAGTGGTCGACGAACGTGTCGTTCTGCTCCGGATCGAGCACCTCGAGCAGGGCCGAGGACGGATCGCCGCGGAAGTCCTGCCCCATCTTGTCGACCTCGTCGAGCAGGAAGAGCGGATTGCGCACGCCGACCTTGCTCATGTTCTGCAGGATCTTGCCCGGCATGGAGCCGATGTACGTGCGGCGGTGGCCGCGGATCTCGGCCTCGTCACGCACGCCGCCGAGCGACATGCGGATGAACTTGCGGCCGGTGGCCTTGGCGATCGACTGCCCGAGCGACGTCTTGCCCACGCCCGGCGGGCCCACGAGGCACAGGATCGGACCTTTCAGGCGATCCACGCGCTGCTGGACCGCGAGGTACTCGACGATGCGCTCCTTGACCTTCTCGAGGCCGTAGTGGTCCGCATCGAGCACCTTGATGGCATGTGCCAGATCCTTGCTGATCTTGCTCTTCTTGCGCCAGGGGAGCGAGGTGACGGTATCGATGTACGTGCGCACCACCGTGGCCTCGGCCGACATGGGCGACATCATCTTGAGCTTCTTGAGCTCGGTCAGGGCCTTGGCCTCGGCCTCCTTGCTCATGCGCGCGCCCTTGATCTTCTTTTCCATCTCCTCGAGGTCGGCGTTCTCGTCGCCCTCGCCGAGCTCCTTCTGGATGGCCTTGACCTGCTCGTTCAGGTAGTACTCGCGCTGGCTCTTCTCCATCTGCCGCTTCACGCGGCCGCGGATGCGCTTTTCCACCTGCAGGATGTCGACCTCGCCCTCGATCACGCCGAGCAGATGCTCGAGCCGCTTGCCGACTTCGCTCATCTCGAGAATCTGCTGCTTCTGCTCGAGCTTCAGCGGCAGGTGCGCGGCGATCGCGTCGGCCAGACGCCCGCCATCGTCGATGCCCGACATGGAGGTGAGGATCTCCGGCGGGATCTTCTTGTTGAGCTTCACGTACTGGTCGAATTGCGCGAGCAGCGCGCGGCGCATGGCCTCGACCTCGTTGGCGCTGCCGGGGTCGCCCGGCAGCGTGACCGCCTGCGCGACGAGGTATTCGCCGCGGTCGACCACGCTCGCGATGCGGGCGCGCTGCGTCCCCTCGACCAGCACCTTCACCGTGCCGTCGGGGAGCTTCAGCATCTGCAGCACGGTGGCCACGCTCCCGATCTCATAGAGGTCGGCCGCACCGGGGTCGTCCTTGGAGGCCTGCTTCTGGGCCACGAGCAGGATGTGCTTGCCCGCTTCCATGGCCATGTCCAGGGCCTTGATCGACTTGGGCCGTCCCACGAACAACGGGATGACCATGTGGGGGAACACCACCACGTCGCGCAACGGGAGGAGCGGCAGCGCGGAGAGGTCGGCGACGGGAGCGGGCGAATCCTGGGACATGAGGGGCCTTCGGGAGGGATGCTCAGGGAAAAGTGGGGGCGTCCGTCCGGCCTGTCAAGGCGCCGTTCAGACTAGACCACCACGTTTCCTTCAAAACCAGTGGGTTACGAGTGTGCCGCGACTTTGGGCGGGTCGGCGAACATGAGCAGCGGCTTGCCGTCGTGGGTGATCGTCGATTCGTCCACCACCACCCGCGACAGGTTGGCCAGGGACGGAAGATCGTACATCACGTCGAGGAGGACCTGCTCCAGGATGGAGCGCAGTCCCCGGGCGCCGGTCTTGCGGGCCAGCGCCTTGCGGGCGATGGCGCGTAGCGCCGGCTCGCGGATCTCGAGCTCGACGCCTTCCATGCGGAACATCTTCTGGTACTGCTTCAACAGCGCGTTCTTGGGCTCGACCAGGATCTCGATGAGCGCCGCCTCGTCGAGCTCGTCGAGGGTGGCCGCCACCGGCAGGCGACCCACGAACTCGGGGATCAAGCCGAACTTGATGAGGTCTTCCGGCTCCGTGTTGCGCAGGAGCAACGTGATGTTCTTGCGGTCCTCGGGGCTTGCCACCTCGGCGCCAAAGCCGATGCCCGTCTTCGCCGTGCGCTGGCGGATGATCTTTTCGAGACCGTCGAACGCGCCGCCGCAGATGAAGAGGATGTTCGTGGTATCGACCTGCACGAACTCCTGGTTGGGATGCTTGCGGCCGCCTTGGGGCGGAACGCTCGCGATGGTGCCTTCGATCAGCTTCAGGAGCGCCTGCTGCACGCCCTCGCCCGAGACGTCACGGGTGATCGAAGGGTTGTCGCTCTTGCGCGAGATCTTGTCGATCTCGTCGATGTACACGATGCCCCGCTGCGCCTTCTCGATGTCGTAGTCGCACTTCTGCAGGAGCTTCTGGATGATGTTCTCGACGTCCTCGCCGACGTAGCCGGCTTCGGTCAACGTGGTCGCATCGGCGATCACGAAGGGCACGTCGAGGAGGCGCGCAAGCGTTTGCGCGAGGAGCGTCTTGCCGGAGCCCGTGGGCCCGATCAGCAGGATGTTCGACTTGGCGAGCTCGACCTCGTCTTCCTTGGTGCCGACCTCGAGCCGCTTGTAGTGGTTGTACACCGCCACCGAGAGGATCTTCTTGGCCGGCTCCTGGCCGATCACGTACTGGTCCAGGCTCTGGCGGATCTCGTGCGGCGTGGGCAGCTTGGTGCGGTCCGTGCGCGCAGCCTCGGTCCCGGCACCCTCCTCACGGATGATGTCGTTGCAAAGCTCGATGCACTCGTCGCAGATGAACACCGACGGGCCCGCGATGAGCTTGCGGACCTCGTGCTGGCTCTTTCCGCAGAAGGAGCAATAAAGAAGCTTGTCGCCGGAAGATTTTTCGGCCATTCAACAACCTATGCTGGGAAGCTCTCCCCGGACCTCAAGACTACTCTACGCGTCGGGGGTCCGGTTCTGCAAGACCTTGTCGATGATACCGTACTCCTGCGCGGCATCCGCCCACAGGAATCGGTCACGATCGTGGTCGAGCTCGACCTGCTCGGGCGTGCGACCGGTGAAGCGCGCCATGAGCGCGATGAACCGGCGCTTGAGGTCGATCGCGTACTGCGCGTGGCGCTCGATGTCGGAGACCTGGCCCTGGAAGCCACCGGAGGGCTGGTGGATCATCACCGTGGAATTGGGGAGCGCGAAGCGCTTGCCCTTGGTGCCCGCCGCCAGCAGGAAGGCGCCCATCGAGGCCGCCATGCCCACGCACAGGGTGGAGACGTCGGGCTTGATGAACTGCATGGTGTCGAAGATCGCCATCCCCGCCGACACCGAGCCGCCCGGCGAGTTGATGTAGAAGTGGATGTCCTTGTCCGGGTTCTCGGACTCGAGGAAGAGCATCTGCGCCACGATGAGGTTGGCGGCGCCGTCGTTGACCGGGCCCACGAGGAAGATCACGCGCTCCTTCAGGAGGCGCGAGTAGATGTCGTAGGCGCGCTCGCCGCGGCCGGATTGTTCGATGACCATCGGCACGAGGCCGAGGGCGCTGGGTTCGGTGTACTGGCCTTGGAGGGAAGTATTAGTCACGGGTGACTTTCTCGGGATGCGGTGATCGGCGGGCGGGAATGCCACGGGATGCGGAAGACGCCGGTGCGTTACTGTCGGCTACAGTCACGGCCCCTTCTTGCATGGGACCAGATGGGTCCGCATCACCTGTCCCGCAAGTATGCGCCGTGCGCGTGGGACCGCGCACGGCGCGCGGGCTGCCTAGCCGCGACCCGGCTGGCCGACGACGTCCTCGAACTTGGCCGGCACGTCCTTGACCTGCGCCTTGGCGAGCACCCAGTCGATGACGTTGCGTTCCACCGCCATGCCTTCGAACTCGGACAGGCGCTCCGGCTTTTCGTAGTGCCAGCGCACCACCGCCTCGGGCTGCTCGTAGGTTTGCGCGAGCTCCTGCACCATCGCCTTGACCTGGTCGGGCCTGGCCTGCAGGTTCTCGTTGCGCACGAGCTCGCCCAGGATGAGACCAAGCGCGACGCGGTCCTCGGCCTGCTTTTCGAACATCGTGGGCTCGAGCTTGATGTCCTCGGCCTTCATGCCCTGCTGCTGCAACTGCTGCGACATGCGGCGCGCGAGTTGCTGCACCTCGTCCTCGACGAGCGACTTCGGCAGCGGGAGGCTCGTTTTCTCGCGCAGCACGCGCATCACCTGGTCGCGCAGGAGCGAGGCGACCTTGCGCTTCAATTCGAGCTTGAGATTGCTTTCCACTTCGGCCCGCAGGTCCTCGACCTTGCCGGAGCGGATGCCGAAAGCGGTGGCAAAGGCGCTGTCGAGCGGCGGCACGTCGGGACGCGAGATTTCCTTGGCGGTGATCGTGAATTGCGCGACCTTGCCCGCGACTTCCTTGCCGTGATAGTCGGCGGGGAACGTGAGGTCGAAGGTCTTCGTCTCACCGGCCTTCACACCCGTGACCGCGGTTTCGAACTCGGGCAGCATGCGGCCCTCGCCCACGCTGATGTCGAAATCCTTGGCCTGGCCGCCGGCGAATTCCACGCCGTCGATCGTGCCCGTGAAGTCGACCTTGACGCGATCGCCGCTTTGCGCGGCGTCGGTGGTGGGATGGAACGTGGCGCGCTGGCGGCGCAGCACGTCGAGCGTGCGATCGACATCGGCGGCCGTGACCTCGACCTGCGGACGCTCGATGGTGGCGGACGAGACATCGCCCACCTGGATTTCGGGATAGACCTCGAACACGGCGGAGAACTCGAGCGCGGTGTCGGGTGCGGTCTTCGTCGCGGCGGGCTCGATGCGCGGATAGCCGGCGATGCGGATGTTCTGCTCGCGGATCGCATCCGCGAAAGTGGCCTGCACGGCATCGGAGATCACGTCCGAGCGCACCTGCGGGCCATACTGCTTCTCGACCATCTTCATGGGCACGTGGCCCGGCCGGAAGCCCGGCACCTTGACCGTGCGGGCGAGGCGCGCGAGGCGCTTGCCGACCTCGCCCTCGATTTGCGCGAGGGGCACGGCAACGTGCAGGCGGCGCGAGAGCTCGCCCAGATTCTCCAACGTGGTTTGCATGGTGCTCGTTCCTGGAATGCTCGTGGTGCGAAAGGGGGGACTCGAACCCCCACGGGTTGCCCCGCCAGCTCCTAAGGCTGGTGCGTCTACCAATTCCGCCACTTTCGCGCTTGGGACGACGGGACCACGGCGGCGACCCGCTTACGGGGGCGGTCCCGGGTGCCGCCGGCGTTGCCGTTGGAGGCTGCCGGCGCCTCCGCGAGGGCCCTCGTGCGGTGCTTCTTCGTTGCCTTGCGCCGGATCGTTTTCGATCCGCGAAAGCCGCGTCCGCCGAACGGGTTAGTATAGCAGCAGAAGGGACCCGTTCGCGTGACTGTCGGCCATTACGAGAATTTCCCGGTGGCCTCGCGCCTCGTGCCCGCGCCCCTGCGCCCCGCCATCGTGGCGATCTACCGTTTCGCCCGCGCGGCCGACGATTTTGCCGACGAAGGCGATGCGCCGGAGGCGGAGCGACTGGCGGCACTGGCCGCGTTCAACGGCCACCTCGACACGATCGCCGCCGGCGAGACTCCCTCCGAGCCGCCCTTCCCCGCGCTGGCCGCCACGATCCGCGAGCATGGTCTCGCCCTGTCCCCGTTCCGCGACCTCCTGTCCGCCTTCGCGCAGGACGTGACCGTGGGACGCTACGCGACCTTCGCCGACGTGCTCGATTACTGCCGGCGCTCCGCCGATCCGATTGGGCGTCTCCTGCTCGCGCTGTATCGCGCGGACCGGGGGACGGAAGGCCCCGACAACCTCGTCGCGAGCGACGCCGTGTGCACGGGGCTGCAGCTCGCCAACTTCTGGCAGGACGTGGCCATCGACTGGCGCAAGGACCGGGTGTACCTGCCGCTGGAGGACCTGGCGCGCTTCGGCGTCACGCTCGACCACATCGCCCAGGGCCGCGTCGATGCCGCGTGGCGCGCGCTCATGGCGTTCCAGACCGCGCGTGCGCGCGGGCTCCTGCAATCGGGACATCGCCTCGCGCGCCGGCTGCCGTGGCGGCTCGGGCTCGAGCTCTCGGCGGTGATCGCCGGCGGCACGCGCATCCTCGATCGCATCGACGCGGTGGGGGGCGACGTGTTCACGCGCCGTCCCGTGCTGCGCACCGCCGACTGGTGCGCGGTGGCCTTCCGCACGGTGGTCCCGCCGCGCGTGCCGGCGGGTTCGGGTGCATCCCCATGACCCCGGACGAGTACTGCCAGCAGAAGGCGGCCGCCAGCGGCTCGAGCTTCTACTACAGCTTCCTCTTCCTGCCGCCGGCGCGGCGGCGCGCGATCATCGCGCTGTATGCCTTTTGCCGCGAGGTCGACGACGTGGTGGACGAGGTGCACGACGCGGGTGTTGCGCAAACCAAGCTCGCCTGGTGGCGGCAGGAGATCGCGCGCGTGTTCGCGGGCACGCCCGAGCATCCGGTGGGCAAGGCGCTCGTCTCCGTGGTACGCGACTTCGCGTTGCCGCACGAGCACTTCGAGGCGGTGATCGACGGCATGGCGATGGACCTCACGCAATCGCGCTACCTCGACTTCGCGGGGCTCGAGCTCTACTGCCATCGCGTGGCCGGCGTGGTGGGACTCATATCGGCGGAGATCTTCGGCTATACCGATCCCGCCACGCGCGGCTACGCGCGGGACCTGGGTGTCGCATTCCAGCTCACCAACATCTGCCGCGACGTGGGCGAGGATGCGCGCCGCGGCCGCATCTACCTGCCGCACGAGGACCTGGCACGCTTCGGCGTGACCGCCAATGCGCTGATGCGGGCCGAGTACTCGCCTGCATTCCGCGAGATGATGGCCTTCGAGGTCGCACGCACGCAGCAATGGTACGACCGTGCGTTGGCGCAACTGCCGG
>CAZUGY010000092.1:0-16682 GCA_964620265.1 uncultured Alcaligenaceae bacterium
ACAGCGCGCCGCCGGACCGCCCCAAGGCGCGCGCCCCCTATGGGGGAGGCGAGCGCAGCTCGCTTCGGGGGAACCTTCTACACAGGCTTCACGAACACCATGATCTTGCCGGTGGCCCGCGCCGCCACCGTGCCGTCCTGCGTGGTCGCGGTGCCCTCGAGCTCCACCACACCCGCGCCATGCGCGGGCTTCGGCACGAGCCCGGTGACGGTCCAGTCGAGCGCCAGCGTGTCTCCCGGCCGCACCGGTGCCAAAAACCGCGCGTTGTGCTCGAGGTACGCCATCGCCGTACCGTGAAAGTGCATGCCGACGGGACCGCCCATCAGCGCACTCGTGAGCATGCCGTGGAGGATGCGCCCGCCGAAGCGAGACTTCTTCGCGAACTCCTCGTCGACGTGCAGCGGATTGAAGTCGGCGACATAGCCCGCGCCGAGCATGAGATGCGCCTCCGTGATGGTGACGCTCGAGCCGAACGTATCGCCCACGGCGACCTCGTCGAACCAGCGGCCGAGGATCCTCACGACGAGCCTCCGAGCGGCTCCCACCGGAATCCCGCGGCCGTCACCCCCGCCACGAGATGCGCGAGCCCGGCATCCACGTGCGCCGGATCGCCCTTCACGCCGAGCTCGATGCGGCGTCCGCCGTCCGGCAGGAACGACGGCAGGCTGAAGAGCTTGAGCGAAGGAAAGCGCGCGACGTTGTCTTCCATGAGCACCAGCAACTGGCTCTCGCCCGCGTCATACACCGCGATCGCGCGCTCCACGGGAGCAATCTGCACGAGCGACGGATAGTGCGTGGCGAGCACCCAGTCCAGCATCGGCCACGCCATCTCCGGAAAGCCGGGAAAGAAGTGATGATCGCCAAACGAGAACGCCGCCACGCGATTGACCGGATTGGGCACGATGCGGCTTCCTTGCGGAAACTCCGCCATCAGCACGCGATTGGGATACGCCTCCCGGCCCCACTTCGCCTCGAGCTCGGCCACCGCTTCGGGATGGCGCACGAGCGGCAATCCGAGCGCGGCCGCGGCCGCCTGGCGGGTGTGGTCGTCTGGGGTCGCGCCGATGCCGCCGAAGGCGAACACGATGTCGCCCGAGGCGAAGGTACCGCGGAGCACGGCGGTGAGACGCTCGCGATCGTCACCCAGGTAGTGCGCGAAGGCGAGGGAAAGGCCACGCTTGCCGAGCGTGGCGATGACATGCGCGAGATGCTTGTCCTGCCGCTTCCCCGACAGGATCTCGTCGCCGATGATGAGCGCGCCAATGGCCATCCGGTGTCCCGCCGCGGTCAGTACACCGACTCGTGCTCCGGCAGCGTCTGCTCGATGCGCGCCATCATGTCCGTGAAGGCGCGATCGATGAGCGGCTCGGCCTCCACCACGCGCGCGCGATCGGCGCGGAAGCGCTCGGCGAGATCCTCGGCCGTCATGGAGAGCGCCTTCTGGCCCTGGCGATTGGTGAACAGATATGTCCCGCGCAGCGGGCTCACCCACGCGAGCTTGGCGAAGACGAGCTGGCCGTCGTCGGACTCGAACTCGATCCACATGCCCCGTTCGAGGCTGCGCGCGATCTCGAGGTAGTCGTCGGCGATGATCTCGCGCACCGGTTCCGCGGGTTCGGGGGCGGCCTCGTCCATCGCTTCGGCGAGTGCCTCCGCCCGCGCGGCGGCGGCTTCGTCCCCCGCGGCCTTGGCGAGCTCCGCCTGCGCCCGGGCGGCTTCGGCGACCGCGGCGGTGGGCGACGGCACGCTCGCGAGCGTGGGCTTGACCGCCGCGGCATGCGCCTCCACGAGGTTGGTCATGAACGATTCGCGCTCGTCGCCGGCCCAGCCGCGCGAATGCATGCCGGCGGTGAGACGCTTCAAAAGCGACGGCAAAAGCGCCACGAGATGGCGCCGGTCCTCCGGCGAGCGCTTGGGCTGCACGCTCCACACGAGCTCCTCGAGCGTGCCTACGCCCGCGCTCCAGCCCTCGCTCTCCTGGCCCTGCGCGAGATAGACGTTCTCGAGCGCGCCCTGCCACTTCTGGCGCAGGAACTGCGCGAGGAAGTTGGGAACCGAGCTCGCCTCGATATGCTTCTCGATCTCCGCCTTGACGACCACCGCGGCGATCTGCTGGCGATCGCGCTGCGTGACCTCCTCGGCCCCCGACTGGATGTTCTGCTCCGCCGCAGCCTCTTCCTCCGCGAGGAACGTCGACAGCACCGCGCGCTGCTCGTCGAAGATGGCGAGGTCGTCGGAGAAGCCGTCGAGGATCGCGTGGACGATCGTGTCGAGCTTCCGGTACAGCGGATCGTCGGGGCCCATCGCCGGCGCCCAGCCCAGGCCCGCGTGCGCCAGCTCGTTGACGAGCAGGCGCGCGGGGTGCGTCTTGCGCGCGAAGAACGCGCCGTCGAGCATCGCCGCCTTGAGCACGGGAATCTGCAGGCGGGCGAGCAAGGCCTTGATGCCGTCGGGCAGGTCCTTCGTCTCGAAGATGAAGTCGAACAGCATCGCGACCATCTCGATGGTCATCGACTCGAGCTGGTTCGCCTTCGCGCCGAGCGGCGACTCCTTGAGGTCGCGCAGGACGTTGTGCAGGCCGTCGGGGATGCCGGAGAACGCCACCTGCGCGCCGCCCACGGCGAAGTCCGACTGGCCCTGCTGCAGGCGCGTCAGGCCCTCGTGCAGGTCGTGCGACGAGATGATCGGCGCCCCCGGCACGTAGCCCGACGGGGTCGGCGGCATCGGAGCGAAGGCCATCGCCGGCGATACGCCGGGCATGCTGATCTGCGGCAGCTCGTTGTCGCCGAGCGGCATCTGCGGCGCCTGCGGCATGCCCGCGCCGGCTCCGAACGCAGGATGCCCGGCCGCCGGATAGGAGGCGGCAGGCGCGACGTTGCCGCCGTACATCCGCCGGAACATCGCCATCACGTCCATCTCGGGATTCGGCGGCGGCAGCCCCGGCACCGCCGCCTTGGCCGCGGCGCGATCCGCCGCACCACCCCGATTGACCACGCCCGGACGCGAGATGGCGGGGATCATGTTGAGCCGGGTGAGGTGCTGGTTGAGATGCGCGTAGATCGCGTTGATGTCACCGAGCGGCGCCTGGTTCAGGTCCTTCATGATCTGGAACTTGGTGCGCCGGTCGGCCTGCAACGTCTCCACCGCCTTGGAGAAGGCGCCGACGATGATCGCCGGCCCGAGCGGATTGGCTTCGGTGGCGAGGTCGGGCTTGCCCAGGAGGTAGCCCACGCCGCGATTGAGGGTGGCGAGCTCGTCGTGGCAGAGATTCTCCACCACGCGCGTGATGTTGCCGGCGAGCACCGCCTCGTCCATCGACTGCGTCTCGACGAGCGTGAGGTTGGTGGCGTCGGCCTTGTGGAAGTCCTGCTTGTTCTCCGTGCGCCCGGCCACGCGATCGTCGATGAGCTTGGTGAGCTGGCGCTCGAACTCGGCCATGAGCCCCGGCCGCTCGCTCTTCAACGTCCCTCGCGCGTCGAGGAACATCTGCTGCTCCTCGCGGATGTCCGTCTTGCTCGCGCGGTCCATCAGGGTATCGGCGACGCGATCGAGGATCTGCGCGAACGAAGCCGTCAGGCGTGCGACGGCCATGTCGCGGCATTCGTTGAGAATGCGCGTCAGCTCGCGCGATGGCTGCCGCTTGGCAACGGCCTCGGAGGTCGTGGCGTTCACGTGGGGTTCAGGAGATGCCGGCCTGACTCGTCAATGTGTTAGGCAACAATACGGCTAAATTACTGTAGCACGGCACGCGCTGACCCGACATGGGTCAGCCGGTAAATGGCGCCCGGCGCCGCTGGCCGCTGTGACATTCCCGCCCGAAGGCGGCCTGGCGGGCCGCCCGGGCCTAACGCGACAGGTCGGCCCACGCGCGCTCGATCCGCTTGAAGGAGACCGGATACGGCGTCCGGAGCTCCTGGGCGAAGAGTGAGACGCGCAGTTCCTCCAGCAGCCAGCGGAAGTCATCGAGACGGGGATCGACGCGCCCGGCGACCCGGTCCGCCTCCCTTCGCTCCTCGAAGCGCCGCCACCATTGGGCGACCTGCTCGGCGTGACGCGTATCGCGGTCGGGGCGCTCGGCGTACTTCGCCAGGCGCCGGTCGAGCGCCGTCAGGTAGCGTGGGAGATGGTGGAGCTGCTCCCACGGCGTCGCGCTGACGAAGCCGGGATGGACGAGCGCGTCGCGCGTGGCACGCACTTCGGAGGCGAGCCGCGCCCACACCCTGGGGGCGGCGGCGAGCCGCTGGCCGAGTGCCTGGTGGCGGTCGGCGATCTCGCCCAGGAGCCGTTGCGCGCCCTCCATCACGGCGGGCAGCCGGGTGCGCGCGCGCTTCACCTGCTCGTTGAACTGGCGCTCGCTGCGGGGCAGGTCGTCGTCGGCGAGGAAGGCGCGTGCGCGCGCCGCGGCCAGCAGATCGATCAGCAGACGATCGGTCGGGATCGTCGCCTTGAGCTTCAGCGCGGCATCGTTGAACGCGGGACCACCCTTCTCGTAGCGCGACGTGGCATCGCGCAACGCGATAGACAGGAGCCGCACGACGCCCCCGCGGGTCGAGGCCTCCGCCGCCTGGGACGTGTCCAGCAGCGCCAGCGACACGGAGTCGCCGTCGTCGACGAGCGCGGGATAGCCCGTGACGCGCGCGCCCTGCCGCGTGACCGCGATCGAGGCGGGCAGGTCGCCGAAGTCCCAGCGCACGAGGCCGCGGCGCTCGAAGGCAGGGTCCACGCTCGCGAACGAAAGCGCCGCGGCCTGTCCGAGTTGCGCGCGCAGGGCGGGCAGGTCGCGGCCTGCGGCCAGCTCCTTGCCGGCGTCGTCCACGACCGCCACATTGACCGCGAGATGAGCCGGCACCTCCACATCGCGCAGGAGCGCCGCCTCGATCGGGGTGGCAAGACGCTTCTCGAGGAAGCCACGCAGCGCATCGGCCAGCGCGAGCTCGCCCGGCACCGCATCCTCGAGGAATGCCGTGACCGTATCCGGCAGCGGGATCACGCGATTGCGCAGTGCCTTCGGCAACGCTTTCAGGAGGTGCGTGACCTTCTCGCGCACCATGCCCGGCACGAGCCAGGTGAGGCGTGCCTCGGGAAGCTGGTTCAACAGGCGCAGCGGCACGGTGAGCGTCAGCCCATCGAGCGGATGTCCCGGCGAGAAGCGATACTTGAGCGGCAGTGCGACATCCCCCAGCGCGAGGGTCTCGGGAAAGAGCTCCGCGGTGACCGCCGCCGCGCCGTGCCGCATGAGGTAGTCGCGCGTGACGAAGAGCAGGCGTGGATCGCGCCGCTCGGCCTCCTCGCGCCAGCGCTCGAAGGTCGCGAGCGAATGGACCTCCGGCGGCACGCGCCCGGCGTAGAAGTCGCCGATCGTTTCCTCGTCGACCAGCACGTCCTGGCGGCGCGCCTTGTGCTCCAACTCCTGCACGTCGGCCACGAGCGCGCGGTTGTGCGCGAGGAATGTGCCGCGCGTGCGCAGCGCGCCCGGCACCAGCGCCTCGCGGATGAACACGTCGCGCGCGGCCACGGGATCGATGCGCCCGAACGACACGGGACGCCGCGCCACCAGCGTGATCCCATACAGCGATACGCGCTCGCTCGCCACGACCTCGCCGCGCTTCTCCTCCCAGTGCGGCTCGAAGTGCTCGCGCGTGACGCGATCCCCCGCCACTTCCTCGATCCACTCGGGATCGATGCGCGCCGCGCAACGGGCGTACAGGCGCGAGGTCTCGGTGAGCTCGGCGGCCAGCACCCACTTCGCCCCCTTGCGCGCAAGTCCCGAGCCCGGATGCAGAAAAAAGCGGATGCCGCGGGCGCCCAGGTAGCCTTCGTCGGCGTCGGCCTTCACGCCGATGTTGCCCAGCAGTCCGGCGAGGATCGCCTTGTGCAGCAGCGCGTAGCGCGCATTGTCGAAGGCCTTGGGCAGCGCGGGATTCCACTTCCATCCCGCCTCTTCGAGCGTGGCCACGAGCTGGCGATGCACGTCGCGCCACTCGATGAGGCGCAGGAACGACACGTATTGCGCGCGGCAGGCGTCGACCGCGCGCCGGTGCGAGAGCTTCTGGGTGCCGAGGTCGGCAAAGAACTCCCACAGCGCCACGAGCGAGAGGAAATCGGAGCGATCGTCGCGGAAGCGAAGGTGCGCCTGGTCGGCGGCCTGCTGTTTTTCGAGGGGACGCTCGCGCGGATCGGGCACCGCGAGCGCGCTCGCGATCACGAGCGCTTCGGCAAGGCAACCGCCGTCGCGCGCCGCGAGCACGATGCGCCCGATGCGCGGATCGAGCGGCAGGCGCGCCAGCTCGCGGCCGAGTGGCGTGAGGGTGCGCGCCTCGTCGACGGCGCCCAACTCCTGCAGGAGCTGGAACCCGTCGGCGATCGCGCGCGGCGTGGGCGCCTCGACGAACGGAAAGGCCGCGACGTCGCCGAGATCGAGCGCCGCCATGCGCAGGATCACCGAGGCCAGCGAGCTGCGCAGGATCTCGGGGTCGGTGAAACGCGGACGCTTCGCGAAATCCTCTTCCGCATACAGGCGCACGCACACGCCGTCCTGCACGCGGCCGCTGCGGCCGGCGCGCTGCTGCGCGGCGGCCTGCGATACCTTCTCGATCTGCAGCAGCGTGGTCTTGCTGCGCACGCTGTAGCGCTTCACGCGTGCCAACCCCGCATCGATCACGTAGCGGATGCCGGGGACGGTGAGCGAGGTCTCGGCGACGTTGGTCGACAGCACGATGCGCCGGCCGCGGCTGCCCGAGAACACGCGCTGCTGGTCGGCCACCGACAGCCGCGCGAAGAGCGGCAGGATCTCGACCTCGCGCGCATACGGCCGTCGCGCGAGGCCCGCGCGCAGGAGGTCGCCCGTCTCGCGGATCTCGCGCTCGCCGGGGAGGAAGACGAGGATGTCGCCGGGACCCTCGCGCCACAGGTCCTCGGCCGCGCTCACGATCGCCTCCTCGAGGTCCTCCTCGTCGTCCGAGGCGCTCTCGCTCTCGGCCGAGACCACGGCCTTGTCGCCGGCGAGCGGACGGTAGCGGATGTCCACGGGGAACATGCGTCCCGACACCTCGATCACCGGGGCCGGCTTGCCGTGATGGGCGAAGTGCGCCGCGAAGCGATCGGCGTCGATCGTGGCGGAGGTCACGATCACCTTGAAGTCCGGACGGCGATCGAGGAGCTGCCGCAGGTAGCCTAAAAGGAAGTCGATGTTGAGGCTGCGCTCGTGCGCCTCGTCGACGATGATCGTGTCGTAGGCCAGGAGCTCGCGGTCGCCCTGCGTCTCGGCGAGCAGTATCCCGTCGGTCATGAGCTTCACGTACGCAGCGGGACTCGTGTGGTCGGTGAAGCGGACCTTGTAGCCGACCGCCGCGCCCACGTCCTGCCCCATCTCCTGCGCGATGCGCGTGGCCACCGCGCGCGCGGCGATGCGCCGCGGCTGGGTGTGGCCGATGAGGCCGCGTAGCCCTCGTCCCGCGGCGAGGCAGATCTTGGGCAACTGCGTCGTCTTGCCGGAGCCCGTTTCGCCGGAGACGATCACCACGCGATGGTCGCGGATCGCGCGCTCGATCTCGGCAGCGCGCTGGGCGACGGGCAGATCCGGTGGATAGGCGATCGCCGGGCGCGCCGCGGCCCGCGCGGCCCGGCGCGCGATCGATCGCGTGAGGTCGGCGGCGATGCGCTCCCACTCCGCCTGCGGCGCCCGTTGCGCGCGCGCACGGCCGATGCGGCGCGCGAGACGCGCGGCGTCGCTCGCCATCGCCTGGTCCAGGCGCGACTGCAGCTCGGCAACGGGCGGTGGCGCGGCGGGAGTGGGTCTGGCCACGCGGGAAGGGACGTCGGCAGGCATGGAATCGAGGCGGCCGCAGGAGGCGGCATGGCACGCGGCGCGTTCAGGCGCTGCGGCTTTCGAATGATGGGGGCGGCGAGGTCCGGATTCTACCGGTCGGCCCGTCCTTCGTCCCGGCAGCGAATTCCGCCGCGGCCCGCGTGGCAGTCGGTATGATCCCGCGGGTGAGCCCCGGTGGTCGGGGCCGCCATCCTTCCGTTGGGAGACCTTCATGCGCTACCTGGACTTCCCCCGCGCCCGGCGCGTGGTGCTCGCGGTGGCCGTGGCCGCCACCCTGGGCGCGCTCGTGCCGGCTGCCGATGCCGTGACGCTCCGCTGGGCGGGCCGCGGCGACATGCAGACCACCGATCCGCATTCGCAGAACGAGAACCTGACCAACAACATCAACAGCCTCGTGTACGAGTTCCTCGTGCAGCGGGACAAGAAGCTGGGCCTCGTGCCGTCGCTCGCCGAGTCGTGGACGCAGGTGAACCCCACCACGTGGCGCTTCAAGCTGCGCCCGGGCGTGAAATTCCACGACGGCACGCCGTTCACCGCCGACGACGTCGTGTTCAGCTACGAGCGCGCCCGCTCCGACACCTCGCAGCTGCGCGCGTATTCCAACGCGGCAGGCGCCGCGAAGAAGATCGACGACCTCACCGTGGAGTTCGTCACCCCCGGTCCGAATCCGATCATGCTGGAGCACGTGGCCACCATCAACATCATGTCGAAGGCCTGGTGCGAGAAGAACAAGTGCGTCAAGCCGCAGAACTTCGCCGGCAAGGAAGACATGATCACCGCGCGCGAGGCCAACGGCACCGGCCCCTATTCGCTCGTGTCGCGCCAGCCCGACGTGAAGACGGTGCTCAAGAAGAATCCCGACTGGTGGGGCATCAAGGCGGGCTTGTTCGACGGCAACATCGACGACGTCGTCTACACGCCCATCGTCTCCGACGCCACGCGCGTGGCAGCGCTCATCTCCGGCGAGGTCGACCTCATCAACGATCCGCCGCCGCAGGACGTGCCGCGCCTGTCGCAGACACCCAACATCAAGGTGATCGAGGGCGTGGAGCAGCGCATCGTCTTCCTCGGCATGGACCAGGCGCGCGACGAGCTCCTGTACTCCAGCGTCAAGGGCAAGAATCCGCTGAAGGACAAGCGCGTGCGCCAGGCGCTGTACCAGTCCATCGACATCGCGACGATCCACAAGAACACGATGCGGGGGCTGTCGCAGGTCACCGGCGCGATCCTGCCGTCGCCGCTCACGTCCACGCCGGAGATCGAGAAGCGCCTGCCCTACAACCGCGACGCCGCGAAGAAGCTCCTGGCCGACGCCGGCTACCCCAACGGCTTCGAGGTCACGCTCGACTGCCCCAACAACCGCTACGTGAACGACGAGCGCATCTGCCAGGCGATCGCCGCCATGTGGTCGCAGATCGGGGTCGCCACCAAGGTCAATGCGATGCCGCGCGCGCTGTATTTCCCCAAGCTCGAGAAGACCGATACCAGCATCTTCATGCTGGGCTGGGGCGGCGCCTCCACCGATGCCATCTTCACGCTGCAGCCGGTGCTGTCCACCTGGAACGGCAAGGGTGACGGCGACTTCAACTACGGCCGCTTCAGCAACGCGAAGCTCGACGAGCTCACGGCCAAGGTGAAGGTGAACATGGATACGAAGGCGCGGCTTGCCGAGATCCACCAGGCGCTGCTCGCGCAGAACGCGGAGGTGAACCTGATCCCGCTGCACCGCCAGGTGATCCCGTGGGCCTCGCGCAGCAACGTCACCACCGTGCATCGGGCCGACAACAACGTCACGCCGAACTGGACGACGCTGAAGTAACCGCGACGCGCTTCACCCTGACGAAGGGGCCGCGAGCGATCGCGGCCCCTTTTCTGTCCCGTCCATCCCTTGCGCTTTCAGGACGCGCGCGGCGCGAGCCTCGCCACGTAGCGCGTGGCCCACGCGGTGACGACCGCGAGCACGACCAGCTGCACCGCGACCAGCACGAAGGTCGACACCACCGGCGCGAGCGACGCACCCCGGAATGCCTCGAGCGCGATGCCCGTGGCCACGAACGCTGGCACCGTGCGCAGGTCGTAGCGCAGCAGCAGCCAGGCGAAGGCGAAGGTGGCGACACCTTCGATCGCGCCCTTCGCGAGCGACTGCACGAGGTCGGTTCCCCCCATCACGCCCGGCGCGGCGCTCGCCAGCGCGAGCACGACGCACACGAGGAGGCGCCGCCGCGTCCACCCCGTCGTGGCCTGGGCGAGGAGCGCCAGGAAGAAGAGCGTCAGTGCCGCCGCCGGCACCACGACCAGCCCCGAAACCACGTAAGACAGCCACGGCGACGCGCCATTGGCCGCACCGAGGTCGGGCCAGGTCGGGACCTGCGGTGCGGCAAACGCGGCGAGCGCCGCGCCGATGCCCGCCGTGGCGAGCGCCGCCATCACGCCACAGGCCCATGGCGGCAAAGGCCCCGCGAGCGGCACGCGTGGCGCGCTGCGCGCATGGTGCACGCCGATCGCGGTGACGAGCCCCACGAGCAAGGCCGCCACGAGGCCCGCCGCCGCCACGCCCAGCAAGGCCGTGGCGATCTGGTTGAACAGGGGCTCGGTGGTGCTGAGCGCGAAGGCGCGTGCCGGCAGCGAATTGAGCGTCCCGGCGAGAGAAGCCACGAACACCGCGGCCGCCATGAAGCGGAAGGCACGCCGGTCGTAGCGGCGACGGCTCCACGCCACCCCCGCGTACACGAGCATGCCCAGCACCAGCGCGGCCACGATGCCGCCGGCCACCAGCCGCGCGAACTGCCGCGTGCCGTCCTTCTCCGCCTCGGCGCGCAGCCAGCTTTCCGGGATGAAGAGCGATCGCCCCGCCGACACGACCTCGTCGCCCGCGATCGCCACCTGCACGCGCGCCTCACCACCCTTGCCCACGTTCACGCGGGGATCGACATACACGAACACCCAGTCGCGCCGGTGGGGCCGTTCGCTCTGGTCGGCGCCGCGGAACACGAGCGCGGCGGCATCGCTGCCGAACTGCTGCGCGAGTGTCCGATCGACGATCGCTTGCGCCGCCGCGCGATCGAGCTTCGCGCCGGCGCGGTCCTCCGGCAGGCGATGCACCATCTGGCGGATCGCGTCGTCGCCCATGACGGTCACGCGCCACTCCTCCGCGCGCTCGGTCACGGTGCCGTCGAAGCGCGCGAAGCGCACGTCCCACAGCGGCGGCGCGAGCGCGGTGCCGATGAGCGAGCGATACGCCTGCGGGCCCGCCTCGCGCCACACGAAGGCATGCCAGCGCCGCTGCACGCCCTCCTCCAGCGCCGAGCGCGGCATCGCCATGCGCTCCCACTGCGGACCCAGCGTGACGCCGTGCGCGGCCAGCGCCTTTTCCGCCACGGCGATCGCCTCGGCACGGGAAAGCGCCAGCGGCGGCGCATCGGCGCGCAGCGGGGTGGCGAGCACCCACGCCACGAGACCGGCGAGGCCGAGCACCGGCAGCGCGCGCTGCAGGATCGGCGCGTAGCGCGCTCCCGCGTCGGGTGCGGATGCGGCCGGCGCAACGGCGGCAACCGCCGGCTGCGCTGCGCGCTCGCGCTGCCAGCCCGCATTGCGCAGCGCGGCGGCGAGCTCGCTCCACGCGCCCTGCCGCATGCGTGCCCCGAGCACGAAGGCCAGCGGCACGAGGCCCGCGGCGATCACCACACCGCGCTGCACGCCCGCGAGCGGCGCATCCATGAGGAACACGGGGATCGACATCAGCACGAGGTCGAACACCGCATGCAGGATCATCGTGGGCACGAGGCCGTAGCGCAGGAAGATCGCCGCCCACACGAGCGACGGCAGCACGAGCTCCACGAGCCGTGAATACGACGGAAAGCCCGGATAGTTGGCATGCGCCGCGCCGAACACCACCGCCTGCAGGACGAACGCGATCGCGATGCCGACGTTGCGATGGCCGAAGCGCGCACCGATGAGCGCGCCGCCCGCGAGCGGGATCGCGCGGAAGAGGCACTCCTCCATCATCCCCGCCTGCAGCGCATTGGCGATGGGCGTCACCGCCGGAAACCACGACGCGAGGATGTTGGGATCGGTCAGCTGCTCCGCAGGCTGCCACCAGCCGAGCCAGCGGTTGGTGGCGTAGTAGAAGGTCGCCACGAAGGCGAGCTCGATCGGCACGAACAGGTACCCACCGAAGGTGCGTCCCGCGACCGCGCGCGTGCCGGCCGCCTCGCGCGACCACACGCGCCACAGCTGCGGGTGGTCGCCGAAGGCCAGGCGCGTCAGCCCCTCCGCCGCCATGAAGACGAGCCCCAGCGCCAGCCCGCCGCCCACCAGGGTGAGCAGTGCCAAGCCCCCCTGCTGCACCCAGAAGTTCGACACGTCGTGCGCGGTATTGAAGCCGAACCACGCGGTGGGCGTCTGCGCGAGGATCGAGAGACCCCCGAGCCCCGCCACCACGAATCCCGCGACCAGCGCCGGACGCACGAGCAGCGCGCGCTTGCGCAGGAGCCAGAGCGACCCCACCACGCAGCCGAAGAGGCCGTAGAGCACGCCGCCCACGACGGTCGCCGCTCCCGCGATCGTGTCGTTGGTGCTGCGCATCTCTCGATAGCGCCGCTCGAACGATTCCGGCACCCAGAACACGGGATCCATGCCGATGAGCTCGTCGCCTGCCACCGCGAGCTCCAGGCGCACGCGCGCCTCGCCCCACTTCTCCGCCCGCTCGAAGACGAAGCGATGGTCCACGCGTCCCGACGGACGCGCCTGCTGCGATTGGTCGAGCAGCGCGTACGGCGCGAGGTCCACGCCCCAGTCGCGCTGCGCACGCTCCTTCGCGAGTGCCAGCGCCGCATCGGGCGCCAACGCCATCGTCTGCGCATCGCGCACGTAGGTTTCCGGCAGGCGCCGCACGAAGCCGTTGAGCGTGCCGTCCGGACGCAGCGCGATCGACGCCTCCTCCACCACACCGGGATGGAAGAGGCGCACCTCCCACCAGTACGGCGCATACACCTTGCCGCTCACGAGTTGCGCGAAGGCATCCTTGCCGCCGCCCTCGAGCTCCACGTAGCTCTGCGCGAGCGAGTCCTGGTTGAAGACCGTCGCCTCGCGCCCGCCGGCGAGCACGAGACCGTGCTGCGTGGCGAGCTCGCGCGCCTTGGCGATGGCCGCGTCGCGCGTCATCGTGATCTCGAGGTTCACGAGCGGCATCGCCTGGGGAAAGAGCTTCCAGGCCACTGCCAGGCAGGCGAGCGAGAGCACGACGAAGGCGCTCCAGAACAGGGGGCTGCGGTCCTGGCGGGTCATGGCGGGGCGGGCGATGGGTCGATCATTCACGCACCTTGCACGGGACGTCCTGGAGCTGCGCCGGTTCGCAAGGGCCGTTGTGACGATCAGACCCGGACGCGGTCATTGCGACCCGAAATCACTCGAAAACCCCGGGTACGCGAACGCACCGGCGATCCGGTCACAGTCGCGATCGCTGACGCCTGCCGCCTTGGCGGCCGCGAACCAGGTGCTCCTCACCTGCGCTTCCATCGTCTCGACGATCGAACGGGCGCCGTCGCGGTCGAGGAGAAAGCGTGCGCATTGCGAGAGCAGGTTGTTCGCGTTGGCCACACGGCCGGCGTCCCCACACTCCAGCGCGAGGTCGCGACGCTCGATGCTGACCGGCGTCGACGGTGTGAGGTCGTACGCAGGCGACAGTGCCCAATCGAAGTCGCGCGCGATCACCGCGTGATTGCGAGGATGATCGTCGATGTTGGAAATCAATGCGTTGAAGCACATGCGGCGGAACAGCTCGGTGGCGTTACGCTCGGGATCGGCACAGACGCGGCGCAGTTCTTCCGCCAGCAGCACGTAGGACCAGCGGTCTCGCGACTGGTAGGTATCCTCGGCACGCAACAGTGTCAGCGCACTGACCATGCGCGCCCGTCGATAGCCCTGTTCCGCGCGCTCGCGGTCGAAGCGCTTGACCAGCAGCACATCGCGTCCGCCGGCTTGCGTGACGCGACTTTCGGCCGTGACCATTCCACACTCGCGCGCCAGGCGCAGCATCGCATGCTCGACGCGCGCATTGTTCCAGGTATCGTCGGTGCGGTTGAACTTGGCGATCCACAGGCCCTCGTCGTCCTCGACCACGGCCTTGGGGCGCGCGCCGCCCATCGACGTGCCGATCATCAGCAGCTTTTCGACCTGGTCACGATCGACGTCGATCGCGGGACGGGCCTCGTCCGGCTCCTCGTCGGCAACGATCGCGTCGACGATGGCCTGGAGCTTCGCAAGGTCCAGCGTACGGTTGAACTCACGCCGGGGTGCGGGTGGCGTGACGTTGAGCCCGAACCCCAGCGCGCCGGCACGATCGTCGGGCGAGTGCAGCAGGTAGTCCAACTCCGTGGGCTGCGCATGGCCGAGATGGCGCTGGATGAGCCGACGGCCCCAGTAGTCGGGGCTCGCATCGCGCAGCGCGCCGAACACGCCTCGCATGGCGACGGTCGAATACGTCCTCTGGGTGAGCCTCAACTCGACGGGGTCGAGCTCGACGGCATTGCGGCGCTGCAGGTAGCTGCGCCCGTACACGAAGCGCCCTTCGGGCACGCCACGCCGGTCGACCGCCAGAGCAAACCTTCCTGCCGTCACGGCAGACGTTTCGCCGGGGAGTGTCATGTAGACATAGCACTCCCCCGCTGCGTCAGAAGTCATTGTCCAGATCCGACTTCTGACTCGCCCTTTGTGGCTCGCGCGCGAGCGCCAGGGCCTGACCCTCGTCATCGCGCTCGGGAGCGGCGACCTCGGCGAACGGTTCGAGAAGCCCCAGCGCCCACAGCATCGCAACGTAGACGGCGATGCCGGTGGAAGCCTTTCCTCTTTCGGCGTCGGCGACGGGACGCGGGCCGGTACCGATCTTGTCCGCCATCTCCTTGATGGTGAGGTTGCGGCGCAACCGCGCCGTGCGGAGGTTGCCACCGAGTTGCCGGATGGCCTGCTCGACGGGAAACGGCGGGGCTGTTTGCAGCTTGTTGACGGCGGTCACGGATCACCCGACAGGGGTCTAAGTGTTCCGTATATCACATTGAGCTGATGCAGGTAAAGTATTTAAGCTCTCAAGAGCGTTTATATATCAATAAAATGCTCTTAATAGATGACGACACTGCTCAATCAGCTTTGGTCACCACGTGCTTTGCCGGCTGTCGGACCTCACCCCCTCAGCGCCGCCAGCACCTCATCCAGCATCTTCTTGGCATCCCCGAACAGCATCCGGTTGTTCTCCTTGTAGAAGAGCGGGTTGTCGACGCCCGCATAGCCCGACGCCATGCTGCGCTTCATCACGATCGAGTGCTTGGCCTTCCACACCTCGAGCACCGGCATGCCGGCGATGGGGCTCGCGGGATCCTCCTGCGCGGCGGGATTGACGATGTCGTTGGCGCCGATGACCATCGCCACGTCGGCCTTGGGAAAGTCTTCGTTCAACTCATCCATCTCGAACACGATGTCGTACGGCACCTTGGCCTCGGCGAGCAGCACGTTCATGTGCCCCGGCATGCGGCCGGCCACGGGATGGATGCCGAAGCGCACGTTCACCCCGCGCTCGCGCAGCGCCTTCGTTATCTCGAACACGGTGTGCTGCGCCTGCGCGACCGCCATGCCGTAGCCCGGGACGATGATCACGTCCTTGGCGTCCTTCAGCAGCTCGGCGGTCTCGACCGCGGAGATCGGCGTGACCTCGCCCGCGGGCTCGGCGCTGCCGCCGGCCGCCGGCTTGGGCGTGCCGCCGTCGCCGCCGAAGCCGCCCGCGATCACGCTGATGAAGTTGCGGTTCATCGCCGTGCACATGATGTAGGAGAGGATCGCGCCGCTGCTGCCCACCAGCGCGCCCACCACGATCAGGAGGTCGTTGTTCAGCATGAAGCCCGTGGCCGCCGCCGCCCAGCCCGAGTAGCTGTTCAGCATCGACACCACCACCGGCATGTCGGCGCCGCCGATCGCCATCACCATGTGGATGCCGAAGAGGAGCGCGATCACGGTCATCACGATCATCGCGATCATCGCGTCGTGCGGGTTGCCCGCGACCACGAAGCGATAGCCGAACCAGATCACCACGAGCAAGCCCACGAGATTGATCCAGTGCCGCGCCGGAAGCAGCAAGGGCTTGCCGCCGATCTTGCCGGAGAGCTTGCCGAAGGCGATGAGCGAGCCCGAGAACGTGACGGCGCCGATCAGCACGCCGAGGTACATCTCGATCACGTGGATCGTGTGCTCCGCGGGGGTGAGCCCCACCGACACCGCCGGATCGATGAAGTTGGCATAGCCCACGAGCACGGCGGCCAGGCCCACGAGGCTGTGCATCAGGGCCACGAGCTCGGGCATCTGCGTCATCTGCACGCGGCGCGCCGCCACGAGGCCGATCACCGCACCCACCACCATGGCCGCGATGATGTACGGCAATCCGGCCGCGGTAACCTGCGGCCCGAAGATGGTGGCGAGCACGGCGATCGCCATGCCGACGATGCCGTAGAGATTGCCGCGGCGCGACGTCTCCTGGTTGGACAGGCCGCCGAGGCAGAGGATGAAGAGGATCGTCGCGCCGAGGTAGGCGATGCTCGAAAGACTCGCTGTCATGATCGGCCGGCCCTTACTTGCGGAACATCTGCAGCATGCGCTGCGTCACGGCGAAGCCGCCGAACATGTTGACGGTGGCGAGCACGATGGCCCCCACGGAGAGCCACCGTATCCACTCGTGCGGCCGCGACAGGTCCGCCGAGATCTGCGTGAGGTCCGGCGCGATCTGCACCAGCGCGCCGATCGCGATGATCGACGACACCGCATTGGTGACGCTCATGAGCGGCGTGTGCAGCGCCGGCTTCACGTTCCACAC
>CAZUGY010000093.1:0-7638 GCA_964620265.1 uncultured Alcaligenaceae bacterium
CGCGCTGGCCGGCAACGACAAGATCTACGACGACGTGCTGCGCCAGTCGGGCGTGATCCGCGCCAAGGCGCTGCGCGAGATGCTCGAGTATGCGCGGGCGATTCCGAAGCTACCCACGCCCAAGGGTGAGAACGTCGTGATCATCACCGGTGCCGGCGGCTCGGGCGTGCTGCTCTCCGACGCATGCGTAGACAACGGCCTGAAGCTGATGGCGATGCCCGCCGATCTCGATGCGGCCTTCCGCAAGTTCATCCCGCCCTTCGGTGCTGCCGGCAATCCGGTGGACATCACCGGCGGCGAACCGCCCAAGACGTACCAGAACACGATCCGGCTGGGCCTCGAGGATCCGCGCATCCACTCGCTGATCCTGGGCTACTGGCACACGATCGTCACGCCGCCGATGGTGTTCGCGAAGCTCGTGGCGGAGGTGGTGGAGGAGTTCAAGGCGAAGGGCATCGAGAAGCCGATCGTGGCTTCGCTTGCCGGCGACGTCGAAGTGGAGGAGGCGGCCGAGTATCTGTTCGATCACGGCATCCCGGCCTATCCGTACTCGACGGAGATGCCCGTGATGGTGCTGGGTGCCAAGTACACATGGGCACGCGGCGCCGGTCTCGTGAAATAGAAAAGGAAGCGATGCACGCGCGGGCGGAACATTCGCACGCGCGGCTCGATGGCGGTACAGTGCGGGATCGAGCGGGCCAGTGAAGAGCCGCACGCAAACCCTTACCAGTCTTCTAGGAGGATTCAATGGTTAGCATCTTTCGCCGCGCATTCGTAGCGGCCGGCCTTGCAGTTGCAGTAGCCTCGCCCATCCCGGTCCTTGCGGCCTGGGAGCCCACCAAGCCCGTCGAATTCGTGGTGCCTGCGGGCACCGGCGGCGGCGCCGACCAGATGGCGCGCTTCATCCAGGGTGTGGTGGCCAAGAACAACCTGATGAAGCAGCCGCTCATCGTCGTCAACAAGTCCGGCGGCGCGGGCGCCGAGGGCTTCCTCGAGGTGAAGGGCGCGAAGGGCGATGCCAACAAGATCATCATCACCCTCTCCAACCTCTTCACCACGCCGCTTGCCACCGGTGTGCCTTTCAACTGGAAGGACCTCACGCCGGTCGCGATGCTCGCGCTCGACGAGTTCGTGCTGTGGGTGAATTCCGAGGCGCCGTACAAGTCGGCCGGCGAGTACATGGCGGCGGTCAAGGGCGGCGACGCCGGCAAGTTCAAGATGGCCGGCACGGGTTCCAAGCAGGAGGACCAGATCATCACCGTGGCGCTCGAGAAGGCCGTGGGCAAGAAGATGACCTACATTCCCTTCAAGGGCGGCGGTGACGTGGCCGTGCAGCTCGTGGGCAAGCACGTCGACTCGACCGTGAACAACCCCATCGAGGCCGTGGCTCACTGGCGCGGCGGCGCGTTGCGGCCGCTGTGCGTATTCGACAGCGCGCCGATGGCCTACACGGCGAAGATCACGACCACGCAGGCGTGGGGCGACATTCCCACCTGCAAGTCGCAGGGCCTTCCCGTCGAGTACCTGATGCTGCGCGGGATCTTCATGCCGCCGGGCGTCACGCAGGAGCAGGTCGACTTCTACATCGACCTCTTCCAGAAGGTGCGCGCCACTCCCGAGTGGAAGAAGTTCACGGAAGACGGCGCCTTCAAGAACACCTTCATGACCGGCAAGGAATTCGTGGGCTGGGTCACGGAGGCCGAAGGCATCCACAAGCAGCTCATGCTCGAAGCCGGATTCATCGCCAAGTAGGAACGCAATGGCCGAGAAGAACGAAGCGACGGGTGGCGTGATCCAGACCCGGTGGGTGGAGGTGGCGGTGGGCTTGCTCATCGCCCTTCTCGGCGTTCTCGTGGTGGTGGACAGCCACCGCGTGGGTGCGGCGTGGGCGGAGGATGGTCCGCAGTCGGGCTACTTCCCGAACGGGATCGGCTGGATCCTCGTCGCCTGCGGGGTGTGGGTGGCATTCCAGCAGATCCGCCGCTGGCGCCACGATGCCCTGAAGATCTTCGTCACCTACGCGGACTTCAAGCCCGTGCTGGCGATGCTGCTGCCCACGATCGGCTTCGTGGGGCTGATCTGGCTCATCGGCATCTACGTCGCCTCGTTCATCTTCATCGCGGGCTTCATGCTGTTCCAGGGCAAATACAAGTGGTTCCCCGCGCTGTGCGTCAGCGCGGGCGTCCCCCTCGTGATTTTCGTCCTGTTCGAGATCTGGTTCCTGGTGCCGCTGCCGAAGGGACCCATCGAAAACATGCTCGGGTTCTAGCAAACCCGCGCGCAGTAACGAACCAGAACCGAACGAAGTTCCGGTGCGCTTCTTGCGCGCCCGCATCGACGAGGGATACGCGTGGAAGACATCGGCAACCTGATGCACGGCTTCGCCGTTGCGCTGACGTGGAAGAACGTGATGTTCATGTTTGTCGGCATCCTGCTCGGGGTGCTGATCGGCGTGCTGCCCGGCCTGGGCGGCGCCAACGGGGTGGCGATCCTGCTGCCCCTCACCTTCTCGATGCCGCCGACCTCGGCGATCATCATGCTGTCCTGCATCTACTGGGGCGCGCTGTTCGGCGGGGCGATCACCTCGATCCTGTTCAACATACCGGGTGAGCCATGGTCGGTGGCCACGACCTTCGACGGCTATCCCATGGCGCAGAAGGGGCGTGCCGGCGAGGCGCTCACCGCCGCCTTCACGTCGTCGTTCGTGGGCGCGTTCTTCGCCATCGTCCTGATCACGTTCCTGGCACCGCTCGTGGCCAAGTTCGCACTGAAGTTCGGCCCGCCGGAATACTTCGCGATCCAGCTCCTGACGTTCTGCAGCTTCGTGGGCATGGGCCGCGAGCCGCCGGTCAAGACCATCGCCGCGATGATGATCGGCTTCGCGCTCGCCGCGGTGGGCATCGACACCGTCACGGGCACGCTGCGCATGACCTACGGCATGCCGGCGCTGTTGCAGGGCTTCGACTTCCTGGTGGCGGTGATCGGCCTCTTCGGCCTGGGCGAGATCTTCCTCACGATGGAAGAAGGCCTCTCGTTCAAGGGCAAGAGCGGACGCATCGATCCCAAGATCGTGTGGAAGACATGGAAGGAATTGCCGCGCTACTGGGCCACCTCGCTGCGCTCCTGCCTCGTCGGTTGCTGGATGGGCATCACGCCCGGCGGTGCCACGCCTGCCTCGTTCATGAGCTACGGCATGGCGCGCCGCTTTGCCAAGAACAAGGACAATTTCGGCGACGGCGAGATCGAGGGCGTGGTGGCGCCGGAAACGGCCGCGCACGCGGCGGGCACCAGCGCGCTCCTGCCGATGCTCACGCTGGGCATCCCCGGCTCGCCCACCGCGGCCGTGCTGCTCGGCGGGCTCCTGATCTGGGGCCTGCAGCCCGGTCCGCTGCTGTTCGTCGAGAAGCCCGACTTCGTGTGGGGCCTCATCGCCAGCATGTACCTCGGCAACATCGTGGGCCTCATCGTGGTGCTGACCACCGTGCCCTGGTGGGCGGCGATCCTGCGCATTCCGTTCGCGATCATCGCGCCGGTGATCGTGGTGATCTGCGCCATCGGCGCCTACACGGTCCACAACAACTTCTTCGACGTGGGGATGATGGTCGTGTTCGGCGTGGTGGGCTACGTGTTCAAGAAGTTGAAGTACCCGTTGGCGCCGTTCGTGCTCGCGCTCGTGCTGGGCGACATGGCGGAGACGTCGTTCCGCCAGTCGATGCTGCTCTCGGGCGGCAACGTCAACATCTTCTGGTCGAATCCGCTGGTGGGCTCGATCGTCACGCTGGCGATCGTGATCCTGTGCTGGCCGCTGATTGCGAAGGTCCTCGGCGGGCGTGGCGGCGGCACGCCCTCGCCCAAGCAGGTATAAGAGAGAGGCGTTTACTGCTGCAAGCCGCGCCGTCCGGACGGGGGGCGCGGTTTTTCTTCGGGGCGTTCGGATGGCGGTGCGAGCTGCCGGAACGTCTGCGGATCGGCACGGATCCCGGTTATCCCGCCGCCAGCCTCTCGCGCAGCGCGGCCTTCTGCACCTTGCCCATCGCATTGCGCGGCAGGTCGTCGACGAACATCACGCGCTTGGGCACCTTGAACGTTGCGATCTCCCCTTTCAGGGCGCCGATCACCGCGGCCTCGTCGAGCGTCGATCCCACCTTGCGCACGATCACGGCCGCCACGGCTTCGCCGAAGTCGGCGTCGGGGATGCCCACGACGGCCGACTCCACCACGCCGTCGAGGGCATCGAGGCGCTCCTCGATCTCCTTGGGATAGACGTTGAGGCCACCGCTGATGATGAGGTCCTTGGCGCGACCCACGATGCGCACGTAGGGCTTGCGGCCGCCGGCCTCCACCCACTGGCCCACGTCGCCGGTCCGGAAGAAGCCGTCGGTCGTGAACTCGGCCTGCGTCTTTTCCGGCATCTGCCAGTAACCCGCGAAGATGTTGGGGCCGCGCACTTCGACGCTGCCGATCCCGTCGCCCGCGCACGGCGTGCCGGCGTCGTCCACGATGCGCACCTCGATACCCGGCAGCGGCGGTCCCACGGTCCCGCCCAGGCGCGGGCCGTCGAGCGGATTGGAGGTGATCATCCCCGCCTCGGTCATGCCGTAGCGCTCGAGGATGCGGTGGCCGGTGCGCGCCTCGAACTCGGCGAACGTCTCGGCGAGCAGAGGCGCGGATCCGGACACGAAGAGGCGGATGCTGCGGCACGCTTCGCGGGTGAACGTGGGCTCGCCCAATAGACGCGTGTAGAACGTGGGCACGCCCATCAGCACGCTCGCGCGCGGCAGCAGCGAGGCGACCTCGCGCGCGTCGAACTTCGGCAGCCACAGCATGCGTGCGCCCGACAGCAGTGCGCAGTGGAGCGCCACGAAGAGGCCGTGCACGTGATAGATGGGCAGCGCATGCAGCAGCACGTCGCCGCGCGTGAAGCCCCACTCCTCCACGAGGGTCAGCGCATTCGAGGCGAGGTTGCGATGGGTGATCATCGCGCCCTTGGAGCGGCCGGTGGTGCCGGAGGTGTAGAGGATCGCCGCCAGGTCGTCGGGCGTGCGCGCGACGGTCGCGAAACTCCCGGGGAAATCCGCGGCGCGATCCATGAGCTCGGCCAGCGTGAGCACCGTCGCGCTGCGCTGTCCCGCGGCGATCACGCCGAGGTGAGCGGGATTGCACACGATCACGCGCGGGGTGGCATCCCCGAAGAAATATTCGAGCTCGGCGCGCTGGTAGCCCGTGTTGAGCGGCAGGTACACGAGCCCCGCGCGCAGGCAGGCGAGGTAGAGGGCCACCACGTGCCAGTGCTTGTCGAGCTGTGCCGCCACGCGATCGCCCGGCTTGCATCCGGCCGCGACGAGCGCGTGCGCGATCCGCGCCGAGGTGGCGAAGAGCTCGTCGTAGTGCACGACGGGACCGTTCGGCGCGACGAGGCAGGGCTCGTCCGCGCCAGGTGGCGCATGCCGCTCGATGAGGGTGTAGAGATTGGCGTCCATGGCGTGATGCACGACGCGCGACGCGTCGCGGCAGGAAGGTGAGCGTGCGGTCGGGGATTATTTCACAGCGGGTGCGCGCGCCTTCCGCTGGGCCGCCACGAGATGCCCGAGCGCGGCCGCGCGCGCTTCGAGGAGCGTCGACGCCTGGGTGATGCAGTCGGCCAGCGCCATCGGCGCATCGGGCAGGCCGAAGCAGCCGGCGAAGTGCGCCGAAAGCTCGGGCAGCGCGCCGGCATCGACGCCGCCCGACACCAGCGTCACCGGCACGCCGCGTGCAGCCGCGCGTGCGGCCACCACGAACGGCGCCTTGGCGAGCAGCGTCTGCCGGTCGCTGCGGCCTTCGCCGGTGATGGCCCAGTCGGCACCGTCGAGCGCGGCGTCGAGGCCGATCAGCTCCGCCATCACTTCCGCGCCGGATTGCATCGTGGCGCCCAGGAGTTGCAGCGCGAATCCCAATCCGCCCGCAGCGCCGGCACCGGGGCGATCGGCCACCTCGCGGCCGAACGCCGGTTGCGCGAGGCGCGCGAAGGTGTCGATCGTGGCGTCGATCGTGGCGACCTCGCTCGCCTGCACGCCCTTCTGCGGTCCGAAGATCGCCGTGGCGCCGAGCGCGCCGGTGAGCGGATTGTTCACGTCGGACATGATGCGGATGTCGCATTCGGCGATGCGCGCATCGAAGCCCGTGGTGGCGATGCGGGCGAGCGAGGCGAGTCCGTTGGGGGTCGCGGCGACCGGAACGCCCGTATCGGAAATGAGCTCGGCGCCGAGGGCGGCGAGAAGGCCGCTGCCGCCGTCGTTGGTGCTGCTGCCCCCCAGGCCGATCATGAAGCGACGCACGCCGCGGTCGAGGAGGAGGCGAACGAGCTCGCCCAGCCCGCGCGTGCTGCGGTCGCGCACCGGGACGCGGGTGGCCACGGCATCGGTGAGGCCCACGATCTGCGCCACCTCGAGCACGGCCGTCGTGGCGCCGTCGCGTGCGAGGAGGCCGTAGGCGGCATCGAGCGGCTGGCCGCCGGCACCCGTCACGCGCGCGATCTCGCGGCGCGCGCCTTCGGGTGCGGCCGCGAGCACCGCATCGAGCGTGCCTTCGCCGCCGTCGGCCATCGGGCGCAGGAGGATGTCGGCATCGGGAATCGCGCGTCGCAACCCGCGCGCCAGTGCCGCGCAGACCTCGGGGGCGGTCAGGGAGCCCTTGAACGAATCGGGGGCGAGGACGATGCGCATGACGTGGCTGTGCATGGGTGATTTGTCCTGGGCGACCCGTACGCGTCAACTCGCATGCATGCGAGCGTAGCGACCGGGTGGCTGCCCGACGTGACGGCTGAATGCGGTGCTGAACGTGCTTGCCGACCCGTAGCCTACCCGCTCGGCGACGGTCGCGATTGCAGCGCCGCTCCTTCGCAGCAGGTCCTTGGCAAGCGCCATGCGCCACGCCAGAAGGTACTCCATGGGAGGCAGGCCTACGGTGCGGGTGAATCGCTCGAAGAACGCGGACCGCGACAGCGCTGCCTTCGTCGCAAGCTGGTCGACTGTCCAGGTGCGTGCCGGATCGCCGTGCATGAGGCGCATCGCGGCGGCGAGCCGGGTATCCGCCAGCCCGCGCAGCAGCCCCGCGGGTGCGTGGTCCCCCATGGTGGACCGCAACGCTTCGACGAGAAGCACTTCCACGAGCCGGGCGAGCACATGTTCCCGGCCCGGGCGCCGCTCCATGGATTCGTCCCGGACGAGCCGCACCAGCACGCAGAGCCTCTGCGCTCCCCGCACATGCAGCAACACCGGCAATAGCGAGACCAGCAACGACACATCGGGCGAGTCGAAGAGAAAGTGCCCGCCCAGCATGCGCACGTCGGGCCTGCCGCCCCGTCGTCCGTGGCGGACCTCGCCCGTGGGCGAAGGCGTCAGCTTGGGGTCGATCCGCTGCGGGGTCACGGGCTCGAAGCCGGACAGGGTGAAGCCGGGCGTGGCGGGCATCAGCACGAAGTCGCCCGCCGCGAGCGCAATGGCCTCCTGTCCGTCGACGTTGAGAAGACAGCTTCCTTCGAGGACGGTGCAGAAGCCCGGTTGGTCGAAGGCGGAGTAGCGAACGCCCCACCGCCCCGCCCCGCTGATGACCTTGCTGAACACGGCTCGAGGCCGCAGCAAGGTGATGAATTCCGCC
>CAZUGY010000093.1:7738-16491 GCA_964620265.1 uncultured Alcaligenaceae bacterium
GCGGCTCGACGTCACCCAGCCGGAGAGCATCGCTGCCGCGCTCGAAGGAACCGATCCGGTCGACGTGCTCGTCAACAACGCGGGTATCGGGCTCTTCGGCGCCTTCGAAGCGACGCCGATGGCCACCGTGCGCGACGTGTTCGAAGCCAACACCTTCGGCGTGATGGCCATGACGCAAGCCGTCCTGCCGCAGTTCCGCACCCGCAGGTCGGGCGTGATCGTGAACGTCACGTCGAGCGCGACGCTGGCGCCGTTCCCTCTCGTCGCGGCGTATACGGCCAGCAAGATGGCGATCGAAGGCTTCACGGCGTCGCTGGCCTTCGAGCTGGAGGCGTTCGACGTGCGGGTCAAGCTGGTCGAGCCCGGTTACGCGCCTTCCACGCGCTTTGCCGAGAATGGGCAACAGCGCATGCGGGGCCTCGTCCCGGAGCCGTACCTGCCCTTGGCGCAGACGTGCCTGGCTGCCCTGGGGCAGCTTTGCGCCGTGACGCACGCCTCCGATGTCGCTGAGGCCGTGTGGCGGGCAGTCAACGACGACTCCGGAACGCTGCGGTTTCCGGCGGGCGCCGATGCGGTCGCGCTTGCTTCGGGCCATCGCAGCGGTGCGAGCCGGTCCTAGTCGCGATCGTCGTCCTCGCCGTGGACCGCGCGTTGCACGCGATCACGCACGGCGAGCCACGCGGCATCGGCAGGCAACGCCTCGACCAGGATCTCGCGCGCACCCACAGCGTCGAGCGTGCGCAGGTTCGCATAGAGGTCGTGCGCGAAGGCATCGGGTGTTGGAGCGGCGTCGATCCAGCGCCCGGTGAAATCCGCGGGACGCGCGACGGTTCGCGCCAGCACCACGGTCGCGGCGTGCGCGGCCCCCGCAAGCGCAGCCGGTTCGACGAGCCGCGCCGGCGTGCGCGGTGCATAGTGCGACGCGAGCGTGCCCGACGCCCGCGGCGCGTCCTGCGCGGGATCGCGCGGTGCGCGCCCCAGGACGCGCGCGATCGCGCTCACCGCGATGCCGCCGGGCCGCAGCAGCATCGGCTCGCCGTCACCGAAGGCGACGATCGTGCTCTCGATGCCGACCGGGCACGCGCCGCCGTCGAGCACGAGGGAGACGGCGTCGCCGAGATCGTCGCGCACGTGCTGCGCCGTGGTGGGCGAGATGCGGCCGAAGCGGTTGGCCGACGGCGCCGCGATGCCATGTCCGCCGGCGGCGTGGAACGCCTGCAGCAATGCCTGCGCCACCGGATGCGACGGCACGCGCAGCCCCACGCGGTCCTGCCCGCCCGTGAGGTCGTCGGTGGCGTGCGCGGAGCGCGGGACGATGAGCGTGAGCGCGCCCGGCCAGAAGGCGGCGGCGAGCGCCGCCGCTTCCGGCGGCATCTCCCGCGCCCAATGCCGGGCGTGCGCCAGGTCGGCCACGTGCACGATCACCGGATGGTCCGCGGGTCGTCCCTTGGCCGCGAAGATGGCGCGCACGCCGCGCGGATTGCCGGCATCCGCGCCCAGGCCGTAGACCGTCTCGGTGGGGAAGGCCACGAGCTCGCCCGCGCGCAGGAGGGCGACGGCCCGGGCGAGCCCATCGGCGCTGGGAGGCGCGATGCTCATGCGGCTAGCTTCCGCGCGTGGGGAGGCCGGGGGCGTGGGCCCCCGTATCCAAACTGCTAGAATTGCCCACTTTTCACCGCACGCCAAAGAACATCAAGATGAGTGACTTCCTCTTTACATCCGAGTCGGTGTCCGAAGGCCATCCCGACAAGGTCGCGGACCAGATCTCCGATGCCGTGCTCGATGCGATTCTAGAGCAAGACCCCACGGGGCGCGTCGCGGCGGAAACGCTCGTCTCCACCGGGCTCGTGGTGATGGCGGGCGAGATCACCACCAAAGCCAACATCGAATACGGCAAGGTTGCGCGCGACACGATCCGCGCGATCGGCTACAACGATCCCGAATTGCGCTTCGATGCCGACGGCTGCGCCGTGATGGTGTGCTACGGCAAGCAGTCGCCCGACATCGCGCAGGGTGTCGATCGCGCGTCCGACGATTACCTCAACCAGGGCGCCGGCGACCAGGGTTTGATGTTCGGCTACGCGTGCGACGAGACACCGGCGCTCATGCCGTACCCGATCTACTACGCGCACCGCCTCGTGCAGCGGCAAAGCGAGGTGCGCCGCGACGGGCGCCTGACGTTCCTCCGCCCCGATGCCAAGTCGCAGGTCACCGTACGCTACGAGAACGGCAAGCCCGTGGCGGTCGACACCGTGGTGCTCTCCACGCAGCATCACCCCTCGATGAACGAGAAGCAGAAGGAACTGGCCGAGGCGGTGATCGAGGAGATCGTGAAGCCCGTGTTCCCGCAGGACATGCTGAAGGGCACGCGCTTCCTGGTGAATCCCACCGGCCGCTTCGAGATCGGCGGACCGCACGGCGACGCCGGCGTGACCGGCCGCAAGATCATCGTCGATACCTACGGCGGTGCCGCGCCGCACGGCGGTGGCGCCTTCTCGGGCAAGGATCCGTCCAAGGTCGACCGCTCCGCCGCCTACGCCGCGCGCTATGTGGCCAAGAACGTCGTGGCATCGGGCATCGCGCGCCAGTGCCAGGTGCAGGTCGCGTATGCGATCGGCGTGGCCAGGCCGATGAACGTCACCATCTACACCGAAGGCACGGGCAAGATCTCCGACGAGAGGATCGCCGCCCTCGTGAGCGAGCATTTCGACCTGCGTCCCAAGGGCATCGTGCGCATGCTGGATCTGTTGCGCCCCATCTATCGCAAGACGGCCGCCTACGGCCACTTCGGCCGCGACGAGCCCGAGTTCACCTGGGAGCGCACGGACAAGGCGCAGGCGCTCAAGGCGGCCGCGGGGCTTTGAGGTGATGCTGCGCCTGGGTATCGCAGTGTCGGCGGCGGTCATGCTCGGCGCCTGTGCCGTGCCGGCTGCCGCACCCGGTAGCGCAGGAGGCGCCGCCGCTCCGGCGCAGGGCAACGCGATTGCCAAGCCGCCGGGCGCGGACGGGAGCTACGGTCCCGGCCCGGCCGTCGCCCATCCCGCGCCGCCACCGCCTGCCAGGGCGATGGTCGAGCTCGAGAATCCGGCCGACGGCACGCGCATCGCGGTGAAGAAGGGTGGCGAGCTGAAGCTCGTGATCGATGCGCGCCCGATCAACCAGTTGCAGTGGAAGCAGGTCGCGCCGGTGGCGCCCACGCTCTCGCCCATCGGCCAGCGCGTCTACGTGAGCAAGTCGATGAATCCGCTGGACCTGGCCGCCGGTGGCTGGAACATCTTCCGCTATCGCGCCGAGCAGGCCGGGACCGTCACGCTGGTGCTGGAGCTCGCGGCCACCGACGTGCCGCAGCCCTCGGCCCGCGTGGTCCGCTACGAGGTGAATGTCGAATGAATTCGAGACGGGGCATGCGCGCGGGCGTCCGCGGCGCGGTGGCCGCGTGCGTCGTGGCCGGCCTCGCCGGGGCGGTGTCGTCGTGCGCGACGCTCGAGCCCGAGAACGTTGCCGCGCCCGCGCAAGGCGGTGCGGTGGCGATGCGCACGAATACCGCGCTCGTGGTGAACCTCCCGCCGGATCCGGCCGGCGGCAATGCGTGGGTGCTGCGCTCGGCGAGTCCCAACCTGGCGCTCATCGGCGGCCCCGACTTCACGCCGGCGCCCAAGCCGCCGGGCCTGGTGGGCGTGGCCGATACGACCACGTTCCGCTTCCGCGCGCTCGCGACCGGCGACGGCACGCTCGAGTTCGCCTGGACGGCGCCACGCGGCCAGCCCCCCCTCGTGCCCGAGCGCATCGTGCGCTACGACGTCGCGATCGGGCCGTCGTTGTGGCTTGCCACCGACTATTTCGGCACCGTGGGCCTCGAAAGCACGCATCCTGCGGGCAACGGCACGATGGCCGCGCCGGCGTCCGCCCCCGGCCAGCCGGCCTCGGCTGGCGCGGCAGCGCCAGGTGCGCTAAAATAATAGGCTTTCCGCGCCACGCGCGCGGACATCCACCCACGGATCACGACAGGACTTCCCATGGCCGAACGTTCCCGCACCCGCCGCAACACGCTCGAGCGTCGTTGCCTCCCCAAGACCTTCAAGCGCATGTTCGTCGGCGCGCCCAAGGGCATCTTCAAGATGCTCGAGAAGATCAAGAAGAACTGAAAACGCGCGGAGCTTGCCGCGTGCACGCCAGGGGCCGCCCGCTTGCGAGGCGGCCTTTGCATTTGGGCGCCGGCCTGCCCGCGGGGTGCTGATGCCTTTCGCCTACTACGACCGCCTGTCCCCCGCGCGCCAGGCGATCTACCGGCGCAGTGACGAGATCGTCACGCTCGACCTCCCCGCGGGGGTGGTGGTGGCCGACGCCGTCCGCGGCATCGAGGACGGCCTCGCTCGCGGCCACCGCCCGGCCGTGCAGCGGGGCTCGCAGGAGCTCATCGACGCGATGATCGCCGGCTTCGGCGTGCCGTTCGTGGACGTGCGCGTGCTGGCGGTGCGGCCCTCCGACGTGGAGGGCGAGCTGCACGGCCTCTACGAGCCCGATGAGGACATCCCGCGCGCCCGCATCTCGGTGTGGATGCGCACCGCGCAGAAGAAACAGGTGGTGGCCTTCCGCAGCTTCGTGCGCACGCTCGTGCACGAGTTCCTGCACCACCTCGACTACGAGCACTTCAAGCTGCCCGAGACCTTCCACACGCAGGGCTTCTACAAGCGCGAGTCGACGCTCGCCAACGCGCTCTTCGCCTCCCTCGACCGGGCTGCCGCACCGCTGCGCGACGTCCCCTGATTCGGGTAGAATGCGCTCCTTCCCGAGGAGCGTTGCAACCTGCCGGCGAGCACCAGGCGCGCCGTATCAGGCCAGGCTCGGGACACGTCCCCTGCAACCGCGCTCGTTGAACCGCGATATCGCTCGCGGCACGACGAGGTGGTGCGCCTTCCTGCTGCGCCTCCCCGTCGTCCCCGGCGTGTCGCCCGTTTGAGGAACGACGCCGATGAACGTTGCCAACGAAACGAAGAATTTCTCCGACTACAAGGTCGCCAACCTCGACCTCGCCGACTGGGGCCGCAAGGAGATCCGCATCGCGGAGACCGAGATGCCCGGCCTCATGGCCATCCGCGAGGAATTCTCGCCCGAGCAGCCGCTGCGCGGCGCGCGCATCGCGGGCTCCCTGCACATGACGATCCAGACGGCCGTGCTCATCGAGACGCTGCAGTCGCTGGGCGCGCAGGTGCGCTGGGCCTCGTGCAACATCTACTCCACGCAGGACCACGCGGCCGCGGCCATCGCCGCGGTGGGCACGCCGGTGTTCGCCTACAAGGGCGAGTCCCTCGTCGAATACTGGGACTACACGCACCGCATCTTCGAGTGGGGAGGCGACGGCCCCAACATGATCCTCGACGACGGCGGCGATGCCACGCTCCTCGTGCACCTCGGCACGCAGGCGGAGGCCGATCCGTCGGTGATCGGCCACGCCACCAACGAGGAAGAGGAAGCGCTCTTCGCCTCGATCAAGGCGAGGCTCGCCAAGGACCCCACGTTCTACTCGCGCATCAAGGCCGGCATCCGCGGCGTGACCGAGGAGACGACCACCGGGGTCAAGCGCCTGTACACGATGCACAAGGAAGGGCGCCTGGGCTTTCCCGCGATCAACGTCAACGACTCGGTCACGAAGTCGAAGTTCGACAACCTCTACGGCTGCCGCGAATCGCTGGTCGACGGCATCAAGCGCGCCACCGACGTGATGATCGCGGGCAAGGTCGCGGTCGTGGCCGGCTACGGCGACGTGGGCAAGGGCTCGGCGCAGGCGCTGCGCGCGCTGTCGGCGCAGGTGTGGATCACCGAGATCGACCCGATCTGCGCGCTGCAGGCCGCGATGGAAGGCTATCGCGTGGTGACGATGGACTACGCCTGCGACAAGGCCGACATCTTCGTCACCGCCACCGGCAACATCGACATCATCACGCACGAGCACATGAAGCGCATGAAGGACCAGGCGATCGTGTGCAACATCGGCCACTTCGACAACGAGATCGAGGTCGCGGCCTTGAAGCAGTACACGTGGGAAAACATCAAGCCGCAGGTCGACCACATCATCTTCCCCGACGGCAAGCGGATCATCCTGCTCGCCGAAGGCCGTCTCGTGAACCTGGGCTGCGGCACGGGCCATCCGTCGTACGTGATGTCGAGCTCGTTCGCCAACCAGGTGATGGCGCAGATCGAGCTGTGGTCCGACGCGCGCGAGGGCGGCAAGCGCTATCCCGTGGGCGTGTACGTGCTGCCCAAGCACCTGGACGAGAAGGTCGCGCGGCTGCAGCTGTCCAAGCTTCGCGCGCAGCTCACCGACCTCACCGACAAGCAGGCGCGCTACATCGGCGTGCACCGGCGCGGGCCGTACAAGCCGGAGACGTACCGCTACTAGGGATACGTCCAGGGACAACGTCCCGTCGCGATGCACCCGGCGTTCCCGCCGCGATGGCGGGGCTTTCGGGTGCGGCGCGCAAGAAGGAGTGCACCATGCGCCTCATCCTCACCTGGGTCATCAATGCGCTGGCGTTGCTCGCGCTGCCGTACATCTTCTCGTCGATCAACGTCGACTCGTTCTGGGTGGCGCTGGTGGTCGCGATCGTGCTCGGCTTCGTCAACGCGATCATCCGGCCGATCCTGATCATCCTCACGCTGCCCGCCACGCTGCTCACGCTGGGGCTGTTCATCTTCGTGATCAACGGGCTTCTCTTCTGGGCCGTGGGGTCGTTCGTGCCGAGCTTCCATGTGGACGGCTTCTGGGCCGGCGTGTTTGGCGCGATCGTGTTCAGCATCATCTCGTGGGCGCTGTCCTCGCTCATCATGCCGAGCAGGAAGGGCTAGCCGCGGGCGATGGCACACAAGGGTACGTTCAGCTTCGAGTTCTTTCCGCCGCGCACACCCGAAGGCACGGCCAAGCTGCGCGCCACGCGCGCCCAGCTCGCGCAGTTGAGGCCGGCGTTCTGCTCGGTGACCTTCGGCGCGGGCGGCTCCACGCGCGAGGGCACGCTCGGCACCGTGCTCGAGATCATGGGCGAGGGGATCGCCGCGGCGCCGCACCTGTCCTGCGTGGGCGCCTCCCGCGAGTCGCTGCGCGAGGTGCTCGCCGAATACAAGGGCCACGGCATCCGCCAGATCGTGGCACTGCGCGGCGACCTGCCTTCGGGCACGATGGATGCGGGCGAGCTCCGCTACGCGAGCGACCTCGTGGAGCTCATCCGCGCGGAGACGGGCGATTGGTTCACCATCGACGTCGCGTGCTACCCGGAGTACCACCCGCAGGCGCGCTCGCCGGGCGAGGACCTCGACAACTTCGAGCGCAAGGTGCGCGCCGGTGCCAATGCCGCGATCACGCAGTATTTCTACAACCGCGACGCCTACTGGAGCTTCGTGGACCTCGCGGCGGCGCGCGGGATCACCGTCCCGATCGTGCCCGGCGTGATGCCCATCGCCTCGGCGAGCCGGCTCGCGCGCTTCTCGGATGCTTGCGGCGCGGAGATCCCGCGCTGGATCCGGCGCAAGCTCGAGGGCTTCGGCGACGACACGGCATCGGTGCGCGCCTTCGGCCTCGACGTGGTCACCGACCTTTGCGCGCGTCTGCTCGAGGAGGGCGCGCCGGGCCTGCACTTCTACACGCTGAACTCGGCGGGGCTCACCACGACGATCTGGCAGCGGCTGGCGCTGTAGGCGGCTCGCGCCGCCGCGGCGTCACACGCGCCGGTACGACGCCAGCTCGATCGTCGTGTTCTGCGAGCGGATCGTGATGGCATTGCGGCCGTCGCCCCGCTCGCGATACTCGGCGGACTTGGTCATGCGCACCACGTTGCCCACGCGCTCGTCCCACCACGTCATGTAGTTGGCGTCGGTGGGCCAGCGGAACGGATTGCTGTCGTCCACGCTCATGATCGTGCGCATGGTGATGGCGTTGAAGGTTCCCGCCGGCACGCTCACGCTCTCGAATCCTCCCACGCGCACGAAGCGGTTGATGCTGCTCATGAGCTGGTTGTGGGGATCGCGATTGCGCAGGTTCTGCGTCCACTGCGCGTTCGGCGTGAGCGGGAACTGGAAGCGCTGCATCGGCGGCTCGAAGGTGCGCGTCTCGGCGGGATCGTAGGCCGCGCCGATCTTCACCACGCCGGGCGAGGCTAAGAGCTCCACGCGCTCGAAGTTGACGGTCTCGCCGCGGGCGGTGATGCGCACCGCGATGCCGGTGGCGTCCACCGCCGTGACCTCGTGCGTCTCTTCCCACACGACCGGCACGCGGAAGCCGTCGCGGCAGTCGTAGACCCAGCGATCGCCCACCTTGTACACGGGCGCGGGGACCGGTGGGCCCGCGGCGCCGCCCACGGATACGCAACCGCTCAAGGCTGCCGCCGGCATCGCCAGCAGGAAGGTGCGTCTGCGCATGGTGCGACTCCTCGAAGTGGCGCCGCGTCGGCGGCGGGTCAGTCGGGCGCGGTGTCGGCGACGGTGCCGCCGGCCACGGCCACGAGCTCGCGCGGCGCGATCGGGAACATCGCGTGCGGCGTTCCTCCCGCGGCGTACACGGTCCCGTACTGCAGCAGGCTGCGATCGATGAACGTGCGCATGGGTCGAGCATGCGCCAGGGGCGGGATGCCGCCAATGGCGTAGCCCGTGACCTCGCGCACGAAGGCGGCGTCGGCCTTGCCGATCGCCTCGTCCGCGAGCGCCGCGATCTTCGCCTCGTCCACGCGCTGCGCGCCGCTGGCGATCACGAGCACCGGCGCGCC
>CAZUGY010000094.1:0-16490 GCA_964620265.1 uncultured Alcaligenaceae bacterium
GGAACGCCGCCGCATTGCTCCTGCCGCAGGGGCCGCCTTGCGCTAGCATCGGCGCAGCGAGGCCACGGCCAGGTTCGCCAACCGCCGTCCGACCGCCTTCGCCAAAGCCGCCCTTGGCCACCATCAGCCCCTTGTCCATCCTCCCAGCCGCCCCTGCCAGCCGGAACGATCCCTGCCCCTGCGGCAGCGGCAAGCGCTACAAGCATTGCCACGGCGCGGAGGCGGCGCCTTCGTCCGCAACCGCCTCGGTCGAAAGCGGCGCGCGCGCCGATGCACGGGCCGCAGCGGCCATCGCCCCGCCCTCGGCAGACGAGCTCGCCCAATCAGGCGTGGCTGCGCATGCCCGCGGCGACCTCGCTACCGCCGAGCGCCGCTATCGCGAGGCGTTGGGGGTTCGCCCCGACCACCCGCTGGCGCTGCACTACCTCGGCATGATCGGCTACCAGCAGGGACGCCTGGCGGACGCCCTCCCCTTGCTCGAGCGCGCCGTGGCCCTGGTGCCGGCGGAGCCGGAGTTCCACAACAATCACGGACTCGCGCTGGCCGCATTGGGCCGCACTGCCGACGCGATCGCCGCCTACGAGCGCGCACTCGCGCGCAAGCCCGATCATGCCGGCGCCTGGAGCAACCTCGGGCTCGCGCTGCAGGATCGCAAGGATGTCGACAGCGCGATCGCTGCCTTCAGGCGCGGGCTCGCCGTGGCACCCGACTTCCCGCAACTGCACTGGAATCTCGCCCTCGCCCTGCTGCTGCGCGGAGACTGCGCGGAAGGCTGGCGCGAATACGAGTGGCGGCTGCGCACGCCGGAGCTTGCGGCGGCGCTCGCGCGCTACCCCGGCAGCGTGTGGCGTGGCGACGATCCGGCCGGACGCACGCTGCTCGTCACCTGCGAGCAGGGACTCGGTGACTCGATCCAGCACCTGCGATTCGTGCGGGTGCTGGCGGAGCGCGGTGCGCGCGTGATGATCGTGGTGCCTGCGGCGCTCGAGCGGCTCGCGGCAACGGCGCCTGGCGTCGCCGCCGTCGTGCGCGAAGGCGATGCGCTGCCGCGCTTCGACGAGCGCGCGTCGCTGCTGTCGTTGCCGCATCTGCTCGGCCTCGCGCAGGAGGACGTGCGCATGCGCGACCCGTACCTCCACGCCGACCCCGCGCGGATGCACGAGGTGGCAAAGGCCATCGCGCGCGACGGTCGCACGCTCGAGGTGGGTGTCGCGTGGTCCGGCGCCCCCGGCAATACGCAGAACGCGCGCCGCAGCATCCCGCTCGCGGCGCTCGCGCCGCTCTTCGGCCTTTCCGGCGTGCGTCTGTTCTCCCTGAAGCGCGATGGCGAGGCGATGCCCGCCTCCGACACGCCATGGGCGGCGCGTCTCGTGCAGCTTCCCCAGCGCAACGATTTCGACAACCTCGCCGCCCTCGTGGCAAGCCTCGACCTCGTGATCAGCGTGGACACGAGCCTTGCGCACCTCGCGGGCGCGATGGGCAAGGAACTGTGGGTGCCTCTGGCATTCGTTCCCGACTGGCGGTGGCAGCTCGATCGCCGCGACAGCGCGTGGTATCCCACGGCGCGACTCTTCCGCCAGCAGGCCGCGGGCGACTGGTCAGGTCCCGTCGACGAGATCGCGCAGGCGCTGCGCGAACGCCTCGACGGGCGCTGAGTCGTCGAACACGGCCGGGTGCGCCGCGACGATGCGCGCCGAAAGCTGGTCGCGATACGCGCGATCGGTGGCGACGTGTGATGCGATCCGCACGTAGTCGTCCGCGTCGCGCGCGACGAGCTCCGGCACCTGCATCGCTTCCAGCATGCCGGCGCTCTGCCGGCCACGCATGAAACGTCCCGGCAGCGTCACGACGGGAAGTCCGCAGGCGAGCGCATCGAGGCTCGTGTTGCCGCCGGACCAGTGGAGCGTGTCGAGCATCGCGTCGCACACGCGATTGATGCGCAGGAAGTCGTCGTGGGCGCATTGCGGCAGCAGGTGCAGCCGCGCGCCGTCGATGCCCGCGCGCGCGAGGCGCGCGACGAAGCGTCGCGTGAGCGCGGGATCGCGGCCCTCGAAGGCCACGAGCCGCGCGTCGGCGCATTCCGCGAGCACGCGCGCGAAGAGCGCGTCGTTGTCGGGATGGATCTTGAACAGCGACTGCGGGCACAGCAGCAGCGGCACGTCCTCCGGCAATCCGAAGCGCGCGCGGGACGCGTCGGACGGCACCTCCGGCGCGCGGTAGCGCGTGCCGATGCCCGGCAGCAGCATCAGCCGCTCGGTGTAATGCTCCTGCGCGTCGGGCGGTTCCATCGAGCCGCACGAGAAATAGGCGTCGATGGTGGGCAGGCCGGTCGTGACCGGATGCCCCCAGCCGCTGCATTGCACGGCTGCGAGGCGCAGCGAGGCGAGCGCGAACGGCACCGCGCCCATGCCGAGCTCCGGATAGACCAGGAGATCGCACGCATCCGCGCGGATCACCGGCGCGGCCTGCGACGGCCGCCACCACGGCATGGGCACGAAGCGATCGGCGCGTTGCGCGATGCGCCTGGCCAGCGGATCGATCCCGGGCAGGAGGTGATACACCACGACCTCGAACGCATCGCGCGGCAGGCCCGTGATCCAGCACTCGAAGTAGCGGCCCGCGGTCCCGTCGCGGAAGAAGGTGGAGACGAAACCCACGCGGATCCGGGTACCCCGGGGTCGCGGCGCGCATGGGGCAACCCACTGCGGCGCGCGCTCGTGCAGCACGCGCGCGGTCAGGGCGCCGAAACGCGCCTGCAGCTCGCGGTCGTCACCGCCCTGGTAGGCCAGGAGGAAGTTGCTCCAGCGCAATTCGTCCAGCATGCGCTCGGGGGAGAGTGCGAAGGCGCGCGCGGGAAGTGTCGACTGCAGGCGCGCGAGTCCCTCGTCGTAGCGGGCGCGGGCGGCGTCGACTTCGGCACCGCTCTCCGCGAGCATCGGCAGGGTGAGCTCCGCCGCGATGGCCGCGCGCAGCAACGCAGGATCGCGGCGCAGCGCTTCGCCGAACGCCGCGCGCGCGCCCGCCATGTCGTCGCGCTCGGCGAGGGTCCCGCCCTGCTGGTAGCACGCATTGGCATCCCGCGGGTCGAGCGCGGCCGCGCGTGCGAAGCAATCGGCCGCCGCCTCGAGGTGACTGCGATCACGCAGCACGCCGCCGAGCGCCATCCAGGCACCGCGTTGCCGCGGATCGAGCGCGAGCGCCTTGCGCAAGGCCTCCTCGGCGGCGATGTCGTTGCCACCTTCGCGGCGCAGCGTGCCGAGGTTCGCCCACGCGAGCGCATAGGTCGGATCGGCGTCCACCGCGCGCTCGATGGCGGCGGTCGCATCCGCGAGGCGACCCAGGCCGCGCAATGCATTGCCGAGATTGTTGAAGGCGCGCGCGTAGCGCGGATCGAGCGAGGTCGCGCGGGTGAAGGCCTCCACGGCGAGCGCCACCTGCCCCGTATCACCGCGGAGGATCCCGAGCTCGTTCCATATCCTGGCCTGGCCAGGATCGAGCGCCACCGCAGCCTCGAGGTCAGCGATCGCGAGAGGCAGGTCGTGCGCCATCTCGTGGGCGCGCGAGCGCAGCAGCAAGGCATTGAGCCGCTCCAGCGCGGGCGTGCCCGGCGTTGCGAGGAGGGCGGAGGCGAGCGTGGCGGCCCCTCGCGCATCGGCGGCCGCGAGCCGCGCCTGGATCTGCGCGAGCGTGGGCGCGCTCACCTTGCGGGCGGGTTGCCGGCGGCGGATGCGGTACCCGGATCGATCGCGGCGCGGTAGGCGGCCTCGAGATGACGCGTGTGCGCAGGCATGTCCGTCAGCGCAGAGCTCGCAATACCGCGCGCGATCGCGGCCCGCACCGAGGCCATGAATCCGGCATCCCCGGCCAGGCGCACGGCAATGTCGACATACTCGCGGCCCGTCTGCGCGATGGTCTCGTCCACGCCGAGGTTGCGCAGGATCGAATACGTCGTGCGCTCGCCGTGCCGCTTGCCCACGAAGGTGACCACCGGCACGTTCATCGCGAGGGCCTCGAGCGTGCCGTTCACACCACCGAATGGCATCGTGTCGAGCACCACGTCCACCACGCGATAGCGCGCCTGGTTCTCCGCGTCGTCGCGCCCCTGCGGCAGGAAGATCGCGCGCGCCGCATCGATGTCCACCGCCGCCAGCAGTCGCGCATAGCTCGCGCGCAACGCCGGATTCGCAGGCGAGAAGGCGAGCACCGCGCGCGGCACGCGCGTGAGCACGTCGCGCCACAGCCGCAGGCACCGGCGCGATAGCTTCAGCGGATTGACGAATGCGCCGATCACGAACGCGTCGGCGGCGATGCCCAGCGCGTCTCGCGTGAACACCTCCACGGGCGCCGGCTCGACGTGACGGTAGGGATAGACGCAGCCCTCCATCGCCAGCAGGCGCTCTATCTGGAACTCCTGGCTCTCGGGCACGTCGGCAAAGTGGTCGGTGAGCTTGTAGTCGATCTGCGTCATGCCGAGCGTGCCGGCGCTCGCCACGTGGGTGAGCGCCACGCGCGCGGGCTTGCGGGCGAGGATGCCCGGCCGCGAGCCCTGCGTGTGGGTGGACAGGTCGACGAGGAGGTCGAGGTCGTCGGCGGCGATCTCCCGCGCGGCGGCGAGGTCGTCGCGATCGGCCAGCGGGACGAAGCGCGTGGCCACCCCCTCGAAGCGTTGCGTCCACTCGTCGCGCTCGCTCGACGTGGAATAGAAATGGAGCTGGAAACGCGCACGATCGTGGTGGCGGATCGCCTCCCACATCATCTTGCCCATCACGTGATTGCGCAGGTCACCGGAGAGGTAGCCGATGCGCAAGGGGCCTGCGCGCCGCTCCGGCGGCACCGGCATCGGCTCGCCGTACACGCGGCGCACGGCGGTATCGTAGGCCTGCGCGAGGCGCAGCAGCACCGACGGCTCGATGTCGAAGAAGAGCAGCAGATAGAGCAGCGACTCCAGGCAGTCGACGAGCTCCTGCGGATCGCGCGCGCGATAGGCGTCGCGCCGGAGCCCGTCGAGGTAGCGCTCGAGGCGCTCGAAGTCGCCCGCATGCTGGCAGGCTTCGAGCGCATACACCGCGACCGGCAGCGTGTCCGGGCAATGCCGTTCGAATGCGCGGAAGTTCGCGAGCCAGGCGTCGATCTCGCCTGCCGCGAGGAGGACGTCGCCCAGGTGCTTGTACGCGGACGCGTGCCGCGCATTGACTTCCAGCACATGGCGGAACGCCTGCACCGCGGCCGGCCGGTTGCCCGCCTGCTCGAAGAGCACGCCGAGGTTGAAATCGGCATCGATGAGGGTCGGCTGCAGCGTCAGCGCGCGCTGGTAGGCGCGGGCGGCGCCCTGCACGTCCCCAGCCCGCTGCAGCGTGGCGCCGTGGTCGAAGTGGGCGAGCGCGTCGGCGGGCGTGCGCAGCAGGATGTCGTGATACACGGCCAGGGCTGCTGCCGTGTCGCCGCGACGCGAATGCACGCGTCCCTGCATGCGCAGCAATGCCGGATCGAACGGCACGAGCGCCAGGCCCTCGTCCACGAGGTGCATGGCGGCGTCGTAGCGACGGTTGGCGATCGCGAGATCGGCGGCGGCCAGGCGCGCCTCGACGAACCGCGGCTGCGCGGCGAGCGCGGCGGCAAACGCGGCTTCGGCACGCTCCGGATCGTCGTGGGAGGCCGCGACGACGCCGGCGAGGTGCAGCGCCGGCGCGAACTCGGGCTGTTGCGCGAGCAGCGCCTCGTAGGCTTCGGCCGCGCCCGCGAGATCGCCTTCCCGGTGCAACTCGACGGCCGTGTCCCATGCCGCCTGCAGCTCGTCGCTGGTCAGGGCGGGCACCGGCGCGCGGGCGATGGCGGATCGCACTTCACGCGCCGCCTCCACGAGCTCCGCGGGATCCCCCAGCACGCCCTCGACGATCGGCGGCCGGTGCCAGGGCACTGCGATGTCGAGCGCCAACACCCTGCGCGCCGGTTGCGCGAGGAGCATCGTTGCCACGTCGGCGGCGAGGCCCACGCCATCGACCAGGATGTCGCAGTCGCGGCCGGCGATGGCCTTGGCCGTATCGGCATCCGCGGGCAACGCGATGCCGGCGTACACGGCAGGCGGCGCACCGCTGCCGGCCAGCGCCTCGCGCGTGCGATCGGGGTCGCCGCAGCACACCACCACGAGCGCAAGCGGCTCGGCGGCAAGCGCGGGCATCGCTTGCGTGAAGGCACTGCGCGCCGCGGCCCAGGCGGGAGCGTCGGGCGACGGCAGCACCCACGCCATGCGCAAGGCGGGCCCGCGCGTGCGCTGCGGCCACAGGAAAGGCACGGGAGGACGCGGCAGCGCCGTCGACAGCGCGCAGTAGGCATCCGCCAGCCGTTCCGCCAGCGCCGGTGCGCGGGCATGCAACGCCAGCGCCAGCTCGCGCAGCGCCTCGCGATCATCGAGCTTGTACACCCGTCCCGCGAGCGACTCCGGCGCGGCAGCGCCGCGCTGCACGAGCGCGACCACGAGGCGCAGCGGCAGCTCGGCCACGCCGGGCGACAGCGCCATCACCAGCGGCTCGACCGCCGCCGCGTCGAACTCCCCGAGGACGTGCGCCAATGCACGGGCGATCGTGGGAACGCGGGCAAGCTCGCGATGAGCTGTCATGAGCGTCGCAAGCTCGCCCAGCGCCGGCGCATCGCCCGCCGCCGCCGCCGCCACGCGGTGCGTCACGCGCGCGCGCGCATCGGCGGCCGCGGTCGTGGAGGCCTGCGCGGCGGCGTCGCGCGCGATCGCATATTCGCCTTCGTGCAGGCCGGCTTCCACGAGCGCGAGACGCGGCGCCAGGAAGGCGGCATCGAGGTCCGCGGCGCGCCGCCACGCGTGCAAGGCATCGGCGGGCCGGCCGAGCTGCCACCACACCTCGCCCAGATGGAAGTGCGGAACCGGCGAGGACGGGGCTTCACGCGAAGCGCGGCGAAAGCACGGGATCGCGTCGATCGGACGTTTCGCGAGCTGGTGCGCGCGACCGCGCTCCATCCACGTCGCAAAGGCGTCGTCTGCCATCGGAGGCCGGCTACTTGAGGCGCGCGCGCAGCGCACTCACCAGCGCGCCAGGGGCGAGGCGGTAGAGCATCCGGCCGGCCGCGGTATGGCGGCGGCGCGCGGCGGCGCGCGCGACGCGCGCGAGGAACGAGACCTCGGCAGGCGCGGGCACCGGATCGGGCGCCGGCGGCGACCATGGCCGGTAGCGGAGCGCGTGCCGGACACGTCCGGTCTCGAAGGGCCGCACCGGCGGCGACACGCCGCGCCTGCCCTGCGCGATCGCGGCATCGTACTGGCCGAACGTAGCCGCGAACATCTCCTGGCGCGTGGCGTGGCGCACGTCCAGCGCGCGGGCGGCAGCGTGCGCCACGGCATCGGGCTCGGCCAGGAGCGCCTCGAGCCGGTCGAGCATCGCGGCCTCGTCGCGCCACTGTGCCTCGGTCATCACCCAGCCCGCGCCGTTGGCAGAGACGCGCTCGGCCAGGGCGCCGATCGGCGGCACGAGCGCGGGCCTTCCGGCGCACCACGTCTCGGTCAGCGTGTAGCTGAAGGTCTCGGGGCCCGCCGACGGATACAGCACGAGCGACACGCGATACTGCGCGAAAAGATCGGGGAGGTCCTCCACCCGGTAGTGGCCGTGGACGGTGAGCACGGCATCGGTGGATTGCCAGGGCCCGTGCTGGAAATCCATGTAGCCGATGAGCACGAAGCGCACGCGCGATTTGCGCTCACGCGCGAGCTCCGCCAGCCGCTCGAGGCGGCGGGCGCCCTTGTCGGGGCCGATCGCGCCGAGGATGGCCACGGTGGGCACGCCGTCGGCCGGAAGCATCACGCACATGCGCGCGCCGCGTCCGTGCGGCGGGAACACCTCGGGCGCCCCGTGCGGGATCACCACGGCCGGGCAATCGGGGAAGTAGCGCACCAGCGTGTCCGCGGTCCACTGCGAAGGCGCGATGCGTGCCGCCGCGGCGCGCATCAGCGCGTGATGCTGCTCGCGCCACGAGGCGATGTCGACGCGATCGAACGCCGGCTGCGCGGTGAGGCAGCGCGTGCAGTCCGCCGGATCCACCTGCGCGCCGCAGTACATGCCGTCGGGTCCGTGGAACGTGATCGTGGGACACGCGATGAAGAGGTCGTGGACCGTGTAGATGAACGGAACCGGGAAGTCGGCGAGGGCCGTGACGATGCCGGCACGCGCCGCGGATACCTGGTGCAGGTGCACGAGCCCGACGTCGAACGTGGCGCACATGCCCCCCAGGAAATTGCGCCACGTCTCGTGCGGCCCGCGCTCGAACTCGTACACCACGACATCGCCATCCGCGCGCATCTCTTCCACGCGCCAGCGGTCGCCGTCCGGCGTGGCCACGAAGTGGCGCCAGTCCCGCAGCGCATGGTCCACCAGGGTGCGCATGTAGGCATCGGTGCCGCCGCCATGCGCATGCGTGATGTGCAGCACGCCCCGCCCCGGCGCATGCAGCGCGGCAAGGCGCATGCGCGCGGCATCGCGCAAGGCGCGCAGCGGATCGGCCGCGATGTACTCGCGCACCATGTCGTTGTAGTGCGGATGGCGCTCGAGGAGGATGTCCAGGTTGCGCGCGCACAGCGCGGCCTTTTCCGCGGTGAACGAGCGCGCGCCCGTGTGCACGACGAAGGCGTTGTCGGCCAGCACGTTGCGCCATCCCCGCCGCGCCGCCCGCACGCACAGGTCGTTCTCCTCGCCGTAGCCCTTGCCGAAGGCCATGTCGAACACGCCCACGTCGTCGAGCAGCGCCCGCCGCAGGAACAGGCAGAAGCCCACGCCGGTGGGGATGTCGGGGTAGCTCGGCACGGCCATGTCGGCCATGGCGCGTGCCACGGGCGCGGGATCGGTGCCCGCCGGCCACGGATTGTCCTCGCAGAAGCGGGGAAAGGAGAGGATCTCGGCATTGTTGGAGAACGGCGTGATCGTGCCGATGCGCGGATCGGTCGCCACGCAATGCATGATCGCGTCGAGCCACCCGGGTGTGACGATGGTGTCCGAGTTGAGCAGGATCACGTCGGCGCGCGAGAGCAGCATGCCGCGATTGGCGGTGCCGGTGAAACCCAGGTTCACCTCGTTGCGCAGCAGCGTGACCTGCGGATGTGCCTGCGCGGCGAGCTCGCCGAGGAATTCGCCGATGGCGGGATCGGGCGAGGCGTCGTCGATCAGCACGAGCCGCACGTCCGGGCGCAGGGTGGCAAGCACGCTCGCCACGCACAGCCGCACGTCCTGCGGCGCGTTGTACACGGGTACGACGACGTCGATGACGTAATGCGGCGCTTCGCTCATCGCGACGACTTCCGCAGGAGCATGCGCAGGCGCAGCCACGGGAGCGCGACCCACCAGCGCGCGCTCTGGCGGTGCGCGATGATGCGCTCCTGCGCTTCCACGGCGCGCCCCAGGCGCTCGCTCTCGGTCCGGTACGCATCGACGGCCTTGTGCGCGGCGTGCAATTCCGCCACCGTGCCCTCGCGCGCCGACCGCGCATCATCCCGCTCCGCCAGCACCAGCGTCCACTGCTGCCGCAGCGCCTGGATCTCGCCCTGGGCCCGCGCCTCGTTGGCCGCCAGCGCCTCGTGCACGTCGCGCAACTGCGCATCGCGCTCCTGCACGATACGCTCGCGCTCGGCCGCCAGGGCCTCGAGATGGTGGATGTGGTGCGTCGCGCGATCGAGCGACTCGTCGCGCGAGCGCAGGAGCGTGTCGAGGCGCAGGACCTCCGCCGCCTGCACGTCGAGGCGCCCGAGCTCGGCGTCGTTCGTATCCGAGAAGAGCGAGAGCCCCGCCACGTCCGCCGGCAAGGCCGGCCCGTGCCGCGCGGCGATCGCGACGAAGTACATCGCCGCCGGCACCTCCGCCCTGGCGATCGCCGTGCCATTGCCCTGCCAGGCCTCGCAGGCCGCCGCGTCGTCGCCACCGGCCTCGCTCCAGATGGCCGAGCCGAAGTAGCGCCGCTGGTGGAACCACCGTTGCGCAGGGAACGCGCCGCGGAGCAGGTCGCGCAACTCCTCGCCCGTGGGCTCGTGCGTGTGGAACGGGTTGCGATAGTTGCGCGCGTCGGAATACTCGACAGGGTTGGGGGCGGAGAGCACGAGGATGCCGTCGGGCGCGAGCACGCGCGCGATCTCCGCGATCATGCGCGGCTGGTCCTCGCGGGGAAGATGCTCGATGGTCTCGAACGACACCACCATGTCCACGCTGGCATCGGGCAAGGGCAGCGCCGCAGCCGAGCCGCGCACGAAGCGCAAATGGCCTACGTCGCGATAGGCCTGCGTCGCGTGGGCGACCGCCTCCTGCGCGATGTCCACGCCCGTGACCTCGCGCGCGACCGCCGCCAGCAGGGCGCTGCCATAGCCCTCCCCGCACGCCACGTCGAGCACGCGCCGGCCCGTGGCGAAGCGCCGCGCGAACGCGTAGCGATGCCAGTGCTCGTGCGCGATCTCGCCGGGGATCCCGGGGACGAAGCGCTCGCCGGTGAAGTCGAGTTGGGAAGTCATCGCAGGCCTGCCGCCGATTCTAGACGATCGGGCCCGCAGTCCCGGCCCGCGCGAGCCGGTAGACCTCGGCGCAGCCCAGCGTGAAATAGTCTCCCGTTCGCGCGGCCGGCGAGAACACGAGCCGCGAGAATGCCTGCTGCCCGCGCAGCAGGAGGGGAAGCTGGTTGCGCGTGACGAGGTTCATGCAGGCACGCGACTTGAGCGTCTCGTCGAAGTGCCACTGGTCGTCGCGCCGCGCCTCGTCGAGCACCAGCCACTTCTGGTTGTGCTCCTCGAACGACGACAGGTTGGCCGAGCGCACGTTGATGCAGGCGCAGTCGTCCGCGGCCACCGGTGCCGGCAGGTAGTAGACGGCCATCGGCCGCGCGGCATCGGAGCGGTACAGCGCCGCGCCGTCGGGAAGGTCCTCGATGCGCGTGGCGTCGACGACACTCGCGGGCTCGAGGCGCAGCTTCTCGACCTGCCGCAGCTTGCGCAGGTCGGTGGCGAAGGAGAGCGAGCTCGATTCGTCGCGCAGGTTGATGCCGTTGAATTCGCGCACCGACGACGTCGCGCAGGCCGTGGGCTCCGCGGCGAATCCACACATCGCCGCGAGTGCCGCGAGGCTCTCCTCCCCGTGGAGCCAGCGGTGCCCGGAAAAGCGCATGCCCATGTTGACGGCATCGGCACCGGTCTCCACACCGAACGCGGAGTGCATGACGTCGGCAGGACCGGGCTTGAACGTCGCGCCATAGTCGGCGAGCCTGGGGTAGCTCGGCATCAGCACGCGGGCCACCGCGCCCTCACGCAGCATGCGGTTGGCATTGCACAGGATGTAGGCCTGCTCGCCGTGGAAGAAATGCTCGAGCGTGTCCTCGGAGAAGACGCCGTCCGCGCGGCCCTCCCATTGCGCCGGCCAGTGATCGAGGAGCTCGAACCGGTGCACGCGCGCGTCGTGCGGTATGAAATCGAGGTTGACGAAGCCTGCGATCACGTTCTCGCCGCAGCCCAGGTGCAGGAACAGCGGCGAAGGCGTCGCCGGCGCAGCATTGGTGCCCCACAGGAAGCGCGACGCGAGGCCCGGATTGTGGCGCGCGAGGTGCTGGAGCGAGAAGCCGCCGGCCTCGTCGGCTGCCGGAGCGCCGCGGCCCGGCGGGACCTCCGGTGGCGGTGACGTCCCGGCGTAAGCCGCGCTCTGCCCGTCCCGGCGAAACCAGCTCATGCCACTCCCCGCAAGCGGCGCCACCAGCGCGCGATGGATGGCAGCGGTTCGGTGGCAGCCCCGACACGCGTATCGCCGGTCTGCGGGGTGACGGGTGGCAGCGGCACGACACCCTCCGCCCGGCATGCTGCCGCATGGATCGCATGCTGCGAATGGGACGCACGCGGCGTCGCATCGCCACGCACTGCCATCTGCGCGTACAGCGCGATCGCCGGCTCGTCCGCGGCGCGCCATTGCGCGGCCGCCGCGCGCGCACGCTGCGCGACCGTGGCGAGCTCGTCCGCGCGCTCGGGTGCCGTGATGTCCACCAGCGCATCGAGCCACGCATCCACGGACGCGGTGGCATCGAGCGTCCAGCCCGCCTGCGCAGCCTCGACGCGCTCGCCGAGCGCGCCGCGCGCCGGCACCAGCACGGGACGTCCGGCGCCCCAAGCCTCGCCCAGCGTATAGCTGAACGTCTCCGGCCAGATCGACGGAAAGGCCACGACGCCGATGCGATACAGGTCGCAGAGGCGCTCGACGCTCCCCCGCGCATACGGTCCATGCACCGTGAGCACCTGGTCCTCCGACTGGAAGCGGCACTCGTGGTCGGTGTATCCGATCACCACGAGGCGCAACGGCAGGCCACGCTCGCGGATGCGCTGCGCCATCGCATCGATGCGCCGGCTGCCCTTCTCCGGTCCGATGGCACCCAGGAGCCCCACGTGGCGATGCGCGTCCTGCGGCAGCTCACGGGCCTCGATGGGCGCACCGTCGTCGTGGACCGCCACCCCCGCGCCGTGCCCGATCACCTGCACCGGCGCGTCGGGAAAATACGCCCGCAGCGTATCGGCGGCCCATTGCGACGGCGCCACGACGCACCGCGCGGCATTCATGAAGATCTCGTGGCGCTCGCGCCAGGCCACGATGTCGATCTGCGACAAGCCCGGCATGCGCCCGAGGCAGGCGCGGCAGGTGCCGGGATCGGTGGTGGCATTGCAGTACTGCCCGTCGCTTCCGATGAGATACACGGTGGGACACGGGACATACATGTCGTGCGCCGTATACAGGTACGGCACCGCCGCCTCGCGCAATGCCGCGAGGAAGTCGTCACCACTGCCCACGAGGCTGTGCACGTGCACGAGGTCGATGCGCAGCCACGCACACACGTCGCGCAGCCAGGCATCGCCGGCCTGCGCGCCCTGCCGCGGCCAATCGCAGGCGGTGAAGCCGTCGTCACGCGTGTCCTCGAGCGTCCAGCGATCGGCGTGGATGCGCAGCACGTAGTGGCGATGCGACTCCGCAGTGGCGGCGATCGCATCGCGGATGTAGCGCTCGGTGCCGCCGCCGCGTGCATGGGCCACGTGCAGGATGCCCGGCAGGTCGGTGCGCTCGAGCATCGCGAGGGTCGTGGCGAGCACGTTGCGCAGCGGCCCGATGGGGTCGCGCGTGCCCACGGCCGCCAATGCCGCGCCCACGGCCACGTCGTCGTCCGCGACGATGCCGCAGTCGAAGCCATACGGAACGTGCTGCGCGACCGCGTCGTCGGCCAGCACGGCGCGAAAACCCGCCGCATGCGCGGAGGCCGACAGCCCCGCGAACGAGTGCATTCGTCCCGCGGAACGCGCGGCCTCCACGACAGCGCGGCGCACGAGAACGCAGGGGCCCGCCACGATCCCGGCGTCCGGATACACCGGCACGGCGGAAAGTGCCACGGCCTGATCCACCACGTCGGGCGCATGCCACACGCCGCCGAGTGCGAGGCGCTGCATGAATCCCGGCGCGTCGCGGTCCGCGGTGGACCACGTGCCCACGATTCCGATGCGCGGATCCGCGTCCATGCACCGGCGCAGGCGATCGAGCCAGTCCGCCGGCACGCGCACGCGCGGATCGAGGAGCGCGATGTCGCCCGCAGCTTCCGCCGCGGCGGCCGCGAGCGCGGCCAGCACGCCCCGCCCGCGCGAGCGCAGCCAGAGGCATTCGACGCCGGCATTGGCGACCAGCCGCTTGCGCAGCGCGCCCTGGCGCAACTCGGTCGTGGCCTCGTCCACGAGCAGCAGGCGGTAAGGCGTGGCGAGGTCGCGCATGCCCGCAACGAGTGCCGCCACTTCACCGTGCGCGCCCGCGAGCGGAATCACCACGTCCACGACGTGTGGAAGCCGTCGCGCCATCACTGCCCGGAGGGCGCGCCCCACCGATGCGGCAGCCGCACGAAGCCCATCTCGCGCGAGTCGCCGGTGATCACGAGGGGCCGCTCGACGTGATCGAAGAGACGCACGCCTTCCGGATCGAGCGCATGCGCGCGCACGAAGTACTTCCCGGGCAGCAGCGGCAGGGATGCAAGCGACAGCGAGAACGCGAAGCGGTCCTTCGCAAGACGTTGCGGCACGACGCCATCCATGTCGGTGGCAACACCGTACACCGGCGTGCCGTCGGCGCGCACGACGCCCACCAGCACGACAGGCACGCGGCCGTCGGGCGAGTACACCTCGCCCGCGACCGCGAGGTCGGCGCCCTGCGCGAGCACGTCACCAGGGGTGAGGTCGAGCGACTGCACCGCGTAGACCCCCGCGGTCGCCGCCACCTTCGGATCGATCGGCGTCTTCGCGCGGGCGGATTTCTCCTCGTGGAAGGCGAGATAGGCCTGCGTCACGTCCATGGCGGGACCGTAGCTCACCACCTGCCCGGCGCGCAGCCAGAGCGCGTGCCGGCAGAGCTTCTGGATGTGATACATGCTGTGCGAGCAGAGGAGGAGCGTGCCGCCGTCGGCGAGGTAGTCCTCCATCCACGCGATGCACTTCTTCTGGAACGACTCGTCGCCCACGGCGAGCACTTCGTCGGTGATGAGGATGTGCGGCCGCAGGGCGGTGGCCACCGCGAATCCCAGGCGCACCACCATGCCCGACGAGTAGTGCTTGATCGGATCGTGGATGTGCTCGCCGATGTCCGCGAAGGCGATGATCTCGTCGCGCTTCCCCTCGATTTCCTCGGGGGAAAGACCCAGCAGCGCACCCGCGAGAGCGATGTTGGCAAGGCCGGTGTAATCGGGATGGAAGCCGGAGCCCAGCTCGAGGAGCGCGCCCACGCGACCGTTGACGGTCACGCTGCCACGCGTGGGCGGCATCACGCCCGCCACGATCTTGAGGAGCGTGGACTTGCCCGCGCCGTTCTCGCCGATGATGCCGAGCGACTCGCCGGGCAGGAGCGAGAACGAGACGTCGTCGAGCGCGCGATACACGTGCGCGGCGCCGTGGCCGCGCAGGAGGTCCCACACGAGGCGGAATTGCCCGCCGCGTGACTCGACCTTGGCGTAGTCCTTGCCGACATGGTCGAGCGCCAGCAGTGGCGCCGAACCCGCGCTCACACGAAGTCCTCGAAATGCGGCGACAGCCGGCGGAACACCCAGCGCCCCCCGAAATACAGGGCAAGCGCCACCGCCACCGCCACCGCATCGCCCCACTCGAGGGCGAGACGGCCGTCGATCAGGACGTTGCGCAACCGCCCCACGAGCCACGTGAACGGATTGAGCGACACCCAGGCCTGCAGTGACTCGGGCACGAGCTTCAGCGGATAGAGGATGGGCGTGAGGTACATGAGGATCATCAGCGCGGGCATGAGGATGTGCTCCACGTCGCGCAGGAAGACCTGCAGCGCCGCGAAGAAGAGCGCGATGCCCACCACGCCGAGGGCCATCACGCCCCACAGCGGAACCGCCACGACGAGGCCCGACAGGTGCAGCGGCTCGCCCCAGGCGACCAGCGCCACGAGCACCGCGATGTATCCGGCGAGCTGCAGGAGCAGCGTGGCGCTCACCGAGGCGTAGACCACGAGCTCGTGGGGGAACGCCACCTTGCGGATCATGCCGGCGTAGCTGCCGAGGCTCGTGGCGCCCCGCTGGATGGCCTCCTGCGCGGCGAGCCAGGGCCACAACGCCACGGCCACGAAGGCCAGGAAGCTCTCGTTGCCGAAGCGCTGTGCCTTGAAGATCATCGTGAAGACGAAGTGATAGACGATGAGCAGCACGAGCGGGTGAATGAATGCCCACGCCAGGCCCGTGACGCTGCCGAGATAGCGCGAGAAGAGCTCACGCCGGAGGAAGTTGGCGAACAGCGCGCGATCGCGCACGCCCGATGAGGGCGCAGGCACGACGGCGCGCTGCGCGGAGGTGGCCGGTGGCATGCGCGCGAGGATACTCGCGATTGGATCCTGCCCGGAGGGGACGTGCTACTTGGCCGGCGCAGGCGAGAGGCGTTTTGCCGCCTCCGTCGCGCGCCGGATGGCTTCGGGGTCGATCTTGGGAATGAGCGCGTCGAACGCCTGCTGGTTGAGCTCGGTCTTGGGATCGGTGCGGATGGCGGCGATCGCGGCCTCGCGGCTTTGCTCGATGTGGCGTCGCTTGAGCTCCGCCAGGATTTTCGGCTTGGCCTCATCGTACGCCTGGACCCTCCCGGGGCGCTTGCCTTCGAGACGGATGATGTGCCAGCCGTACACCGACTCCACCGGCTGCGAGAGATCGCCGGGCTTCTGCAGCGCGAGGGCGGCCGCGGCAAAGGCCGTGTCCATCTGCTTCTCGGCAAACCACCCCAGCTGTCCGCCGACCTGCCCCGAGGCGGGATCGTCGGAAAGCTCCTTGGCCAGCGTGGCGAAGTCAGCCCCGGCCACGAGCTTCGCGCGGACCTCCTCCGCCTTGCGGCGCGCCTCCGCCGAGGTGTTCTTCTTGGTGGTGTCGAACAGGATGTGCGACGCGCTGATCTGAGCTGGCTCCGTGTAGGCCGCCTTGTTCACGAGATACGTCTCGCG
>CAZUGY010000095.1:0-16396 GCA_964620265.1 uncultured Alcaligenaceae bacterium
ACCCCCGCCAGCAGATACTCCATCTGGTCGGCGAGGATCCTCCGGTTGCGCAGGATGAAATGCTCGTGCCGGTTGGGTACATAGGGAACGTAGAGCAGCGGCATGTGCGCCTGCTCAGGCGAGCGTCCGCCCTTGCGGGTGTTGCAGCTGCGACAGGCGGTCACGGTATTGGTCCACGTGTCGCGGCCGCCCCGCGACACCGGCACCACGTGATCGCGCGAGAGGTCGCGCACGAGGAAGCGCTTGCCGCAGTAGCCGCAGAGCTGCCGGTCGCGGGCGAAGAGCATGGAGTTGGTGAGGCTCGGCGCGTGGATGTGCGCGCCGGCGCCCGTCCCCTTGATCGCGAGGATGGACTTGGTGGCAAGGCGCGAGCGCTCGCCGTTGCGCTGCCAGCCGCCGCGGAACTCGCGCACTTCCCGTCCTATCGACCACGCCACCATCTGCTTCGCGTGATAGGTGATGGCCTCCTCGAGGGCCACCCAGGCCTGCGGGAGGCCCGCCATGTCGACGGTCAGGACGAGCGGTTCCATGTGAGCGTTGGCGAAGTGCACGCGCTGCAGTGCGATGGCACAAAGTATGCATCAACCGCGCGATTTTCGCGCGGGGCCGCATTGCGGCCGTGGCGGACCCTTGAGCCCGCGTTGCGCTTTCGTCACGGCCCGGCGGGAGGGTTCCCGCCGGGTTGTCCGTAACGCTCGACCCCATCCGTGCAACAACGCGAAGGGGCGGCGATCCCGATGGTCGGTTGGGAAGGCCGCGCACAGCCTTCGAAATCGCCGGTCTTGCCCGGTGCTAGCACCGTTCTCCTGATGCATTCATAGGTGCACCTCCCCGCCTGTACATGGCGGCGGACGGGGATGGCTCGCGTCCGAAGTCCTGGGGGACGGCCCGGACGGCGCCTTCCGGCATCCGTTTCACTGTTGCGTTCCGGCGTGCCACACGGCCCGCCGGTCGAACACCGGTTGCGGAGGAGCGCGGCTTCTCGCCACCGCCTCCCCGCTTTCCGGCTTACCGCCCTACTTCCCCGCGGCGTACTTCACCGCGAGGTCGAGGAGCAGGCGTCCCAGGTTATCAGCCTGGTGCACCGACTCCGCGACCGCCAGGCGGACGATGAGACCGTCCGCCGCCTGCCAGTACGAGCCTTCGCGGCCCGACTTGATGAGCTCCCAGTGTTCCCGCCCATAGGGACGGCGAAGCTCCTCGAGCATTCCCAATCCATTGCTTGCCATTTCGTGTGCCTCATTGCCGTCAATTATTATTCCTACGGGCAACATTCATCCCGTGGCGGTGGCCGGAGGCTTCCGATGGCAGGTGCTGCGCTACGTCATCGCATCTCCCGCGGTGGAAGCGTGGGCCGTTCGTGCGCCGTCGGCTCGCATGGGCGCCGGTGCCTGCGACCCGCCGCGCCAGGCGGCCAGCCGATCGAAGCACTCGCTGACATGCGGGAAGCTCGCGCGGTGGTGCACGCGCGCCATCCCGGATCGACGGGCGGGGGTCGGGGTTCGGTTCTTCATGCGGTCACGCTCCTTTCCTCGCCTGGGCGCGCGCCCGAAAACGGGCGGGCGCGTGCGAAATACCTCACGCGGGCGGCGTAACGATCAGAGGGAGCGGTACTGCTGCGACCTTCCGACTGTTCCGCCTCTCCTTCCGGCGGAACAGCTTCCGGTCGGGAGGATTACGGCGTCGTCAGCGTGCCGGCGGTGACCGGCAAAAAATCAAAGACGTTGACGACGCCGCGGGCGGGTGCGCGCTTGTTCCAATGCATGGCTTTGCCCGACATGGCGACGCGAATGGCAGCCGCCGGCGTCGTGGACGCCAGGCAAATGCATTCGGGTTGTCGCATCGAGAAGCTCATCGGAGAAAGTGCGGGGACGCCCACGGGAGAAATGATGGGTCGATGATAGACTTCGCACGCGCCGCGGCGCAAGCGGAAAATCCAACTCGACGGACCCCGCGTGACGAAAATGCAACACACACGATCTGACAGGCCCTGTACGCGCTCCAGCACCCGGGGAACCGCGTGACCCTCGGCGAGCGACTGCGCCTCGTGCGCGGTGCGCACACGCAGAAGGCGTTCGCCGAAACCCTCGGCGTGCACGAGAACACCGTGGCCAATGCCGAGCGGCGCGACTCCGCCACGCAGGACTACCTGCTGCGGCTCGCCGAAGTGCACCACATCAACCTGCACTGGCTCCTCACCGGCCAGGGCGTGATGCGCCTCGAGGATCCGACGGGATCGCTCCTGCAGGAGAAGCTCTCGCTGGCGCTCACCGACGCGCTGCGCCTGGCGTATGGCCCGCGCTACGGCGCGCTTCCGCTGGAGACACGCGCCCGCGCCTTGCGCGCCGGCGCCACCTACCTGCGCGCCATCGGGGTCACCGAGGACGCGATCCCCGACGTCGAGGCGCTGGCCCGTCTCGTGAAGCTCACCATCGAGGTGATGGGCAAGGCCGAGTGAGCGTCGCCCGGACGCTCGCAACGGCGCCGCCGTCGCGATCTCAATCGGCCGCGCACATCGTTGCAGTGTTCGCCTTCGGACCCTCCGCGATCCATCCCCTGGCCAGCATCGCATCGCGTATCGCGGCGCTGGTGGCAAACCGCTGTCCCTGCGCCGCATCGCCGCCACGCAGGCGGTACACCGCGCGCGTGCCTGCCGGACAGCGTCCGTCCTGCGGGCGCCCCAGGTAGACGGGATCGTCGCGCGCCTCGCGCAGATACCGAGGATTGAGCCGCTCCGCAGCCTCGCACTCGGCCGGGCCGAAGCCCACGAAGTGCGCGTTGCCGAGCTCCGGCGGAATGTAGAAGCGGCACAGCGGCCAGCGCTCCCGCGTGGGGAGGTCGAAGCCGCGGAACGTCTCGCCCGTGCGTACCCAGCCGCGGGGTCCCGCCTGCGCATCGAGCGCCGCGATCTCCTCGGGGATCCACGTGATGAAGTAGCGGCCGAGCCCCGCGTGGTGGTACTCGACGATGGGCACCGCGGTCGCCGGCACGCTCGCGGCGTCGCGCCCATACGCCTCGCCGTAGGTCGCTTCGGCGATCGCGACGCGATCCACGCGCACCGCGGCGCCCGCCTCGCAGTCGAACGAGAGCGTGAGCGTGCCCGCGCCATTGAGCGGCGCCTTCCAGGTGTGCGTCGCGCGCGCGATGCCGAAGGCGAATGTCTGCTTCGCCACACCGGTGTCGAGGCGGAAGGGATAGTACGACTCGGGAACCTCGCTGCCGGCGAACGTCGCGGGCACGAAGGAAACCCGACCCTTGGCGCAGCGCGCGGCGCCTTCCGGTGTGGCGAGATCGAGGATCAGGAAGAAGTTGCGATACCCGTAGGTGGCGTTGCCGGCAAAGCCCTCGACGTCGGGCACGTCGATGTGCAACGACGATCGCTCTGCCGAAAGCACGGCGCCACGCGCGGCTCCGGGCACGTCAGGCGCCGGCACCGACATCTCCCACGCGACGCGATGCGGCACCATTGGCGAGAAGCGCAGCGGCGCGACCGCTCCCTCGAGGTGCCGGATCGTCTTGCCGGCGTAGCACGCCAGGGCCAGCACGACCACCAGCAGCGCGAGCCTGCGCCGCGGCCAGGCGGACACCACCGCCGCGCCGCAACCGCCGAGCACGGCCAGCCACAGCTCGAGCGAGCCTTCCGAATAGCGCGGGTTGTACACGACCGGCAGGTGCACGGCCACCTGGTAGCCCGTGACGGCAGCCGCGAGCAGCAGCACCGGATGGCGCCAGCCGCGCACGAGCGCGATAGCCGCGAGCGTGATGAGGACGATGCGCCACGAGCGCAGCGTGAACAGGCTGTCCTCCAGCACCACGTTCGCATAGAAGAGGAAGGCGCCGAGCTTGCGCCAATAGTTCGCGGCGGTCTGTGCGAGGGGCTGCGCCTCGAGCATCCGGCGGCCGGCGCTGCCCAGCGCCCGGTCGGCCTCGATCGACAGGTGCGTGCCGTGCGTGACGCTGCCCACGTCGAAGAAGAGCCCGCCGTGGAAGGGCTCGTAGCCACCGGTCAGCGTGTGGGTGCCGAGGTAGAGCGCGTTGCCGCCGCCCGTGGCGATCTGCGGCAGGCCGAAGAGGATCCAGTTCTTGGCGATGACGAGCGTCACGAGTCCCGCGGCGATGCCCTGGACGAGCGCCAGGTGCGTCCACGTGCGGCGGTGAGGACCGCTGCGCAGGCTCGCGAGCCAGGCGATCGCTGCGCTCGCATACACGAACGGCAGGATCGACCCGCGCGTATTGGTGGCGAGCGCGAGCGCCACGCCGGCGATCCACGCATAGCGCCGCCGTTGCGAATCCTCGAGCCGCGTGAATGCCCACAGCCACAGCGCGCACAGGAATAGGTACGGGATCTCGGTGGAGACGTTGAGGACGATCTGCGCTACCGCCGGCGACACGGCATAGATCCAGGCCGCGCAGAGCCCGGCACGCGCCGAGTGCGCGGAGGCCGCGATGGCGTACACCATCACCACCACCGCCGACGACAGCACGAGGTCCACGGCCATCACGGCCGTCGCGTTGGCACCGAGCAGCGCAGGAAAGCCGTAGGCCACGAATGGCGTCCATACCGACTGCTCGGCGCCGAGGAAGCCGATGCCTTCGGTGAGGAGCCGCCGCGCGTACGGCAGGTAGACGTGGGTCGCGTCGTGGAAGACGTCGGCGCGCCACACGAAGCAGAGGAGCACGTGGACCGCGACCGCGAGCGCGAGCCAGGCGCAGCGGCGTTGCCGCTCCGCGGGGGCGGCGCGCAGCGCTGCGATCGCGGCGCGCACCGCGCGGGTGGCGTGCTTCAAACCGCCGCGACTTTCCCCGTCGCGATGTCGTACACCCCACCCACGATGTCGATCCTTTTCTCGCGATGGAGCTTCTGCACGATCGGCGGCGAGGCTTCGAGGCGGGCCACCTGGCGGCGCACGTTCTCGGCGATCGCGTAGTTCAGCGTGTCGTGGGGAGCGAGCCGTCCGGCAATCACGGCCGCGGGCTTGATGGCGGCGATGAGCTCGGGCAGGTGTCCGGGCAGCACCGCCTTCGACTGCACGACCTTGATCGCGGCATCGACCGCGCCGCACCCCGAATGACCCAGCACCATGACGAGCGGGGCCCCCAGGAACTGCACGCCGTACTCGATCGAGGCGAGGAGGTCGGGGCTCACCACGTTACCCGCCACGCGCACCACGAACAGGTCACCGGGATCCTGGTCGAACAGCAGCTCGGGTGCCACGCGCGAGTCGGCGCAGGAAAGGATGGCGGCGATGGGGTACTGGGCCCGCGCGCGCGCCGCGCGGGTGGCGGAGAAGTCGCGCTGATGGGGCGTGTTGGCGGCGTAGCGCGCATTGCCTTCCATCAGGCGCTTCAGGGCGGCGGCGGGCGCAATGGCATTGGGTGGTGGCGCCGCGCCGGGCTTGGGCGGATCCGCCGCAAAGGCGCGCTGCGACGACGCCAGGGCGCCCAGCGCAAGCGCACCACCGGTGGCCATGAAGCCGCGGCGGGTCAGCGCCGGACGATGGCGCGAGTCACCACACGAGATGCACATGTTCGATCCTCCCTGACGAATGCGAGGCGTACGGTCGCACCCTGCGGCCGCGTCGCGCCTCGCACGATACACCGGAGCAAGAAGCGCACCCGTGGCAGCGTTCAGCGCGCGTCGATCGCGCTTCGCCGTCTTCTCCGGTGCGACGTCCGCCCGTTCCGGCGCATTCACAGCGCGAGCGCGACGCGCGTCCCCTGCGCGATCGCCCGTCGCGCGTCGAGCTCGGCAGCGACATCGGCGCCGCCGATGAGGTGATATGACCGCCCCGCAGCGGTAAGACCCGCCACGAGCTCGCGCTGTGGCTCCTGGCCCGCGCAGATCACGATGGTGTCGACCGCGAGCACCTGCGCCGTGCCATCCACGCGTACATGCAGGCCGGCATCGTCGATCTTGTCGTAGGCGACGCCGGCGAGCATGCCCACGCCGCGGCGCTTCAGCACCGCGCGGCGGATCCAGCCGGTCGTCTTGGCAAGCCCCGCGCCAACCTTCTCCTGCTTGCGCTGCAGGAGCCACAGCTTGCGCGGGGGCGCGGGCTCGTGCGCCGAGCCCAGGCCGCCCCGCTGCGCATAGGTGGCGTCGATGCCCCACTCCTCGCGGAAGGCGACGATCGCGGGATCGTCGGTGGCGCCGTCGCTCGCGTGGCCGTCGGGCGCGTTGCCCGACGTGAGGAGCTCCGCGACATCGAAGCCGATGCCGCCGGCGCCCACGATCGCGACCGTGGCGCCCGCCTCCCTGCTGCCGTTGACGATATCGACGTAGGTCGCGACCTTGGGGTGGTCGATGCCGGGGATGTCGGGCACGCGCGGGACGATGCCGGTGGCGAGCAGCACGTCATCGAAGCCTTGGAGGTCGGCGATGCTCACGCGCCGTCCCAGGCGCTGCGCCACGCCGAGCTCGGCGAGGCGCGTGCGGAAATAGCGCAGCGTCTCCGCGAACTCCTCCTTGCCGGGAATGCGCCGCGCGAGGTTGAACTGGCCGCCGATCTCGGTCGCCGCATCGAAAAGCGTGACCGCGTGGCCGCGCTCCGCCGCGGTGGCCGCGGCGGCGAGGCCCGCGGGACCCGCGCCCACCACCGCCACGCGGCGCGGCTGCGCAGCGTGCTCCACGGTCAGCACCGTCTCGTTGCACGCGAAGGGATTGACGAGGCAGGTGGCAATCTCGCGCTCGAAGATGTGATCGAGGCACGCCTGGTTGCAGCCGATGCAGGTGTTGATCGCCTCGGCGCGTCCGGCCGCAGCCTTGCGCATGAAGGCGGGATCGGCGAGGAACGGTCGCGCCATCGACACCATGTCGGCATCGCCGCGCGCGAGGATCGCCTCGCCGGTCGCGGGATCGTTGATGCGATTGGTGGTGATGAGCGGGATGCCGACCTCGCCGCGCATGCGGCGCGTGACCCAGGCGAACGCGCCGCGCGGCACCATGGTGGCGATGGTGGGAATGCGCGCCTCGTGCCAGCCCACGCCCGTGTTGATCATCGTGGCGCCCGCGGCCTCGATGGCCTTGGCCAGCCGCACCACCTCGTCCCACGTGCTGCCGCCTTCCACGAGATCCAGCATCGAGAGGCGATAGATGATGATGAAATCGCGGCCCACCGCCTCGCGCGTGCGGCGCACGATCTCGAGCGGAAAGCGGATGCGGTGGGCGAAGTCGCCGCCCCAGTCGTCGTCGCGGTGGTTGGTCTGGGGGGCGACGAACTGGTTGATGAGGTAGCCCTCGGAGCCCATGACCTCGACACCGTCGTAGCCGGCCTCACGCGCCAGGCGTGCGCAGCGGACGTAGGCCGCGATCGTGCGGCGCACGCCCCACCCCGTCATGCCGCGCGCGCGGAACGGGCTGATCGGCGACTTCGACGACGACGGCGCCACCGCGAGCGGGTGATACGCGTAACGGCCGGCGTGCAGGATCTGCATCGCGATGCGTCCGCCCTCCGCGTGCACGGCCTCCGTGATGATGCGATGCCGCCCCACCTGCCACGGGAACGAAAGCTGCGAGGCCTTGGGCTCGAGGCGGCCCACGAAGTTGGGCGCGATGCCGCCGGTCACCATGAGGCCCACGCCGCCGCGCGCGCGCTCGGCGTAGAAGGCGGCCATGCGCGCGTAGCCGTCGGCGGCTTCCTCGAGGCCCGTATGCATCGAGCCCATCAGCACGCGGTTGGGGAGCGTCGTGAAGCCGAGATCGAGCGGCGAGAGGAGGTGCGGATAGGCGGACACGGGCGGAGATTGTAGCGGGACGCGGCCGCGGCCACGCGCAGGACCTCACCCCGCGCTTTCTCAGCCCGGGCGCTCCGGCTCCGCGGCGTCGCGCGTGCTCCACCACACGGCGACCACGCCGCACGCCAGGATCGTCGCGATGCCGGCGAACGTGGCGGCATCCGGCACGTGCCGGAAGGCGAGCACGCCGATGAGCGTGGACCACAGGAGCTGGCTGTAGGAGAACGGAGCCAGCACCGAGACATTGCCCCGATGGTAGGCATGCACCGACAGCCACTGCGCCGCGCTCCATACCACCGCCATCCCGAGCGCCGCCCAGAGCGCCTCCGGCGGCGGCACCACGATCTGCGGCAGTCCCACGATCGTGAGCAGCGCGAAGCCGATGAGCCCGGAGTAGACGAGCGTCGTCTCCACGCCGTCATGCGAGGTGAGCTTGCGCGTGCAGATCACCGCGATTGCCCACGCGATGGAAGAGCAGATCGGCAGGATCGCCGCCGGCTGGAACGCCGCGGAGCCCGGCCGCATGACGATCACCACGCCCGCGAAGCCCACGGCCACGAGGAGCCAGCGCACGCGATCCACGTGCTCGTTCAGGATCCACGCGGAGAGCACCGTCACGAAGAGCGGCGAGGCGAACACGAGTGCGGTGGCTTCCGCCATCGGGAGCACGCGCAGCGCCATGATGAAGAACGCCGCCGACGACGCAAGCGCGATGGCACGGACCAGATGCAGCCACGGACGCTTCGTGCGCAGAACGCCACGGCCCCGTCGCAGGAGAGGCGAGAGCGTGACCACGAATGCCAGGTAGCGGATCCAGACGATCACCACGATCGGCAGGAAGCCGGTGAGGTACTTGGCGAGCGCGTCGGAGATCGAGAAGCATGCCATCGCGCCCACGATCATGGCGATGGCGGAGCCCGGCGTGGGGGCGCGCCGCGCGAGGGTGGCAATGCTCGTCATACGCGCGGGAAGGCCGCGAGGAGTCCGGCGATGACGCAATCAGGCACGTGGAAGGACAGGGGAGGCAGTCGGGCATCGATGGTATCGATATGCCTCCCGGAAAGCAAAAGCGCCTACATCTCGTCGATGGCCGTGACCGCAGGTGCCTGCGCCGCCTCCATGGCGAAGCGATCACGCGTTCGGATGTAGAAGCTCGCGCCGAAACGCGCCACGGGAAAGTACTCCTGCAATCGCACGCGCCAGGCGTCGGTATCGATGAGCCCGTCGCGCGCATGCAGCGCGAGCACGCGGCCGATGAAGATCTGGCGGCTCTCGGTGGTCAGCGTCTCCCACAGCCGGCATTCGAAGGCCACCGGCGCCTCCGCGATCCGCGGCGGCGCCACGAACGTGGACGGCGCCGTGGTGAGCCCCACCCTCGCCACCTCGCTCACGTGCGCGGGCACGCGCTCGCCGCAGTCGTGCATCTGCTGCGCGATGGCCTCGTCGGCGAGATGCACCACGAACTCCTGCGTGCGCGCGATGTTGACGGCCGTGTCCTTCTGCGCGCCGTCGTGCAGGCGATTGACGCTGATCATCACGATCGGCGGCTCCTCGCCCAGCATGTTGAACATCGAGAACGGCGCGGCATTCACGACGCCACCCTCGGAAAGCGTGGTGACGAGCGCGATGGGCCGCGGCACGATGAGGCTCGCCATGAGCTTGTAGCGCTGGTGCTCGGTGATGGCTGCGAAGTCGACGAACTGCGTCATGGCGACGCCTCGCCGCCGAGGCCCAGCATGCGGCCGAGATCGGCGGCGTCGCGGCCGCGCGAGAGGTCGATGCGGCGCTCGAGGTCCGCGAGGTGCTCGTTCATGAGCGCCACCGCGCCGGCGACATCGCCACGCTCCATCAGCGTGACCACGCGTGCATGCTCGTCGTGCTCGCAGGCGGCGTCGCCCGGCGGCTCGTAGAGCGCCACGATGAGCGAGCAGCGCGAGACGAGCTCGGCCAGGTACTGCTGCAGGATGCGATTGCCGGCCAGCAGCGCGATGCGCAGGTGGAAGGCGCTCGCCAGGCGCGCCCACGCCGGCTGGTCGGCGGTGTCGATGGCGTCGTGCTCCTCGCGGAGCTGCCGCTTCAATGCCGCGTAGTCCGCGCGCGTGGCATGGGCCATGGCCATCGGCAGCAGCACGGCCTCGAGCGCGCGGCGCGCGGCGAAGATCTCGCGCGTCTCCTCGGGCGTGGGCGCGGCCACCGTGGCGCCACGGTTAGGCTTCAAGTCGACGATATGGTCGTGCGCCAGCTCCTGCAGTACCTTGCGCACCACCGTGCGCCCCACGCCGAAGAGCTCGCACAGCGCCACCTCGGCGAGCCGCGTACCCGGCGCCAGGCGCTGGCTCATCACCGCCTCGAAGATCGTGCGGTAGATGCGCGTGGCGTCGTCCTCCGGCGGGGACGCCGCCGCCACCGCCTTGCGTCCGCCCTTCACGGCAGGCGCTCCGCGGGTAGCGCACGGACGTGCGCGCAGACCTCGCCGGGCGTGGTGAGCCAGATCGCGCCCGCGTCTCGGGCCCGCGCGACGTGCTCCAGCGCCGCACGCAGCGCACGCAGCCGATGGGGCTGGCCCACGAGGTACGGATGCAGCGCGATGCCCATCACCAGCGGCTCGCGCTGCGCGTCGGCGAGCATCTCGTCGAAGTGGTCGACGATCATGCGTGCGAACGCCGGCGCCTCCATGCGCCGGCCGGCGATCATCGGGATGTCGTTCAACTCCTGCGGATAGGGAATCGACCACAGCGCGGCACCGCTGCGCGTGGCCATCCGGGTGGGCTGGTCGTCGTGGGACCAGTTGAGCGTGTAACGGTAACCGGTCTCGGCGAGGAGATCGGGCGTGAGCTCGCTCTCGGCGATCCAGGGCGAGAGCCACCCTTGCGGCTCGCGACCCGTGGCGTGCAGCAGCGTGTCGCGGCAATGCACGAGCAACGCACGCTCCCGGGCCTCGTTGAAGTCGCCCTGCGCGTGCGCATTGGTGTGCCCGTGCGCGACGATCTCGTCGCCGCGCGCCGCGAAGGCCGCCACCACCTCCGGCGCATGGTCGACGAGCGCGGTGTTGAGGAGCGCGGCCACGCGCAGGCCCAGGCGATCGAATTCGGCGAGGCAGCGCCACACGCCCACGCGATTGCCGTACTCGCGCCACGACCAGTTGAGCACGTCCACGCCGCCCGTCGTGGCGCCGAGCTGCGCGCCCATGCCTTCGCCGAAGGCGAAGTGCTCGACATTGAAGCCGATGTACACCGCGAGGCCGGCGCCGTTGGGCCAGCGATAGCGTGGCCGCGTCGTGATGGGCACGTAGTCGAAGCGGCCATGCGTGCGCGGAGGCACGAACGGCTCCGCATCGCTTTGGGGCACGGGAGCGGGCATCACGCGCCTTTTCGCACCGCTTCGGCGCGGGAATCTTGTCGACAAGACATGTCGTTCATCGTGTGCAAACTATATGCCGGATTGTCGACAAGAGGGAAGAACCGGTGTCGACAGCAGGTTACGCCACCCTTTCGCCATGCATGGCACGCCGCTTGCAAAGGCTTCCGCGTCGCACCTGCCTTGCCGCGCGCACGTTCGCGAGCAACGCAGGCCACCCATCCGACCGCCGGGAGTCCCCATGACCATGCAACGTCGCCGTTTCCTTTCCACCGCGGTGCTCGCGTCGGCCCTTGCGGCCGGCGTCCCGTTCGCCGCGCTCGCCGCCGATCCGATCAAGATCGGCCTCGTGACCGCGTTGTCCGGCCAGTCGGCACGCGCCGGTGAATCCATCACCCGCGGCATGACTGTCGCCATCGACGAGATCAATGCGAAGGGCGGCGTGATGGGCCGTCCGCTGGAGCTCGTCCGCCGCGACGACGAGGCCAATCCGGCCAAGGGTGTCACCGCCGCACGCGAGCTCATCTACAAGGAGAAGGTCGCGGTGCTCTTCGGCGGGCTCGACACGCCGGTGTCGATGGCGATCGTGCCCATCGCCAACCAGGAGAAGGTCCCGTTCATGGGTCCTTGGGCCGCGGGCACGCCGATCACGCAGAACGGCGCCAATCCCAACTTCGTGTTCCGGGTATCGGCGGTCGACGAGATCGTCGACAAGGCCATGCTCGACTACGCGATCAGGAACTTCAAGTCGAGCAAGCCCGGCATGATCCTCGTGAACAATCCTTGGGGCGAGAGCAACGAGAAGGGGCTCACCGCCGCGCTCAATGCCAAGGGCATGAAGGCCGTGGGCATCGAGAAATTCGAGGGCAACGACGTCGATGTCGTACCGCAGCTCACGCGCCTCAAGAACTCCGGCGCCGACGTGCTCTTCCTCGTGGGCAACGTGGGACCGTCGGCGCAGGTGGTGAAGTCGCTCGACCGCATGGGCTGGAAAGTGCCGATCGTGTCGCACTGGGGACCGGCTGGCGGCCGCTTCACCGAGCTCGCAGGGCCCAACGCCAAGGACGTGCACTTCGTACAGACGTACAGCTTCTTCGGCAAGCCCACGCCGGTCGGTGAGAAGGTCATGACGGCGCTCAAGGCCAAGTACCCCGACATCAAGGGCCCGGATGACGTGACGCCCGCGGTCGGTGTCGCCAACGCGTACGACGCCACGATGCTGGCGGCGCTCGCGATCGAGACGGCCAAGTCGACCGACGGCGACAAGATCCGCCAGGCCTTCTACGCGCTGCCCACCTACGCCGGCCTCATCAAGACGTACAACAAGCCGTTCGCGGCGGGTACGCACGATGCGCTCGGCCCCAACGACTACGTGTGGGCGCAGTTCATCGACAACCGCATCCTCCCGGTCGCGGCCTCGAATTGAACGGCATGACACGAGCGCTGCGCACGTAGGAAACGCGATGCTGTCCGCCGCCCTCGTCAGCGGCCTGGGGCTCGGGAGCATGTACGGGCTCCTGGCCCTGGGCTTCTACGTCACCTATGCGGTCTCCGGGACCGTGAACTTCGCGCAGGGGAGCTCGCTCACGCTCGGCGCGGTGCTGGCCTTCGCCTTCGTGCAGCTCTGGCACTGGCCGTTCGCCGTGGCGTTGGTCCCGGTGCTCCTGCTCTGCGCGCTCTACGGCTGCGTGGTTGAATTCCTCGCGGTACGGCCCTTCGTCAAGCGCGGCTCCGATGCGTGGCTCATGGCCACGGTGGCGCTCGGGATCGTGCTCGACAACATCTTCCTCTTCACCTTCGGCAAGGAGCCGCGCAGCCTCGCCTCGCCGCTCGCCACCACGATGTACGACGTCGGCGACGTGCGCGTCTCGGCGCTGCAGATCCTCATCCCCATCGTGGGCCTGGCGCTCGCCGCCGCGCTGCACCTCGTATCGCGGCGCACGCGCTATGGCACCGCGATGATCGCCGTCGTGCAGAACCGCGATGCCGCGCGGCTCATGGGCATTCCGATCGCCGCCGTGGTGATGGCGGCTTTCGCCGTGTCCACCCTCTTCGCGGGCATCGCGGGCGTGATGATCGCGCCGCTCTTCAACATCCACTCCGACATGGGCACGCTCTTCGGCCTCAAGGCCTTCGCCGTGGCGATCCTGGGCGGCATCACCAACGCCTGGGGCGTGATGGTCGCGGGACTCGTGTTCGGCGTGGTGGAGGCGCTCGTGACCGCGGGGTTGGGCTCGGGCTACACGCAGATCATCACCTTTGCGCTCGTGATCGCCGCCCTGGCATGGCGTCCGCAGGGCCTCTTCGGACGCGCGAGCGTGCGCAAGGTTTGAGCGCGCGCGCGATCGCCGGCGCGCTGCTCGGCGCGGCGCTCCTGGTGGCGTGCCTGCTGGCGGCGGCCACCGTGAATGGCTATTACGTGTTCGTGCTCGCCAACGTCGCGCTGCTCGCGATCGTGGGCGTGGGACTCAACGTGCTGATCGGGCTCACGGGACAGGTGTCCTTCGGCCATGTGGGCTTCTATGCGATCGGCGCGTATGCCGTGGCCATCCTCACCACGCGCGCGGGACTGCCGTTCGGCGTGGCGTGGCTCGCGGGGACGCTGCTCGCGGGCGTGATGGGCGTGCTCGTCGCGCAGCCGGCGCTGCGGGTGCGCGGGCCGTACCTCGCGATGGTCACGATCGCCTTCGGGCTCATCGTGGAGCATGCCGCGGTGGAGATGCGTGGCCTCACCGGCGGGCAGAACGGCATCATGAACCTGCCGCGGCCGGCGCTCCCCGGCATGGACGGCAGCGAGCGCAGCGTCGCGATGCTCGCGATCGTCGCGGCGGGAGTCGTCGTCGCGCTCTTCGCGGTGCTCTCCCGCGGGACGTGGGGCGCGGCGATGCGCGCGGGACGCGACAGCGAGACGGCCGCGGCGTCCATCGGCATCGACGTGGTGCGCGTGAAGACCGTGGCCTTTGCCGTATCGGCGGCGCTCGCGGGCCTCGCGGGCGGTCTCTTCGCGCCGCTGTCGGGTTTCGTCACCCCGAGCTCGTTCGGCTTCCTGCAGTCGATCCTCTTCGTGCTGGTGGTGATGATCGGCGGTGCGGGTACCGTGGCGGGACCGGTGGCAGGCGCATTCGTGGTGGGGCTCCTGCCCGAGGCGCTGTCGGCGCTGGAGGAGTACCGGCTGCTCTTCTTCGGCACGCTGCTGCTGGTGGTGCTGTGGGTGGCACCCAATGGCATCGTGGGCGTCGTGCAGGCGATCGCGCGCCGCGTGCGGGCGGTGCCTCCGCCACCCCCTGTCGACACGACCGCGGGAACGGCCCGGATCGCGCACGCCGTGCAGGGCCGCGCTCGCGCCCTCGCGGCGCACGACTTGGCACTCGCCTTCGGCGGGGTGCGCGCCGTGGACGGCCTCTCGCTGCGCGTCGAGCCCGGCACCATCGTGGGTCTCATCGGTCCCAACGGCGCGGGCAAGACCACGGCGCTCAACATCCTGGCCGGCTTCTATCGTTCTTCCGCCGGCAGCGTGCGGCTCGGCGACGAGACGCTCACGCATGGCGCGTCGTTCCGCATCGCGCGCGCGGGTGTGGCCCGCACGTACCAGACCACGCAGCTCTTCGGCTCGCTCGACGTGATCGACAACGTGGCGTTGGGCGCGCTGCACGGCAGGCTCGGCGGGCCACTCGCAGCGGCACGCCTGCGCAGTCCGCAGGTGCGCGCGCATGCGGCGTCGCTGCTGCGCTTCTGCGGATTCCGCGGCGACACCCATGTGCGCGCCGCCGACCTGCCGCATGTCGATCGGCGCCTGGCCGAGATCGCGCGGGCGCTCGCGGGCGCGCCGTCGATCCTGCTGCTCGACGAGCCTGCCGCGGGTCTCGCGCGCGAGGACAAGGCGCATCTCGCCACATTGCTGCGCGCCATCGCCCGCGAAGGCGTGGGCGTGGTGCTGGTGGAGCACGACATGGCGCTCGTGATGGAAGTTTGCGATGCCATCACGGTGCTCGATGCGGGCAAGGCAATCGCGCAGGGCGCGCCCGCAGCGATCCGTGCCGATCCGGCGGTGCGGCGCGCGTATCTCGGCGAGGCAGGTGAGAACGACGCGCTGCCGCCGTCGGCGCGTCCGCCGTCCACCTCGCCAGAACTTCTCGGCGTGGCACGCCTGTCGGCAGGCTACGGCGCCGCGCCCGTGCTGAACGACGTCACGCTGGCGCTGCGTCGCGGCGAGGTCGTGGCCCTCCTCGGGGCCAACGGCGCCGGCAAGTCGACGCTGATGCGCGTGCTCGCGGGGCTGCACCGCCCGGTGCAAGGCGCCCTCAACTTCGACGGCCGCGACCTCGTGTCCGCGGGCAGCCGCGCGACCGTAGCGCACGGCCTCATCCTCGTGCCCGAAGGCCGCCAGGTGTTTCCGGAGCTGTCGGTGCGCGATAACCTGAAACTTGGGGGCTTTCGCCGCGGCGGCGTGAGCCTCGACGCGGACGTCGAGGCGATGCTCGTGCGGTTCCCCCGCTTGCGCGAGCGCATCGGGCAACGCGCAGGACTGCTCTCCGGTGGCGAGCAGCAGATGCTCGCGGTGGCGCGCGGCCTCATGGCCAGGCCCACGCTGCTCCTCCTCGACGAGCCCTCGCTGGGACTCGCCCCGAAGATCATCGCGGAGCTCTTCGCCGCCCTCGACTCGCTGCGGCAGGAAGGTATGTCGCTGCTGCTGGTGGACCAGATGGCCGCGCTCGCGCTCGCGGTGGCCGATCGCGCCTATGTGATGGAATCGGGACGCATCGTGCTCGCCGGCAGCGCGGCGGAGGTCGCCCGCGATCCCGCGCTCGCGCAGGCGTATCTCGGCAAGGCCGGGGCGTAGCGACAACGGGGCACAGGAGCCTTCGACGGCGCGCCGCTCGTGGCGCATCGCGGCTGCCGGAATCGGGTCGCGCCTGGAACGAGCCGCGATCCAATGTCCGACGCTACTGCAGCGACGGCTTCTTCAGGAAATCCAAGCGATCCGCCGACTTGACCGTCAACGGCACCGTGGCCCCGGAGCGCGTGACGGTGATCGGGATCTCCGTGCCCGACGGCCCCAGCTTCCACATGCTGCGATACAGCTCGGCCAGCGACGCCACGCGCTGGCCCGCCACCGCGACGATGTGATCGCCCTGCTTTACGCCGGCGCGCTGTGCCGGCCCACCCTCGGCCACACCGCCCACCACGATCTTCTGGTTATCCTCGCTGGCATAAAGCCCGAGCCACGGCCGGGGCGGACGGCCCGAGCGACCCGTCTTCACCATGTCGTCGAGGATCGGCACCAGCACGTCGATGGGCACGAACA
>CAZUGY010000096.1:0-16377 GCA_964620265.1 uncultured Alcaligenaceae bacterium
CCTTCGGGCACCGCGCACACCACCGGCTCGTCGCCGTCGGCCCACGTGTCGAGCAGCGCGGTGAGCGCCGGGTTGGGATAGCAGAAGAGGCTCACCGCGAACGCGCCGGGCGGGGGTGTCACGTCGAGCGCTCGCCACATCGCCGTGCGCTGCGCCGGCTGCGCACGGAAGGCGTCGCGCCGGGCGAGGAGGTCGCGCTCGCGCAGCAGGCCCCCGGTGCTGGACGTGAAGCCCGGAAACCAGAACCAGCGGGTGAGGGGCAGCCGCGGATGCGGCGAGGGCAGGCCGTGCGATGCATCGATCCACGGCTCCGCCGAGAGGTACTCGAGGACGACCCACAGTGGCGGCGTGGCGGCGGTCGCCATCGCCGCGACGTAGGACGCGGGAAGCTCGCAACCGAAGCCCTCGATCACCACGTGAGGGAGCGGCGCCTCCTGCGGCGCGTAGCTCGCGAGCGCGCGTACGCGCATGCCCTCGATCCTGGCATCGACATCGCCGGGGGCGAGGCCCGGCACGATGCGGGCGAGGCTTCCCACGTCGTCGATCCACAGCGTGACGGCGATGCCGTGCTCGGCGGTGAGCTCGCGCGCGAGGCGCAGGCACACGCCGGCGTCGCCGAAGTTGTCGACCACGCGGCAGACGATGTCCCAGCGGGGGGAAGGCGACATCAGGCTTGTCGAGGAGGGCGAACGTCGTCGCGGATCATCGCCATGCGCCGGGGAGTACGGCCGCGGGCGGCAGCTTCCGCCGCGCGGTCGTGGCCCGGCCGCGGCCCATCACGCTTGCCCCTGGCCAAGTGCGGCGAGGACGTTGTGGTTGACCATGGACCGGCGGATTCGAGAAGCCGGGATCCGAGGACATCGGTCCGGCCGGAGTAGCGGACTTCGCCGCTGACGTGCATGTCGATTTCGTTGGCAGCGTCGATGGCGATGAGCTCCGCCTCCAGGACGGTGAGCATCGAAGCGGGAGCGACGCCGTTCGCGCTCCGGGCGGCCTCCGCGAGCGAATGGCGCTCGCGTGCCGTCATGACGATCGTCACGCGGGGCTGCGGATGGGCAATCTCCTGCATCGAATCGCGGTCGTCCCGGAGTGGTGAACGTGGTCGCATTATCGCAGTGCGCCGGGACCGCGGGCGCTAGCGGTAAGCTTCGTGCGGGGCGGTCGTGGTGGCCGCCGATCGTGGAAGGCAGGGAACAGGCGATGATCGGTGCATTGACGGTGGACGTGGTATCGGACGTGGTGTGCCCGTGGTGCTTCATCGGCAAGCGGCGCCTGGAGGCCGCGCTGGCGCTGCTGCGCGAGCGTGATCCGGCGCTGCCCGTGCACGTCCGCTGGCATCCGTTCCAGCTCAACCCCGAGTTGCCGCCCGCCGGTGTGGATCGCAAGGCGTATCTGGAGGCGAAGTTCGGCGGGCCGGCACGCGCGGCGCAGGTCTACGAGCGCGTGCGCGCCGCGGGGCAGAGCGCCGGCATCGACTTCGACTTCGATGCGATCGCGCGCCAGCCCAACACGCTCGATGCGCACCGGCTCGTCGCGTGGGCCCAGTCCCGCCCCGAAGGCGATCCGCAGGCGCTCGTGGAGGCGCTTTTCCGCGCCTACTTCCTCGACGGCCGTTTCGTGGGCGATCGCGAGGAGCTCGCGCGCATCGCCGCGGAGGCAGGCTACGATCCGGACGATGCGCGCGCGTTCGTTTCGTCCGACGCCATGCGCGACGAAGTGGCCACTGCGGATGCGCGCGCGCGGGAGATGGGGGTATCGGGCGTGCCGTTCTTCATCTTCGACGGCAAGACGGCCTTGTCGGGTGCGCACGAGCCGGAAACGCTGCTCGAGGCGATCGACAAGGCCCGGGCGGCCGCGTGATCGGGGCTCGCCGGCAGGCGAGCCTCGTGACCTCGCCGGGGCGTGCCGACAACACGAAGCGAACGGGAGCATGACCATGACCGAATCCGATCTCCTGGCCTCCGTGGCCCGGGACCTCTACACCGCCGTGCTCTCCGACGTCCTCGACGAGCTCGGCTACCGCACGCAAGCCATGTCGCCCGCGATCCGTCCGCTCGACGACGAGCTCGTGATGGTGGGACGCGCCCGCACCGCGACCTACCGCGAGGTCTACAGCTCGCCGGCGGGCGACAATCCGTACGCGCTGGAGATCGCGCTCGTCGACGACCTTGCGCCCGGCGAGGTCGCGGTGCTGGGCTGCGGTGGCTCCACGCGCATCGCGCCGTGGGGCGAGCTCCTGTCCACCGCGGCACGCGCGCGCGGCGCCGCGGGTTGCCTCACCGACGGCTTCGTGCGCGACATCAAGCCGATCCGCCGCATGCAGTTTCCGGTGTTCCACGGCGGCATCGCGCCGCTCGATTCCAAGGGCCGCGGCAAGGTCGCCGAGATCGACGTGCCGATCCATTGCGGTGGCGTGATGGTGGCACCCGGCGACCTCGTGGTGGGCGATGCCGACGGCGTGATCGTGGTGCCGCGCGCGATCGAAACCGCTGCGCTCGAGAAGGCATTTGCGAAGGTGCGCGGCGAGAACGACACGCGCGAGGAGCTGGAACGCGGGGCGAAGCTCGCCGACGTCTTCGCGCGGCACGGCATCCTGTAGGGAGGCGGTCGCGGGCGGCGTGCTACTCGTCCCGCGAGGCGGGCTCGCCATCGCGCAGCGCCGGCGCGAGCGTTTGCACCCACGTGGTGAAGTCCTTGAACGCGTCGCGCACCTTCTTCACCGACCCGTCCGCACGCACGAGCCCCGTTCCGGTGAGCGCGCCGATGTAGCCCTCCGCGGGGTGGTAGTCGTCGGGATCGAGGTGCACCCAGTAGTAGCCCCTCACGTACGGCAACGCATAGAGCGCCCGCAAGGTGGCGTCGGCCCACTCGTATTGCGCCTGCTGCGTGAAGCCCTCGTGCCAGTGGCTCTGCGCGGGAATGCCGTAGTCCTGCGTCTTCGAGCTGTGCGCCGTCTCGCCGAGCACGAGCGGGACCTTGACCACGGCGTAGGTCTCCTGCAGCACTTCCTGGAAGCGCTGCACGTCGATCGGCGCGAAGATGGTGCCGTATTGCATCTGCAGCGCGACGAAATCGAAGTCGATGCCGGTGCTGAACATGTAGTCGAGCAGGCGGATGCCGGAGTGATACTCGGGCGAGGCGACCGGATTCATCTGGTACCCCACGTACGACGATGCGCTCGTGTAGATGCCGAAAGGCGTGCCGGGCGCCGCGGCACGCGCGCCGGCAAGCGACGCGCGCGCGAGCTCGGCCATCTGGTGCATCGTATGGCCGTTCGTGTCGAGCTCCATCTCGCCGCAGGCATACCAGGTGGCGACCTTGTCGCGGTAGCGGCTCACCACAAGGCGCGCGGTCTCGTAGTACAGCGCCTTCAGCGCTGCGAAGTCGAGGTCGCGCGTCCAGGGGGCGAGATTGCCGGGCGTCCAGTTGACCTGGAGCGCGACGCCGAAGCCGAGCGCGCGCGCCCGATCGATCTGGTAGTCGAGGGACTCGAAGTCGTACACGCCCGGCGCCGGCGCCACGCGGGTCCAGTCGACGACCGTGTACACCGATTTGAACCCGGCGTCCCGGGCGACCTCGTAGCCCGCGACGTGGGCGGGATCGGTCCAGCTTCCGAAGCCTTCGTAGTTGAGGTCGAAATCAGTGCGCCGTCCGGCCGCGGCGATCGACGCATTCGCCGCCTCCACGACGAGCCGTTCCTTGAGCGGCATCACGTGCGACAGCGCCGCATACGAGGCTTGCGCGCGTGCCTGCGGCGTGGACGCCGTGTTGGCGGCGTCGATGGCGGCAGCGGCTTGCGCGAGGAGCTCCGCGACGCCGGTCGGATAGGGTTGCGGCGGCAGGCGCCTGCGCGCCTCCGCGTACTCCGACAGCGCGAACTGGTACGGAAGCTCGAGGATCGCGGGCTGCCCGGTGGCGGCCACGATCCCGGTGCCGCCGTGGTCCGCGCGCATGAACACGTCGCCGATGACGGGGGCGTGCCACAGCGACGTGAAGTACAGCGGCTGGTGCGCCGGGATGTCGAACGCGACGTAGTCCACGCCGTCCACGTTCGCGGGCGCGATGTCCGAGCCCACCTGCGGCGTGCCGGGCGGCTTGCCGAGCGGAAAGACGCCGTAGTTCTGGTAGCCCGTGACATTGCCGTTGCGATAGGCCGTCATCTCGGCGAACTCGCCGATGCTCGCCGCGGTGCCATCGGGCTTCCACGCCTGCACGAGCAGTCGGCTCCTGCCGCCCGGGGCCGCGCACATGATCACGGCGTCGGGTCCGTCGCCCTCGGCGACCCAGCCCTCGGCCACCATCGCGTCGCGCACGGCACGGTCGGTGGTGTAGCGATGGTTCGAGTCGGCGCGGTTGTTCCACACCCGATACACCGGCACGGTCCCCGGCCCGCACGTGCCGGTCGCGGCGCTCGGCAAGTCCACGTGCATCACGCTCGGCGACTCCGCCACGAAGGTGGGGAACTTCTGCGCCGTCTCGGCGCACTCGGCGGGCGATGCCGAGTAGAAGTGCGAGTCACCCTGCGCGGGCGGGATGTAGAAGCGGCACACCGGGCTGCTGGTGGCGGTCGCCGAAGCGTGGGCCCGGAAGGTGCCGCCGGTGCGCACCCAGCCCTCGAAGCGGCCGGCATCGAGGGCGTCGATGTCGGCCTCGAGGGCGCTGATGAAGTAGTGGCCGGAGGCCGCGTGGTAGTACTCGACGACGTCGACGGGCTGCGCGACCGCGGTGGTCGCGAGAAGCAGCAGCGCGCCGCCGCGCGCGGCGATCCTGGCAATGCGACCGGGCATGAGCAGCCCTACACGCCCGGCGGGGGAAGCGTTGGACGAGCCTAGCCGTCGTACTTGAAGGACAGCAGGATCCGCGCACGGTAGGCCACGACCTTGCCGTCTTCGACTTTCATGTCGAGCTTGGAGATTTCCGCGATGCGAAGGTCGCGCAGCGTCTTGGCCGCGGCCGCCACCGCATTCTTGGCGGCGTCCTCCCACGACGTGGCGCTGGTGCCGATCACTTCGGTGACGCGGTAGATGCCTTCGCTTGCTGGCTTCCTGGCCATCACGTTCCTCCTTGGTTGTGGGCGCGCTTGCGCGCGGCGCGCCTGTCGATGATACGCCTGCAGCGCTCCTTCTCGCAGTCACCCGGGGGCGTCCGGCGCGTTGGCACGCGACGCGCGACATGCGTCCCCTTCCCGCTCACGACAGAGGACGCCCGGTCAGGGATTCGCCGGCACGCAGGCGATCACGCCGAGGTCGCCGGCGCCCTCCGCGATCCAGCCTTGCGCAAGCATCTGGGCGCGAATCGTCGCGCTGGTCGTGTAGCGATGATTCGGAGCGCCGCTCTGGCCGTCGTTGTAGAGGCGGTACAGCGGAATCGTTTCGCCGGCGCACTCCCCCGCGCTTCCCGGCAGGACCACCGCGAACACCTCCCCTTCGAACTGCCAGTGCGCGTCCCCCATCACGATCCCGCATTCCGACGCGAACGGGGTGTAGAAATGCGAGCTCTTGGGCGCGAAGCTCGCGCTGAAGAACCGGCATACGTTGGAGGTACCGGGGCTTCCGGGAAGATAGACACCGAAGCCCTGGCCGGTGCGCTGCCAACCGGCGAAGGTGCCGGCGTCGATGCCGGCGATCTCCGCGGGCACATTGGTGACGAAATAATGGCCGAACTCCGGGTGATGGAATTCGACCACCGGGGCGCCTTGCGCAGGCAGCGCCTTGCTCCCGAAGGTCAGCCGCTTCCCGGCGGGGTCGAAGGTCGCGACCGACAGCGCATCCCCGGGGCGCAGGCCCTGCCCCGCGAGCCCGATGTCGTAGCTCGTGATCGCCGACGGAAAATACGCCTGCCAGCGGACCGCGTTGCCCCCGGCGGGATTGGCCGCCACCGTCGTGTCGATGATCGAGAGCAGGACCTCGGCGCCCCCGGCCACCGCCGGCCAGCTCGCCACCGTACCCACGAGGGAGACCTCGAAGGTCGGCGGTGAATTCACCCCCACCGGAAAGACTTCCCAGGTCCCGCCCGGCGCGATGTAGTACGAGATGCAGGACGGGATGTTGAAGAACTGCTTGCCGCCGGCGACGGTGTACGTGCCGCTGTAGCTGCCCACGGCAGGATCGTAGGTCCCCTGGAGCGCGCCTTGCTGCGGCGTTCCGTCGACCGGCCCGGACCACTGCGCAGCAAGCGCGAGCCCGGCCTTGGTGCCCTCGATCGCCCCGAGCGAAGCGGACTGGCATCCCACATAGGTGAAGAACAGCGTTCCCGAGAATGCGGCATCGCCCTCGGGCAGCGCGAAGTGCACCGCCCCCGGCATGGCGTCCTCCGGGTTCGTGGCGCGGTCCTCGTGGTAGTAGCCGAGGTAGAGCCCGCCAGGGGCGGCCTGGGCGGATGCCGCGCCCGTCGCCACGAGACAAAGGGCGGCGGCGAGCCCGCGAAGGATGCTGCTTCCGATTGCTTTCATGGCGACTGAAGGCTCCGTACTCGAGATTGCGAAACGTGCTTGGCCACGAAAGTGCATTCTGCCAGCGTGGCCTGCGGCGGATATCGCGTCGGCCCCGGGATGATACCGGCACGCGCTAGGGCGCCTGGAGTTGCTTGTCGATGTGTCCGGGCGTGTCGTCGATCGGTGCCATCAGCCAGCGCACCACGGCGGTGACATCGGCGAGGCGGTACCGCGCATTCGTGCGACCGGTGCCCACCTTGACCGTCCAGCCGCCCAGGCGCTCGACCGTGGCAAAGCCGTGCTCGTCGGTGAGGTCGTCGCCCACGAACACGGGCAGGCGCCCCGCGAAGGGCGTCTCGCCCATGAAGTCGCTGATCGCGGTGCCCTTGTCGCGCCCCTGCGGCTTCACCTCGATCAGGAGCTTGCCGGGCTGCACGCTGTAGCCCTCGGCACCGCGCAGCGAGCGGCGCACCACGCGATGCACGTGCGAGGCCAGCGCGGGCGTCGCGCGGTAATGCAGCGCCAGCGCCGGGCCCTTGTCCTCGAGGAGGAGCTGGGGGTGCCGGCGCGCGAGCCCCTGCAGCAGCTTGCGCAGCTTGGCCTGCGTCTGCTTGTTGGGCGCGTGCAGGTGGATCGATCCGGCGGCATCGCGCCGCTCGCATCCGTGCTGCCCGGCCATCGGCAGCTTCAGCCCCGGAAAGAGCTCGTCGGCGCTCGTGATCGAGCGGCCGGTGACGAGCGCCAGGGCGCCACCCAGGTCGAGCACGATGCGCGGCAGGTGGCGGATGAGGGCGAGGTCCACCTCCACCGCCTCGGGGACGCTCGCGAGCTCGGCCATGGTCCCGTCGATATCGAGGAACAGCGCGCAGTCGCGGCGCAGGGCCGGCGGTGGAGGGCGGACAAAGCGGGGACGAAGGCCAGCATGATCCGGCGGGGTCTCGATGCCCATGACTAGCCCGGCACTTGCGTCTCCAGGCGGTCGCGGAAGCGCTTGCGCTGGTGCATCGCGGCGGCATCGAGGAGCATGCGGCCCGCCCACCGGTAGACGTTGAATTCCCGGATGATGTTGCGCATGAGGCGCATGCGCGCGCGCTTCTCCTCGGCCGGCATCGACAGCGCGAGCGCCAGCGCCTGCGCGCACTGCTCGGCGTCGTAGGGATTGACGATGAGCGCCTCGGCGAGCTCGCGGGAGGCGCCCGCGAACTGCGAGAGGATGAGCACGCCGCTGTCGTCGTCGTGCGCCGCGATGTATTCCTTGGCCACGAGGTTCATGCCGTCGTGCAGGCTGCTCACCACGCACACGTCGGCCGCGCGCATGTATTCGTACACCGAGTCGGGCTCGTGGTGCTCGTGCAGCAGGATGATCGGCGGGTGCGTGGCATTGGGATGGCGGGCGTTGATCTCGGCCACGCGCTGGTGCACGCGATCGGCGTAGTTCTGGTAGTCGCCGATGGTGCCGCGCGACGGCGCCGCGATCTGCACGAGCGTGAAGCGGCCCACCCACTGCGGCTCGCGCTCCATGAGGCGCGCCACCGCATTGCAGCGCTCGAGGATGCCCTTGGTGTAGTCGAGGCGGTCCACGCCGATGCCGAGCATGTGGCCGCGCGGCAGGCCGTGGCGCACGCGCACGCTCTCGCGGGCCTCGTCGATGGGGCGCGCGTGCGCGAGCGGCGCGGGCGGCCACTCGATGGAGATCGGATAGCGATGCACGGCGGTGCGAAAGCCGCGCGCCACCACGGTGAAGGTCTCGCGGTCGATGCGCGCCTCGAGGAAGCGGTCCACGCACTCGAGGAAGTTGTTCACGTGGAACTGCGTGTGGAAGCCCACGATGTCGCCGCCCAGCAGCCCGTCGAGGAGGTCGTTCCGCCACGGGCAGATGGCGAAGGCCTCGGCATTGGGCCACGGGATGTGCCAGAACGTGATGATCGTGGCCTTGGGCAGGCGCTCGCGGATCATGCGCGGCAGCAGCGCGAAGTGGTAGTCCTGCACGAGCACCACCGGATCGTCGCTGGTGGCCTCCTGCACCACGGCGTCGGCGAACTTGCGGTTCACCGCCTGGTACTGGTCCCAATCGTCGGCGCGGAAGGTGGGCCGCACATGCGCGATATGACACAGCGGCCACAGGCCCTCGTTGGCGAAGCCCTCGTAGTAGCCGGCGATCTCGCGCTCCGACAGCCACAGGCGGCGCAGGACGTAGGCGGGAGCGTCGGGCGGCACCTGCACGCGGTCGCGCTTGTCGACGGTGGCGCGGTCGGCGCTGCCGCTCCCGTGCGCGATCCAGGTGCCCGAGCACGCGCGCATCACGGGCTCGAGCGCGGTCACGAGGCCGCTCGCCGGATGCTGCACCTTGACGCCGTCCGGCGTGTCGACGTGGATGTACGGCTCGCGGTTGCTCACGATGATGATGTCGTTGCCGCGCATCTCGCCGCGCAGCACCGCGCGCAGCGTGTCCTGCGTCCAGCGCTGCTGCGTCTCGTCGGTGGGACGGAACTGGTGCTCGAGCTCGCGCAGGAGCGCCTGCACGTCGCGCGCGATGGGCTTCAGCTCGGGCGCCGTGCTGGCCGAGGGACGCAGGATGCCCTCGCCGCGCAGCAGGGCACGCAGCCCCGCGACCCAGCCGCGCCACGAGAGCTGCGCGATCACCACGGTGATGAGGGCCACGCTCAGCGTGAGCGCTGCGAAGAAGTAGAAGAGGTAGCGGCGCGTCTCGGCGCTGCGCCGCTCGATGAAGCTCATGTCATGCACGAGCACGAGGTCGCCGCTGTCGGGCGTCACGCCGTCGATCTTGCGCACGGCCACGTGCACGATGCCCTTGGGCGTGCGCAGCAGGTGGTCGCCGGGCGTGGCGAAGGACGCGAGCGACCCGCAGCGCAGCTCGCTGGGGTACGCGCCGGTGGCGATCGGCATGCCATCGTTCGACAGGCACAGGCCCACGGCGTAGAGGCGCTCGTCGGTGGTGAGCTTCTGGAAGAACGCGGAGATGCGCGCCGGCTGTCCGGTACGGATCATCTCCTCGAGCGGCTCCTCCATCGTGTTGGCGATGAGGTTGCTGCGGATGTCGAGGTCGCGCACGAACCAGCGCGTGGTGAGCGCATCGACGAGCGGCACGGCCGCATACGCGAAGAGCGCGAGGGCCACCAGCAGTGGAACGAGGAAGCGAAGTGTGAGGCGCATGAACACGACCGCCACGCAGGGCGGTGCAGGAGGGCAACCCGAATCGTACCCTGCCGGGGTGCAGGAATGGAGCCGCCGTGCACGCTCCGCCGCGTAAGACTCGTCCTACACGGCTTCATTCTGGCCGCAAGACTGGTGGACTACATGCGGCGCCGGGGCACGCGCGCGCCGCGCTATCGAGCCGATACGCCCACGCCGAGCTGCGCGAGGTGAGATCGCTGCGCATCGTCGAAGCCCCAGTCGGCCAGCGCCTGTGCACCGTGCTGGCCACGCTCCGGCGGCGCATGGCGGATCGTGGCGGGCGTGCGCGACAACCGGGGCGCCGGCGCGGGCTGCAGCACGCCGTCCACGGCGACGTGCGCGACGCGCGCTCGCGCGTGCGGGTGGGCGGCGGCTTCCGCGAATCCCAGCACCGGTGCCGCGCATGCATCGCTGCCCGCGAAGATCGCATCCCACTCGTCGCGCGTGCGGGTGGCGAAGGCAGCGGCGAAGCGCTCGCGCAACAGGGGCCAGTGCGCGCGGTCGTTCTGGTCGGGGAGCGACGCCGCATCGAGGCCCAATCGCTGCAGGAGCTCGGCATAGAACTTCGACTCGATCGCACCGATGGCGTAATGCCGGCCGTCGCGCGTGGCGTAGGTGTCGTACCACGGGGCGCCGGTGTCGAGCGCGTTCACGCCGCGCTCGTCGCGCCATTGTCCCGCGGCGAGCATTCCCCACATCATCGTGGTGAGGAGCCCCACACCCTCGACCATCGCGGCATCCACGACCTGCCCGCGTCCCGAGCCCCGCGCCTCGAGCAGTGCGCAGACCACGCCGAAGGCGAGCAGCATGCCGCCGCCGCCGAAGTCACCGACGAGGTTGAGGGGCGGCACCGGCCGCTCGCCCGCGCGGCCGATGGCATGCAACGCACCCGACAGCGCGATGTAGTCGATGTCGTGTCCCGCCCGCGCAGCGAGCGGACCGTCCTGGCCCCAGCCCGTCATGCGCCCGATCACCAGACGCGGATTGCGCGCGAGGAGCACGTCGGGGGCGAGGCCCAGGCGCTCGAGCACGCCGGGGCGAAAGCCCTCGATCAGCGCATCGGCGCGGTCGGCGAGCAGGAGCGCGGCCTCGCATCCTCCCGGCGACTTCAAATCGAGCGTCACCGAGCGGCGCCCGCGGAACATCACGTCGTGGCGGCGCTCGCCGCCGAATCCCAGCCCCGATTCGGTGGGACGATCGACGAGCAGCACGTCCGCGCCCATGTCGGCGAGCAGCATGCCGGCGAAGGGCGCGGGGCCGAGCGCCTCGAGCTCGAGGATGCGCAGGCCGGCCAATGGTCCCGCGTTGCTCATTCGCGATTCACGAGCTTGCGTGCAAGCGCATGGTGGCGCCGGCACACCGCCGGCAGGTCGGCCGTGACGAGCGCGCCATCGCGCACGATCTCGCGTCCGTGGATGTACGAGAACGCCACGCGTGCCGGCGCGCAGAACACGAGCGCCGCCAGCGGATCGCCGAGCGCGCCCGCGAAGGCCACGTCGTCGAGGCGAAAGCCCACGATGTCCGCGGCCATCCCGGGAGCGAGCTGGCCGATGTCGTCGCGGCCGAGCACGCATGCGCCGCCGCGGGTGGCCACGTGCAGCGCCTCGCGCGCGGACAGGGCCGCGGGCGACTGGCTTCCCACGCGTGCGAGGAGCAGCGCCTGGCGCGCCTCGGCCAACAGATGCGACGAGTCGTTGGAGGCTGAGCCATCGACCCCCAGGCCCACCCGGACGCCGGCATCGAGCAGCGCGCGCAGCGGTGCGATACCGGAGGCGAGGCGCATGTTCGATGTGGGACAGTGCGCCACGGACGTGCCCGTGCGGGCGAAGAGCTCGATCCCGGCCGCATCGAGCTTCACGCAGTGCGCATGCCACACGTGCTCGCCCGTCCACCCGGTGTCGCGCGCATATTCGGCGGGCGTGCAGCCGAACTTCGCGCGCGACCAGGCGACGTCGTTGTCGCTCTCGGCAGTGTGCGTGTGCAGGCGCACGCCGCAGCTTCGTGCCAGCGCGGCGGTCTCGCGCATGAGGTCGGGCGACACGGAGAACGGCGAGCAGGGCGCGGCGGCCACGCGCAGCATCGCGTACGGCGCCGGGTCGTGATATGCCTCGATCAAACGCTGCGTGTCGCGCAGGATCGCACCTTCGTCCTCCACCAGCGCATCGGGCGGCAAGCCGCCCTGCGACTCGCCCACGCTCATCGCGCCGCGGCAGGCGTGGAAGCGCATGCCGAGCGTGTGCGCGGCGGAGATGGTGTCGTCGAGGCGGCTGCCGTTGGGAAACAGGTAGAGGTGGTCGCTCGACGTGGTGCAGCCGGAGAGCGCGAGCTCCGCCATCGCGACCGTGGCCGACACCTCGATCATCTCCGGCGTGAGGCCGCTCCACAGCGGATAGAGCGTGCGCAGCCAGTCGAAGAGCTCGGCATCCTGCGCGGCGGGGATGGCACGCGTGAGCGTCTGGAAGAAGTGGTGGTGGGTGTTGACGAGGCCGGGCAGCACCACCATGCCAGCGCAGTCGACGACGCTATCCGCATGGAGCGGCAGCTCGTGCGCTGGCCCCACCGCCTCGATCACGTGATCGCGCACGAGCACACTGCCGTTGGCGATCTCGCGGCCGGCGTCGTCCATCGTGGCCACCACGAGCGCGTTGCGGAAGAGGGTCGTGCCGGCCATGCGCAAACTGTACCCGACCCGCGCGGCGGTGGTGCTTGCCGGTGCGATAATCGGCACGATGAGCGAGTCGATCTTCGCCGCGCAGCGCGAAGCATTCGCGCGCGAGCGCTATCCGTCGCTCGCGGTGCGGCGGGACCGGCTGCGCCGACTGCGGTCGATCGTCATCGCGCACGAGGCGCGGCTCGTCGCTGCCGTGGCCCAGGATTTCGGCGGCCGTTCCGCGCACGAGACGCGCCTGGCGGAGCTCTTCATCGTCGCTTCCGAATGTTCGCATGCGCAGCGTCTGCTGCCGCGCTGGATGCGCGCCGAGCGCGTGGCCACGCCTCTGCATCTGCTGCCTGCCCGCGCGCGCATCGAGCGCCAGCCGGTCGGGGTGGTCGGCATCGTGAGTCCGTGGAACTATCCGGTGCAGTTGGCACTGGCGCCGATGGTGGGCGCGCTCGCCGCCGGCAATCGCGTGATGCTCAAACCCTCCGAGCTCACGCCCGCCACGTCCGCGTTGCTGGCTGAGCTCATCGCCGCCGCTTTCGCGCAGGACGAGGTCGCGGTAGTGCAGGGAGGCAGCGACGTGGGGCGTGGCTTCGTGCAGCTGCCCTTCGACCACCTCTTCTTCACCGGCTCCACCGCGGTGGGCCGCGCCGTGGCGCTCGCGGCTGCGGAGAACCTGACGCCGGTCACGCTGGAGCTCGGCGGCAAGTCACCCGCGCTGGTGGCACCCGATGCGGACCTCGCTTTGGCCGCGCCGCGCATCATGTCGGGCAAGCTCCTCAATGCCGGCCAGACCTGCATCGCGCCCGACTACGCGCTCGTGCCGCAGGCGCGCGTGGACGAATTCGTGGCCGCGGTCACGGCGGCGGCGCGCACGCTCTATCCGACGTTTGCGGGCAACGACGACTACACCGCCATCGTCGACGCTCGCCACGCCGCGCGCCTTGCGAACCTCGTGGAGGACGCGCGCGCGAAGGGCGCGCGCATCGTGACGATCGATCCGGCGGGCGAACCTGCAAACCCTGCGGCGCGCGCCGCCGCGCGCAGGATGCCGCCGGTACTCATCGTGGGCGTCAACGACTCGATGCAGGTGATGCACGAGGAGATCTTCGGGCCCATCCTGCCGGTCGAGACCTACGATGCGCTCGACGACGCCATCGCGCGCATCGCGGCGCGGCCGCATCCGCTCGCGCTCTACTACTTCGGCAGCACCGGGACGCAGCTCGCCCGCGTGCTCGCGCAGACGCAGGCCGGAGGCGTGACGGTCAACGACACCCTGTGGCACTTCGCCCATCCCGGACTGCCGTTCGGCGGCGTGGGCGCGTCGGGCCACGGTGCGTATCACGGTGAGGCGTCGTTCCTCACCTTCACGCATCGCAAGCCCGTGTTCGTGCAACCGCGGCTCGCGGCGGCGCGCCTGCTGTATCCACCCTATGGCCCGCGCTTCGAGAAGGTGCTGGCACTCCTGCGCCGCTTCGCGGGGTGATCGCGGCAGCCTGGAATATTCCACCGGCGCGCAGTGCCGGTCGAGCGTAGGATGCACGGGGTCGAAGCCTCGTCCGGGAGCTCAGCATGTCGGCATGGCGTCATCTGCGGTTCGCAGCCTCGCTCGCACTCGCCTCGTTGTCGCCGCTCGCGCTGGCTGCCGGCGGTGTCGTCGGCAGCGGCACCGCCGCCAGCTGTACCGAAGTGGCCTTCGATACCGTGCTCGGCAATGCGCAGGGCACGGGAGGCGGCATCATCACCTTCGACTGCGGTGCCGCCCCCGTGGCGATCCCGTTCTCGTCCTACAAGACGATTTCCGCAGCGATCGAGCTCCGCGGCGGCGGGCGCGTGACGCTGACCGGCGGCAATTCGGTGCCGCTCTTCCAGGTCTTTGCCACGGGCAGGCTCACCGTCCGCGGCATCACCCTCGCGCGGGCGCTGGGTCCCGCGGGCGCCGTCGAGAATTTCGGGGTCTTCACGATGGTCGACGGGCGGTTCGACCGGAACACGTCCACGGGCAGTGGCGGGGCGGTCGACAACCAGGGCGTGGCCTCGTTCACGAATGTCGTCTTCGACAGCAATACGGCCGCGGACCATGGGGGCGCCATCCGCAGCGCCGGCACACGCATCGACCTCGTGAACGTCGACATGACCGCGAACGTGGCCGGTAGCAGGGGTGGCGCGCTCGCGATCGATGCAGGGGTGGTGGCCACGCTCGAGCTCGTGCGCATCTTCGCCAACCAGGCCGAGCAGGGCGGCGGCATCCGCAGCGTGGGGACCATGACGATGCGCAACGTCACCCTCGCGAGCAACCAGGCGACAGAGACCGGGGGCGGCATGTACTTCGCGTCCGGCTCGGCCGAGATCACGCGCACCATCTTCGAACTCAACCGCGCCGGCACCCTCGGCGGCGGCCTGTACCAGGTGTCCGGCAGCGTGGCGATGCGCGACGTCAACCTGCTGGTCAACGTGGCCGAGGACAGCCCGGGGCGCGGCGGCGCCATTCGCGTGCTTGGGGGCACGCTCGATCTGCGCAACGTGGGGATGGTGGGCAACCGGGCGCTGAACGGCGGCGGCGTGGCTGCGGCTGCAGGCTCGGGCACGTGGGCGAACGTGACGTTCTGGGCCAACGAGGCGGACACGCCGAGCGGGGCGGCGATCGAGGTCACCGGTGGGACGTTCACCGTGACCAACGCGACCGTGGTGAGCGACAAGGGCGTGGCCATCAATCGCACGGGCGGGACCCTCACGTTCCGGAACTCCGCCTTTGCCTCGAACGGCTCCGGGAACACGAACTGCGCGCAGGCGCTCGTGGGCGCAACGTTCAGCCTGTCCAGCGACGACACCTGCGGCCTTGGCGGCGGGCGCGACAACCGGATCCTCGACTTCGTCCTGACCCGCCTCTACAACGGCGGCTTCACGATGACGATGATGCCGGTGCCGACGAGCCCCATGATCGATGGCGGGAGCAATGCGCTGTGCCCCGACGCCGACCAGCGGGGGGTCGCGCGGCCCTCCGGGCTTGCCTGCGACATCGGCGCAGTCGAGCGGGTGGCCGGCGAGGCCGTCAAGGACACGGCATTCGAGTTCTACCACGCGGAGTTCGGTCACTACTTCGTCACGAACAACTTCAACGAAGCGCTCAACCTCGACCTCGGCAGCACCACGGGCTGGGTGCGCACGGGAGAGTTCTTCGACATCTACGGGGGCGACCTCCTGGGCGTGTCGGCCAAGGCGGCCGAGCTCGCGCGTGTCTGCCGCTTCTTTTCCGATGTGTTCGCGCCCAAGAGCTCGCATTTCTACGCCCCGGAAGGATTGGGCTGCGAAGGCACGAAGCAGAACGCCGACTGGGGCTTCGAGGGCAACGTGTTCAACACCACGCTGCCGTCCGCGGCGGGCACCTGCCCCGATGGCGGCACGCCGATCTACCGCCTCTTCAACGATGGGCAGGGCGGCGCGCCCAACCACCGCTTCACCACCAGCCTCGACGTGCGCGCGCAGATGATCGCCAAGGGCTTCGTGCCGGAAGGTGCGGGCATCGGCGTGGGGATGTGCAGCCCGCCGTAGGGGAGGCGCCTGGATCCGCCGGCGTTCGACGCGGGCGCGCAGCACGCGCGCGGCCCGCGCTTTCGAGGCTAGAATGGCCGTTCGCCAGCATCCCTCGAGGAGTCGCGCGGATGGCCAGCCTGAACGTCAACGGCAAGTCGATCAACGTCGAGGTGGAGCCGGACACCCCGCTTTTGTGGGTGCTCCGCGAGCAGCTCGGCCTCACCGGCACCAAGTACGGCTGCGGCCTCGCGCAGTGCGGCGCCTGCACCGTGCACGTCGATGGACTGGCGCTGCGCAGCTGCGTGCGCCCGGTCGGCACGATCGGCGCGAACGAGAAGATCGTCACCATCGAGGGCCTGTCGCCGAACGGCTCGCACCCGGTGCAGAAGGCCTGGATCGCGCTCGACGTCCCGCAGTGCGGCTACTGCCAGTCGGGAATGATCATGGCCGCGGCCGCGCTGCTGAAGGAGACGCCGAAGCCGACCGACGCCGACATCGACGCGGCGATGACCAACATCTGCCGCTGCGGCACCTACAACCGCGTGCGCGCCGCGAT
>CAZUGY010000097.1:0-16137 GCA_964620265.1 uncultured Alcaligenaceae bacterium
GCCTCCTGTCGTGCGGCCTCCTGTCGTGCATCGTCCGGTTGCTCCACCCTCGGCTGATCTTCCCGAGGGGAGGCCACCGGCTTCATCGGCTCAACGACGCCTCGCGGCGGCTCCGGATCGACACGAGCTGGCACCGCATCACTCGTACCTGGTGCTGCCGCCACGATCGGCGCTGGCTCGGGTTGGGTTGGCACGACCCAGGTGTCCATGACACTTCGCTCTACGGCGATGACGGGGGGTGTCGCGACCAGCGGCTCCGGCAGCGTGGCAGGGCGACTCGGGGGCGCCGGTATGGGTACTTGCACAGGAACGACATCGATCGTACTGCCGGTGTCTTGCTTGGCTTCCTTCGGAGCACGCGCCGACGCAATTGCTACCTGAGCGGGCCCATCGACGGGGGTACGCGAACGAGTTGGCGACGGCGACCGCAAACCGGAGCCGGACCGCGGGACGTTGGCCTGCTTCGCCGGGCCGGCTGCCGGAGCGGCTGGCGGCGCCGCAGCGGGAAAAGGCAGAACACGCAATTCGGATACCGCGACGCGGCGATCCGGCCAGAACAAACCGAGACTCGGAAATCCGAGTCCCTCGGGAATCAGACGCAACAGAAGACCGTGCAGGACCAGCGACAGCAGCAACGCATACGTCAATCGCCTGCGGTCAGCATCATTCCGCTTCGCCAACAGCTGCGTCCGAAACGCAGCATTTGGCGACGCCGACGACTTCGCGTTCGATGCGACGACGGTTCTATGCAATTTCGGCCACGTGAGTCCTGATTCGCGACAAATCCTCGACCACGAGGGTACGCCGCGCTGTGGTTGTTGCGATACGGCAACGGCACGAAACTCGGCGAGCGGAACGGCGCAGGAAATGTTGCGATGAAGCCGAGCATGACTACAATAATCGTAACCTTGGGGAGGGGATATGGAATGGATGTTTCTGGCTGTCGTGTTCTTCACCTTGGGCGGACTTTTCGTCAACCTCTTGATGCGCATGGCAGCCGAGACGGATCGCAAGGCTCGTCACGCGCAGCATCGAATCGATCCGTATTGCGACGTCACCATCACTCGTCTCGTCCGCACCAGGCGCCTGCGCTGGCGGTAGCAGCTACGTCCCAGCGCCACGCCAGATAGTCGAGAAGGCGTTGTGCCCTGAGCGCGACCCGGGCCCCGGCATGCCTCGCGAAATGCCCCCGGTCACAATGCGGTGTACAGTTCAGCGATGCCGCTTCGTTCGCCCTCCAATTTCCCGCCCCTTCGGGTCGTGGTCTCGGTACCTTGCGAAGCCACCATGCACTTCGACCTGGGCTGCATGTACGCATACGGCGCCGAAAGTGTGCGGGATTACGAGCAGGCTGCTACCTGGTTTCGCAGCGCGGCCTCGCAGGGCCATGCGCCGGCCCAACACGCACTAGCCTGCCTGTACAGTGCCGGCCTCGGCGTGCCGCGGGACAGCGGCGAAGCCCTCGTGTGGCTCCGCGAGGCAGCAGCCCGGGGTTACGCGCGTGCCGAGTACGCGCTCGCACGCGCGTATCTCGTCGGCGATGGCGTGTCCGCCGACCCCGGTGAAGCCGCGAAGTGGTATCGCAAGGCTGCGCAGCAAGGTGATGCGGACGCGCAGAACGATCTCGGCGTGTTGTACGAAAGAGGTGAAGGAGTGCCTCAGGACCACGAGGAGGCCGTGCAGTGGTATCGCAGCGCCGCCGATCAGGGATGCGCCAGAGCGCAAAACAACCTGGCCTACATGCACGAGCACGGGCGAGGTGTCGCGAAGGACGAGATCCAGGCGGCCCATTGGTATCGGGCGGCCGCCCTGCAGGGGTTGGCGCAGGCACAGGTCAACCTCGGCATTCTCTACCAGCGGGGTCGCGGCGTGCGCCAGGATTATGCGGAGGCCGCGGGCTGGTTTCGCAAAGCTGCAGAACAGGGGTCGGCTGTTGCGCAGAACAGCCTCGGGGTGCTGCATGAACGCGGCTGGGGCGTGCCACAGGCATTCGCCGAAGCGCAAGCGTGGTATCGCCAGGCGGCCGAGCAAGGCCATCGTCACGCCATGACCAACCTCGGCGTGATGTATCGCAATGGCCAGGCGGGCGCGAAAGATTACGCGGAGGCCCGCAGGTGGTTCCGGCTCGCAGCAGACCAGGGATTGCCGGAGGCTCAGTTGAACCTCGCCATCATGTGCAAGCTGGGCGAAGGCGCTCCGAAGGATTTCCAGGAAGCGTACGCGTGGTTTCGCAAGGCAGCCGACCAGGGCAACGCAAGCGCGCAGTTCAATCTCGGCGTGTTGTACGAGCGCGGTTTGGCGGTCGATAAGGATGCCGGCGAGGCCGCCCGGTGGTACCGCAAGGCGGCCGACCAGGGCGACGCCGCCGCCCAGCTCAACCTTGGCACCCTCTACTACCATGGGCGCGGCGTGCTGCAGGACTATGTGGAGAGCCACAAGTGGCTCAACCTCGCCGCTGCACGATTCCTGCCGAACGAGGCCGACAACCGCGCACGCGCCCTCAAGAACAGGGACCTCGTGGTGCGCAAGATGACGCCTTCTCAAGTTGCCGACGCGCAGCTGCTCGCGCGCGACTGGAAGCCACGCGGCGACTCCCGCGCGCCAGCGCAAGACCCACGCGGTGAGATGCCGCTCGTGCCACGCATTCACGACTCACCCGGCTTCGCCGGGACCTCCGTCGACAACGGCAGCGCCTCGCGCCGACGTCGATGGTTGCCGGGATAGCGCGCGCGTCAGCTCGAAGGCACGCGCCCCTGACCATGCGCGATCGTACAGAAGCACACGACCGGCAAGCCGCGATGGAGAAATTGTCACTCGGCCCCGGCACAACACCGGCAATCCCGAACGACGTAGCAGGCTCTTCCCTACGCTGTCCGTCGTGCGAACACGCAAACCCGGCAGGTTCCCATTTTTGCAACCAGTGCGGAATGCCGGTCCACTTCGAAACATGCGGCCGGTGCGAGGCGATCAATCTCCGCGGCGCGGCCTCTTGTCACAAGTGCGGTTGTGTCCGTCCTGGATCGGCAATCCTCGCGTCGACGTCAATGGCGCCTGCTGTCGTCCGAACACGATCGACGCAAGCCGCACCTCTCCTCGACCCGGACACCGACTCGCCACCGGATGTCGCCGACGCTGCGCAGCGTCGACGGCACGGCGGAATGCGAGGCGCAGTGATCGCACTCGCCGTTGCGCTGGTGGGGGTTCCAACCTATATCGCGATGGAACATCCCGCGACATTCCATCGCGTGATCGATGCCATGGCGCCACGAGGGAGCCTCGCCGCCGATCCGCCGGCGCCGATTTCCGCCCCACTGCAGCGGTCGTCCGCTGGGCCGGCGGCGGAGCCGGTCAATGTGCAGTCCGTTCCGCCTGCCGCAGCCTCCGAAGCGGCTTCTGCCGCAGCCTCCGAAGCCGCTTCTGCCGCAGCGCCCGAAGGGGCGTCTGCCGCGTCGCAAGCCGCAAGCGCGCCCCCCTCCGAGACCGCCCGCGACGCCAGGAGCCCGAGCGCCGCCACATCGGCCGCCGTCGCCCCTGCGCTCGCGAAGAGCTCGCGTACCACGACGACGAAGTCGAATGCATCGCGGCCCAAGCAAGGCACATCCTCGCGCAAGCCTTCGACACGCAAGCCCGCGACCAAGAAATCCTGATTCGGAGGGTCGCGTGCGTCGTAGCGTTGCGCAAAGACCTATTGGGGCGCACACATGATCACGCCGATCGGACCGTAGCCTTCGGCGATCCACCCTTGCGCCAGCATGAGCGCACGCACTGACGGCTCGGTCGTGTACCGATGGTTGGGAGCGCCGCCCTGACCGTTGTTGTACATCCGGTACACCGGCTTCGCCCCGCCCGCACAATTGCCATCCGGGTCAGGCGGCATCGTATAGAACACGTCGCCTTCGAACTGCCAGTCCGGATTCCCGCGCACCGTCGAACACTCCGGCGCGTCCGGCGTATAGAAGTGCGAGCTCCGGGCACCGAACGCGGTGCTGAAGAACCGGCAGGCCGTTCGCAGACCAGTGGCTGGCGCGCCGAAGACGTTGAATTGCCTACCGGTGCGTATCCATCCGGCGAAGCTCCCTGCGTCGAGCTTGCCGATTTCGTCGGCGCTTGCGGTCATGAAGTAATGATCGAAGCCCGCGTGGTAGTACTCGATCGCGGCAGCAGCACCCGGCGGCGGCGGCGCAGGCAACGCGCCGCTCTGGCAGGTTCCGGACACCTGCAGCGTCGACGGGCTGCCCGGAGCATTGCTCGTCACCGTGATCGTCGCAGTGCGCGGCCCGGTGTAGAACGGCGAGAACGTAACGTTGAACGTGCACGACGCACCGGCGGCGATGGACCCGCACGTCGATCCGCTGATCGAGAATTCGCCCGCGTTGCTGCTCTGGATCGAGGTCACCAAAACGGTAGCGTCTCCGCTGTTGCTGACCGTGACGATGCTCGGCGGGCTCGCCAAGCCAAGCGCTACGTTGGGGAAGCTGAGGCTGCTGACGAGCGTGAGCTTGCCCGCTGCCGTCGGCGGCGACGGCGGAGGCGGCGGCGCGGAATCGTCTTCGCTCGTGCCGAACATCGGGACCGTAAGCGAGCCTCCGCCGTAGGTCCAGATGAGCGACGCGTTGTCATACCCGGCGCCGCTCGGCGCGTAGGCGACCAACAGGTGGCACGTGGCGCCCGGGCCCAGCGTCGTGCCACACGTGTGGCCGCTCACCAGGAACTCCGAAGCATTGGTGTTCGTGAGCGACAATCCGGTCGCCGCGGCGCCGCCGCTGTTGGTCAACGTGATGGACTGCTGGGTGCTCGAGGTTCCGGGCGCAACGCTCCCGAAGCGCAGCGAGCTCGGGGTCGCTTCGAGCGAAGCGCCCGCCTGTGCAGTGCCGGTACCCGACAGCGCAATGACCATCGTCTTGCCGCCGCCCGTGATCGTGTACGTGGCGCTCGCGTTCGCCGCCGCGGTCGGGCTGTACGTGAACACGACCGTGCAGGTCGCACCCGCGTTCAGGGTCGCACCGCTGCACGTGCCCGAGCGGTTGAAGTTCGGCGGCGCTGCCGGGTAGGTCATGTTCGTTGCATTGCCTGTTCCCGTGTTGGACACGATGATTGCCTGGGCCCCGCTGGTCTGTCCCACCGTCACGCTTCCGAACGCCAGCGAAAGCGGCGAGGCCGAAACGTTCGGCGTCGCGGGTGCGACACCAGTGCCGCTCATCGCGACCTGCGTGGCAGACCCGCCCGTGAAGCTGAACGTGAGATTCGCAGCGTCCGCGCCGGTGCCGCTCGGCTTGTAGGTCACGTTGAGGGTGCATGCAGCGCCGGCGGCGAGCGATGTTCCGCATGTGTTGCCGCTCACGACGAATTCCGCCGCATTGCCGTTGGCCAAGGCCAAACCGCTCGCCACGGCCGAGCCGGTGTTCGAGATCACGACGGTCTTCGGCGCGCCGGCTTGACCGATCGTGACGTTTCCGAATGCCACGATCGATGGCGACGCCGCAACGTTGGGCGCAGGCGTGGGCGGCGGCGCACCGCCGCCCGCCGGGAGGCCCCCTCCATGCAGGTTGGCTTTGAGGAAGTAGTCGATCTCCGCGGTAACGCCCCACGGCAGCGGCAGCCCGTAGTATCCGTATCCGGCCGGCCCGTGGGTCAAGTTGTAGCCGCGGGCCTGCCATTGGTCCATGCCGGCCTGGTAGGCCTTCGCGTCGATCACGGGATCGGTGGGCAATGCCTGCGACACGACATGCAGGCCCTCCTCTGCCGTCCCGAACAGCATGCGTCCGGCGCCGATTCCAACGGCCGTGGAATACGAGCCGAGCCCCAGGGGCGTCGTACCGCGAGACGTCTCACCGGATTTCAGGCTCAGGTAGTCGATCGCGGCGCCCGTCGTTCCGTCGATCAGGTTCGGATAGCCGAAGTTACGGTTGCTCCACGTGGTGTACGCGACCATCCCGCGCGGGCCGAAGCTTCCGTCGGACACCGCGATTTTCATGAAACGGCTGTTCAGGTCGATGAGGTACCCGAATTTGCTTGCGGCCACCGTCGGATCGGCGATCAGGACGTTTTCACCCGTCGCAAGGTTGATCTTCCGAATCGACTTGGTGAGGATGCTGCCATAGTAAAGCCAGCCGTCGAGCACCGCCAATCCCTCGGGTTGCAGGACCGGAATGCTCTTCACCAGCGCGCCGCTGTCCATGTCGAACACCTTGATCGCATGGTTCTTGCGGTCGCTGACGTAAAGCTGAACCCCAACCACGACAACGTCCCATGGCTCGTTGAGACCGGTCACGAACTCGGTGACTTTGGGCGGCACGCCGTGCGCGGTCGCGCTGAACTGGATCTTCAACACCCGGTTGTGAAAGGTATCGCTCACGTACATCGCCGGACCGAATACGTGGGGCTTCTCGTTGCCTTCCGTCGGGATCGGCGCTGCCATCTCGTTGATCTCGAGCGTCCGCGGATCCCAGGCTATCCCCCAGGGCTGGGCAAGACCGCGACGTTCTGGAGGGATGCTCGACCAGTCCCCCACCAGCTCGGCCGAGGCCGGGTCGGCGTAGTACGAAGCCATGTCCTTGTGCCGGTGGCCCGCCAGCGTCACCACCGTTCCGTCGGCCGTCACCTTGCCGACGCGCCAGGACTCGAGGAAGTAGACGTTGCCGCGCAGCACTCCGTTGGGAGCGGCGGTGCCGACCTCGAGGTGCACCGGGGCAATGATCGACCCGCGCCCGCGCGGCCCGTCGAGCATGGGGAGGATCGGGTTGGGCCGCTCGAGGACCGAGGCAAAGTAGTTCTGCATGTTGGCAGTTGTCCACACGCCTTCCTTGGTCAGCGCCGGCCGGTACAGATCGTCCGGCCGCGGCACCGCCAGCGAGGTCACCACGAGGTTCTTGCGCGTGGGGACCGCCGACATCGGCGGGAACGTGCGGGCAGGATAGGGCACCGTGACGGGCTCGAATTTGGTCGGCACCCATGCGTGCTGGTAGCGTCCGAGACCTTCGAACATGAGCTCGTGGCTGGCCGTGGTCACCGGCATCACGCCGTGCGGCTTCGCGACTCCACCCTTCAGCACGTACACGCCGTAGTCCAGGATCGACCAACTGCCATCGAGACCGGTGATACTTGCCTGGTACCAATTTTCGGGTACCGCGTTGATGTCGACGTTGAAGGTCACCGAACTATCGGTCGGCTTGACGGCAGCACTCGCCACCGGCGTGCCATCCAGCGTCAGCGTCAACGTCGTGGCGACGCCGAAAGGAACGGCCACGCCGCCGGCGCCGAAGTTGCACGTGAATACCTTCACCTGCGGCTTGGCCGCCGTTATCACCGTCGCCTTTTGCATCCGTTCATAACGATTGCAGTAACTCATCCAGCCGCTGAATACCACCGCCCTGTAGACGTTGGGCATCGCGGTCTGGACCGCCGTGGACGGCGATGATGGTGCGGCGAGGGCGCGTGGTACCGCGCTCGATACAATGAGCAACACGACGAGGGGAAGGCAACGGCGCGCAAAGGCAGTGAACATAGGGAAGGCTTTTAGGTGCAGCGGTCGCAATACTATGACAATGTCATAAAAATGCGCCTATGACAACCGCATTTTTCAATATATTTGCTCGATGAACGTCGATCGCGGGTGAAGCGGGCTCGAAATCCCACGCATTCTTTCCGGGCGTGAGCGCGCGGAGCTCGAGGAGACCGATGGTTACGGCGCGCTAGCGGCTCGTGAAGGATGTGCACGCAGTAGCAACGAACGGGCCAAGCCGCGACTTGGCCACGGAAATTCGCGCGTCGACAATCCAATGGTGACCTCGACGGTATAGGACGTTCCCGAGGTCAGGCCGGTGATGACGCCCGCAAAGGCATCGGGAGGCGGCGGTCCCGCCTACGCTGGTTGGAAAGGGAAAGACGTCTCGAGCCAGCACGCTGTCGTCTGCTTGTCGCGAACCTCCCCTTACCTTAAAGTAAGAACGTTTCCTATTGGTAAGGCATCATGGCCACCTCCACCCTCACCAGCAAAGGCCAGATCACCCTCCCCCGCCCCATTCGCGACAAACTGGGGCTCGCCACCGGTGATCGCGTCGAATTCGTCGAGCTGCCTTCCGGGCAGATTGCGTTGCAACCCGCCATCGACGACGTGCGTGCGCTGAAAGGCCTCGTGCCCAAGCCGGCCAAGCCGTTGACCTTGTCGCAGATGAGCCGGATCGTCGTGAAGCGTGCGACCGGGAAATGATCGGCCTCGACACCAACGTCGTAGTCCGCTACGTGACTCAGGACGAACCGAAGCAGGCGGCGCTCGCCAGCAAGCTCATGGAGGAGACGCTGAGCGCGGAGAATCCCGGCTTCGTTTCGACGATCGTGCTCATCGAGCTGGTCTGGGTACTGGAAACGGGCTACCACTGCAAGCGAGACCTGATCGTCACGATCCTCGAGCGATTGCTGCGCGCAAGATCGCTCGTCGTCGAACAGACCGAAAGCACCTGGCAGGCAACCCGCACCTATGCGCAGAGCAAGGCGGACTTTGCCGATTGCATGATCGAACGCGCCGGCCACGCCAGCGGTTGCGACCACACCATGACCTTCGATCGCGGCGCGGTCAAAACCGCCGGAATGCGCTTGCTGGAAGGCCGCTGAACTGCCGGGGGCCCCGCGTTCTCTGGGGCGTCCTCGGAAGCGTCCCATGGCACGCTATCGGTCGTGGATATCGTGTACTTCAGCTTCACCGTGCACACGAGCGCGGGCTTCGGCGACATCCTCCCGGTGTCCGGGCTCGCGCGCTCGGTCAACGTGCTCCCTCGCGCGCCACAACACGATCGCTTTCCACGCCCACGACAGCGCCGCCCACGCGCACAGGAAGGCGAGCGGCCACGCGATCACCCGCGGAAACCACGCACCCGCCACCGCGATCCCCGCCATGATCGCCGCCATCACCGTGAGCAGTCCCGCCTCGGCCGGGCCCAGCGCACGACGATTGGTCAGCGCGGCACCCAGCGCGCTGCCCACGCTCACCGCCCCTGCCGCGGCGCGCCCCGCACTGCCGGACATCGCGCGCTTGGGCGTGGCGCCAGGCTCGCCGCCGTCGGTGCGCCGCACGCGATTGCGTTGCGTGAGGACGATCTCGGTCGCGCGCTCGAGGTCGCGCTCGTATTGCCCGGCCATCGTGGCGGCGAAGGCCTCGTCCTCCACCGCGACGTCGAGCTCGTAGTTCGACATCCAGCTCACGAGGTTGAGGTTGGTCGAGCCCACGCGCGACCAGCGATGGTCGGCGACCGCGGTCTTGGCGTGCAGCATGGTGCCGTTCCACTCGAACACGCGGACACCCGCTTCGAGCAGGGCTCGATAGCCGGCGCGCGACAGCGGCGAGATCGCCGGAATGTCGCTCGCGCCCGGCACGAGCAGGCGCACGTCCACGCCGTCGCGTGCCGCGGCGCGCAGCGCCTGCGTGTAGGCCGCGGTCCCCACGAAATACGCATCCGTGAGCCAGAGGTAGTGGCGCGCGAGCGAGGCCACGAGCAGATCGGTGCGATACGTTCCCGCCGATCCCGGGGTGCCTGCGATCACCCGCACGCGCGTGTTGCCCGCGTGCTCGAACTCCGCGGGATCGAGGTCGAGATTGCCGCCCCCGCACGCGCTCCACACCTGCGCGAACGCGGCCTCGAGGTCCTTCACCGACTCGCCGCGCAACTCGATGCCCGTGTCGCGCCACGGCTCGAGGCGCTTCTTCGGATTGCCTTCCCACTTCGTGCTCACGCACAGGCCGCTCACGAAGGCACGCCGGCCGTCGACGACGATCGACTTGCGATGTTCGCGCGTGAGCCAGGCGAGCGGGCTCGAGAAGCTCGGCGGATTGAAGGCGCGGACCTCGGCGCCTGCGGCGCGCAATGCGGTCCACGCCCCGGAGCGCTTGGTGGAGCCCAGCCAGTCGTAGGCCACGCACACGCGGACACCCTCCCTGGCCCGGGCGGTGAGCGCGGCGATGAACGCGTGGCCGAGCGTGTCGTCGGCCACGATGTAGCTCTCGAAGAGGATGTAGCGCCGGGCCTCCTGGATCGCCTCGAGCCATGCCGGGAAGTTGCCGCAGCCGTCGATGAGCAGGCGCACTTCGTTGCGCTCGGACAACGGCGAGCCGGCCGCACGCGCGAAGGCGTTGCCGATATGATCGGTGGCGCGATGGCCCCATGCGGCGTCCCCGGGACGCAGCGCTTCCGGCGGCAGGAGGGGCGGTGCCATCGCCCGATTATCGCGGAGTCCACCGGCGATGCCCGCGCCGACCTTCATTCCCCCTGTTCCGGCACCCCGGAAGCGGGCGCAGGCTCACGGCGCCGATGCGGGGCGGCGCGGTATCGTGATGCGCGCCGGCGGCGGGAGCGGCGGGGGCGGCGGCGTGTACAGATCGTGGAATTGCCGCACCAGCTTCACGAATTCCTGCGTCTCCGGGAAGGGCGGCACCTGGTTACCGTAGCGGGCGACCGCACCCTCGCCCGCGTTGTAGGCGGCCAGTGCGAGGTCCAGGTTCCCCGCGAAGAGCGCCAGCAGGTCCTTGAGATAGCGGGTGCCCACGCCGATGTTCACGGCGGGATCGAGGAGCTTCTGCGCCACCGTGCGCTTCGCATCGTCGGCGATGCCGTAGCGCTCCGCGGTTTCGGGAATCACCTGCATGAGGCCCACCGCGCCCTTGTGCGAGACCGCCGCGGCTTCGTAGGCCGACTCCACCGCCACCACGGCCTTCACCAGCGCGACGTCGAGGCCCTGCATCCTCGCGTGACGCACGATGAGCGGCTCGTGGCGCGCAACGTTCGGATCCGCCTCGAGGCGGCGGAAGATCGGCGTGCGCACGAAGGCCTCGTCGGGCCCGGGGGCCGCCTTGGCGGCGGCCTCCGCGGCGATCTCGTGCTCGGTCTTGCCCTTGAAGAAGAGCTGGTAGCGGGGGTCGAGTTGCTCGGTGGCGAGATGCGCCTTGCCATCGGCGTCGATGTAACCCCACACCGCGGCATGCGCCGCGCACACGTGCGTGAGCGATGCCGCCAGCAGCAGCGCGCCCATCGCCATGGCGCGCCGCACCAGCGATCCCCGCAGGGGTTCAGTGCACGTTGAGATACTGCTCCAGCGTGCGCAGGCGATCGCCCATCTCCACCAGCGCGCCGCCGGCGTACTCGCGCATGGGACGGCTCTCGAACGAGAGCTCCTCCACCAGGATGTCGTGGAGCTCACGCGCATGGCGGATCACCTCGACGAGCGGCGCGCCGAGCTCGCCCTCCTCCACGAGGCCCTGCGCTTCCCGCATGGCGTCGATCATGGCGCTGGAGACGTTGGCGAGATAGACCGGGTCCGTCGTCATGGCAGGCTCCTCCGAGGGGCAAATGGGCCACGGGAGTGCGATTGTAGGCCTGCAACGCCGCCCGGAAACCTCGTGCATCCGACAGGTGTCCGCAACGGGCAGACGAGCGTGGAGGCGGCGCCGGCTATGCTTGCGCCTCGCCGCCGGTCCGCCCGCCGTGAAGATCGCCACCTTCAACATCAACAGCATCCGCGAGCGCCTTGCCAACCTCCTGGCGTGGCTCGCGGCCGCGCAGCCGGACGTGGTGTGCCTGCAGGAGTTGCGCGTGCGCGACGGCGAGTTCCCGCGCCAGGCGCTGGAGGCCGCAGGCTACGGCGCGTTCTGGCAGGCCCAGCCCACGCGCTACAACGGCGTGGCGATCCTCGCGCGCGACGCGCAGCCGGTCCCCGTGCGGCGCGGCCTGCCGGACGACGCCGCGGGCGCGCCCGCACGCTACATCGAGGCGGCCGTGGACGGCATCCTGGTGGGATGCCTCTACGCCCCCAACGGCAATCCGCACCCCGGCCCCAAGTTCGACGCCAAGCTCGCCTGGCACGCACGCTTCGCCGCGCACGCCAAGGGCCTCGTGGCCACGGGGCTGCCGGTGGTACTGGCCGGCGACTACAACATCGTCCCCACCGAGCGCGACATCTACGCCACGCGCTCCTATGCGGCGAACGCGCTCGTGCAGCCCGCCGCACGCCAGGCCTATGCCGAGCTGGTCGCGCAGGGGTGGACCGATGCGCTGCGCGCACTGCATCCGCACGACCCGGCGCTGCATACCTTCTGGGATTACATGCGCAGGCGCTGGGAGCGCAACGCCGGCCTGCGCATCGATCACCTGCTCCTGAGCCCCGCGCTCGCTCCCCGGCTCGAGGCTGCCGGCGTGGATCGCGACGTGCGCGGCGCGCCGGGCGCGAGCGACCACGCGCCGGTCTGGATCCAGCTCGCCGCGGACCAGCCGGCCGCGCCCGGGCCGCGTACCGCCCGGCGCGACCGCGGCAGGTGAGCCGCCCGGTGTTCTTTTCGGCGGCCACCTTTCCATGGTATGACGGTGGCATGGATGCCGCCCTCGTTTCGCGATACGGAAGGTCGCTCATGAATCGAGCCATTTTCAAACATGCTTTGATACTGCTGGCCGTCGCCCTGGCGGGTCACGCCACCGAGAGCCGCGCGCAGCCGGCCTGCTGCGCGGCCCACGGCGGCCCGAGCGGCGCCTGCTCGCCCGCCGGCCTCATCATGTGCATCGACGGCACGTCGAGCACCTGCGCCTGCGGCTCGGGCACGTCGCAGCCACCCACCCTGGGCCAGCTCGCCATGCCCGACACGGTCGCACTCGGCCCCATCAACGTGGGCACGACCAGCACGCCGGTCCCGGCACGCATCACCAACGTGGGCGCGCTCGCGGTCACGGTCGCGGCGATCGAGAGCGACGCCCCCTCCGAAGTGATCGTGGTGGGCCACACCTGCGCGGTCGTGCCGGGCGGCGGCTCCTGCTTCGTCCACCTCGCCTTCCGGCCACCGGCCGAGGGTGCACGCAGCGCGCGGGTGCACGTGACGAGCAACGGCGTGGGCCCGTCGCAATCGTTCCTCGTGACCGGCACCGGCTTCGTGCCCACGGCGGCCACGCCCCCGCCGGAGGCAGGGGCGCCCACGCTTGCCGTGATCGAGTTCGTGCACTCCGAGTGGAATCACTACTTCGTCACGGCCGTGCCGGCGGAGCTGCAAGGACTCGACGACGGATCGTTCGCCGGCTGGAAACGAACCGGCCTCGCCTTCAAGGCCTGGCCCAACGGCCTGCCGGGCACGGTGTCGATGTGCCGGTTCTTCGGCACGGCCTTCGGCTTGCGCAGCTCGCACTTCTACACGCCGGATGCCGGCGAGTGCGCGGACGTGCGCGCCAATGCGAACTGGTCGTTCGAGGGCGAAGTGTTCGGCGTGGTCCTTCCGGGGGAGGACGGCCTGTGCCCCGCGCCGCTGCTGCCCCTCTACCGCCTCTACAACAGCGGCCGCGACGGCGCACCCAATCATCGTTACACGCTCGATACCCGCGTGCGTTCGATCATGGTCGCGTTCGGATGGGTGTCCGAAGGCGCCGGACCGCTCGGGGTCGTCGCCTGCACGGCGCCCTGAGCCGGCACGCCCCGGCAGCGCCCCCTCGCAACGAAGGCTTCCATGGCATCCCTCGACCCGATCATCGACGACCTCGTCGCCGCCAACCGCATCCTCGCCGGCCTCGAGGTGCTCGACGGCTTCGGCCACGTGAGCGTGCGCCACCCCGACCGGCCCGACCGCTTCCTGCTCTCGCGCTCGCTCGCCCCCGAGCTCGTCACCCGCGACGACATCCTGACCTTCGACCTCGATTCCAACGTGCAGGACGGCGACACGCGCACGCCCTACCTCGAGCGCTTCATCCACGGCAAGATCTACGCGCGCCGGCCCGACGTCATCGCGGTGGTGCACAGCCACGCCGCGACCATCGTGCCCTTCGCCGCGAGCTCCGTCCCCTTGCAGCCGATCTATCACATGAGCTCGTTCCTGCGCGCCGGCGCACCCGTGTTCGAGATCCGCGAGAAGTTCGGCATGACCGACATGCTGATCCGCAACAATGCGCAGGGTGATGCGCTGGCCGAGAAGCTCGACGGCAGCGCCACGGTGCTCATGCGCGGACACGGCTACTGCACGGTGGGCACGAGCATTCCCGAGGCGGTGTTCCGCGCCTACTACGCGCGGGTCAATGCGGACCTCCAGCAACGCGCGCTGGCACTGGGCGGGGACGTGACCTACCTCAGCACAGAGGAAGCCGCGAAATACGACGAGACCAACCGCGGCGTCCTCGCGCGTCCGTGGGCGCTGTGGAAGCAGAAGTTCGCACCCACGGCGCAATGAAGCGGAGCACGATCGTCGGTGGCATCGCCGTGGCGGGCATCGTCGCGCTCGGCATCGCGGTCTATGCGAGCCCGTATCGCGCGGTGAATGCGTTGCGCGAGGCGGCGGAAGCCGGCGATCGCGAGCGCCTCGTGACGTTCGTGGATTTCCCGGCGCTGCGCGAGTCGCTCAAGGCCGAGCTCAATGCCACCGTGATCGCGCCGATGCTCGACAAGGCGCAAGGCAAGCCGTACTCGGGGCTCGGCACCGTGCTCGCCGGCGCCATGCTCGGGCCGATGGTGGATGCGATGGTCACGCCGGAAGGCGTGGCGGAGATGGTGCGGCGGGGGCGGCCGCGTCCTGCGACTGGTGACACGGCTGCGACAGCGGCGGAAGGCTCGAGTCCCGGTGCCGTTACGGGAACGATTCCGCTTCCGCAAATGGGATCGCCGGCCGGCGGCGGCGCTACGTCAGCGACACCCGCGACGCAACCCTCCGCTGCAGAACCTCGCGCGACGCAGCCACCGTCTGGAGAAAGTCGCGCCACGCAGCCGCCCGCGGCAGAAGGCCCTGCGACGCGGCCGCAGCCCACCATGGGCTACAACGGCGTGAATCGATTCCTGGTGACGTTTCCCGTCGCCGGCGCCGGTCAGCACGACAACGCATTCGGGCTCGTCTTCCTGCGCGACGGCCTCTTCGGATGGAAGCTGTCGCAGGTGCGTTTCCCGCCGCGAAGCTGACCGCAACGGAGCGCGCTGTCGCCGCTCGACCGTCGGCCTTCAGCGCAGCTTGCTGTCGAAGAACCTCACGATCAACGCCCACATGCGCGCACGCTGGCGATTGTCGGCGGCGCCCCCGTGCCCGCCTTCGATGTTCTCGTAGTAGAGGACGTCCTGACCGAGCTCCCGCATGCGCGCGACCATCTTGCGCGCGTGTCCCGGGTGCACGCGATCGTCGCGCGTGGACGTGATGAAGAACGTCGGTGGATAGCGCACGTCGGCGCGCAGGTTGTGATACGGCGAAAAGCCCTGGATGAACTCCCACTCCGCCGGATCGTCCGGGTTGCCGAATTCCGCCATCCAGCTCGCGCCGGCGAGCAGCAGGTGGTAGCGCCGCATATCGAGCAGCGGAACGCGGCACACGACCGCGCCGAAGAGATCGGGCCGCATCGTCAGCATGTTGCCCACCAGAAGCCCCCCGTTGCTTCCGCCCATGATGCCGAGGTGCGGCGTGCTCGTGACCTTGCGCGCGATGAGATCCTCCGCCACCGCGATGAAGTCCTCGTAGGCGCGGTGACGGTTCGCCTTGAGCGCTGCCTGGTGCCAGCGCGGGCCGAACTCGCCACCGCCACGGATGTTCGCCACGACGTACACGCCGCCGCGCTCGAGCCACGCGGCGCCGATGGTGCCGCTGTACTGCGGCAGCTCGGAGATCTCGAAGCCACCGTAGCCGTTGAGCATGGTGGGATGGCTGCCGTCGAGGGGAAGATCCGCACGACCGACCTGGAAATAGGGGATGCGCGTGCCGTCCTTCGACATGGCCTCGTGCTGGGTGACGGCAAGACCCGTCGCATCGAAGAACGCCGGCAGTTGCTTGAGCTTTTCGGGGACGCCGCTGCCCGCGGTGCCCAAGAGGAACGCGCTCGGCTCGAGGAAGCCCGTGACAGTCGCGAAGTAGTCGTCGGACTCCTCGTCGTCGACCGCATAGGCCGACACCGTACTGAACTCCGGAAGCTCGCGCAGCGGCGCGCGCGTCCACGTGCCGTGCGCACGCGAGAGCACGACCAGGCGATTGCGCACGTTGTCGAGCTCGTTCACCAGGATGCAATCGCGCATCGGGCTGAATCCGGCGAGCGCCTTGCGCTGCGTGGGCGCGAAGAGCACCGACAGCTCGCGCTCGCCGGCAAGAAAGCGCTCGAAGTCCGCGGCGAGCAACGCGCCGGCGGGAAACGTCTTGCCGGCGATTGTCCAGTCGTC
>CAZUGY010000098.1:0-16125 GCA_964620265.1 uncultured Alcaligenaceae bacterium
GATTGCCGGCGGGATCGTGGGGTCCCGACGCCGCACCCCACCAGTTCCCGGTGGCCACGACGACGCTTGCCGGTGTCCTGTTGTCGATACCGAACAGCGTGTTGGCGTGAATGTCGGAGCCCACGATGCGAGGCGTGGCGCCGCGATCGACCTCCATCCCGACCTGATTGCCGACGAGGCTCAGCCCGCTGAACAGCGCCGTGCCGCCATCCGTCACGCGAATGCCGACGACGCTGTCGGAGACGAACAGCGCGCGCAAGTCGTATGCATGCGCCTGCAACTCGAGCGCCGCCCCGTCCGCACCGCCGGCGAGCCGCAGCGCGAGGCGGTCGATGAGGACGTCCTGCGGTGCCGCGGACGGATCGATGCGCAGGCCGCGCCAGTCGCCCGGCGCCCCCGTCTGCGGCGTGGGCTTGGTCTGGCCGCCGACCGTGTCGTCGCGCAGGCTCGTGAACACGACGCCCTTGCCCGTGAAGAGCGAATCGCGCACCGTCATCCCGGCGTCCTGGCCGAACTTCACGACGACGCCGTCGGCCACTTCGAGGCTTGCCGCGAATGCGGACGCCAACGGCAGCAGCACCAGGGCCATCGCGGCGAGCAGGCGAGCCGGCCACTGCGCGCTCGGATCTGGACTCCTCCGCGCGACGCGCTCCGCGGCCGATTCGCGCATCGGATGGCCCAGCGCGTTCATGGCACCACCGTGATCGGTTGGCTGACGGTGACGGCGCCCCACGCGCCTCCGGAGACCGCCTCCACGCGCACGGTGAACGTCCCCGGCGCGAGGCCCATGACCTCGGAGTACGCCTGGAAGCCCATGTCGGGGATGTACGTGTCCGGAATGGCCACCTCCCCGATCGCCGGGTCGCTGCTCGTGAGCGTGAGCCACACGTCGCCAACGACGTGCTGGTTCTGCGGGTATCCCCAGGGAACGACGAGGTCCACGTAGAACTGCAGCGAGCTATCGACGGTGACGATCGGCTCCGGCTCCGTGAACCAGAGCACGAGCTCCGGCATCACGACCGCCACCGGAACGGCCGCGCCCGATCCGTAACCCGGCGCTGCCAACGTGAGCAGGAGATCGCCGATCGATAATCCGGTCGCCTGGATCGGTGCCGCCGCCTCTCCGGCGCCAAGGGTCACGACCTCCGGAATGTCCGTGATCATGGGATCGGCGCCGGTGAGCACGACGTCGACCGTGTCCGCGCCGTAGAAGGGATAGCCCTGGACGGTGCGTACGACGGCCAGCGAGCTCTCGTCGGTCTGCATGCCGACACCGAGCGTGAGCGGGCTCGCCGTGAGGTCCACCACCGGTGTGGCGTCGATGACGGATTGCACTGGCGACACTGCAAGCGCGATGCCCGTCGCCGTTGCCGTCAGCGTGTACGATCCGACGGAGGCGGTCGGCGTGCCCACGTAGCCATACGCGGCGGATTGCGCGCTGCCTGCGGGGATGACGAGCTTCGTGATCGCGGTCCCGTCGACGGACTGGTCGTAGATCCCGTCGATGAGCCCCGGCGTGCTCTGGTCGGTCACGGCGAGCGCCACGTCCACGTCCATGGCCGCCACCTGGAATGGAAGCTCCGAGCCCGGCACGAACCACGATAGCCAGAAGAAATCACGCGCGCTTCCGGTGGTGCGCACGGTGTCGAGAGCATGGAAATCGAGCCTCGGCACCACGACCGAGACGTCGAGCTTGACCGGCGTCTCGTAGCCTGTGGCCACGGCATCGATGACCGCAGGCAGCGACGTCACGCCGACACCGGTCACCGCGAATGCCGCGGAGCTTTGCTTCGCCGGGATCGTGACCGTGATGGGTACCGTCACGTTGGCCGCGTCGCTGTTGGTGAGGGTCACCGTGAGCGCATCATCGGGCGCGAAGAGCTTGCCGTTCGCCTTGCGCGTCAGGAAGAAGGTCGGCACGCGAAGGCCCTTGCCGACGACGACGCTGCTGCGCATGAACTCGAGCGTTCCGCTCGCCGCCACCGTCTGTGTTGCCGACGTGCCCGTCGCAAGCCCGCTCACGGTGCCGGTCACCGTGTAGGTTCCCGCGGTCGTCGGCTGCCCGACAAAACCCTTCACCGTGAGCTGGTTCTGCGGGCCTGCGGGGAAGACGAGCTGCGTGATCGCGCTTCCTCCGCTGGCCTCGTCGTGGAACGCACTCACGATGCCCGCCGGTGTCGCATCGGTGATCGACAAGGCGACCGTCGCCGGGCTCACGAGCCATTGCGCGAGGTAGGCGCCCGGTGGCGGCCCGATATCGACGAAGAACTGATCGCGTCCGCCGCCCGCGATGCGCAGCCCGTCGAGACCTGCGAACGTGAGCCATGGCGCCTGGACGACGATGGGTACCGGCGACGCCGCGTAGCCCGTCGCCGTGCTTGCCGTGACGACGAGCGACGACGTGAGGTCGAGGCCCGTGATGGGGAACGGGGCTCCTCTGTTGAACGCCGGCACGGTGACGCTCGCGGGCACCGTGGCCTTGGCCGGGTCCGGATTGGCGAGCGCGATCGTCACCGGGACCGGCGTGATGTAGTACTGCGCGCCATGCTGCAGCCAGATCTCCGCGAATGGCGCGGTCATCCCCTTGCCGACGACCGCCGTGCCCGGCAGGAAGCGGAGATTCCCCTGCCCGAGCACGTTGACGTGGAGGATCCGATCGGGCAGGCCCGGCGAGGACAGCGTGAGCGTCGTGACGCCGGTGGCCACGCCCGTGAGGGTGACCGGCGCGCTCGACTGGCCGGGCGGCAGAACGAGGCTTTCCGGCGCGATGGACGCGATCGCGCCATCCGCACTCGTGAGGCTGAGCGGAAGGTCGTCGTTCGGCGCGAAACTGCCGAGTCCCGGTCCGAGCACCCACCGCGCCTGCCATGTTTGCGAGACACCCTGCGGGATGTCGACGACGCCGACCTGCGGCTCGAGGTCGAGCGTCATCGGGCTCACGAGCACCTGGCACACCGCCGGCGTTGCGCCCGGCACCGATGCCGTCACGTTCACGAGGCCGCGCGCGACTCCCGCTACGGCGAACGTCGCCGTGGTGGCACCGGCCGGCACGGTCACGCTCGCCGGAACCGACAGCAATGACGCATTGGCACTCGCCAGGGCGACCACGACGCCGCCCGCCGGCGCTGCCGCCGACAGCGTCACGGTCAGCATCCGCGTGTGGCCGGGAGCGACGAGCGACTTCGGCGGCAGCGACAGCGCGAGCGTGCCGGCCGTGACGGTCTGCGTCGGCGACGTCACCGCGGCCAGCCCCTGGATGCTCGCGGTGACCGCATACGTGCCGGCGATGGTCGGCGACCCGACGTAGCCCGTGACCGACGTGCCGCCCGCGGGCACGATCAACTGTGGCACGACGGCGCCGCCCGCGGCGGCCATGTAGATGCCGTCGACGATGCCGGCCGGTGCCGGGTCCGTGATCGAGACGCCCACCGCAATCGCAGCGCTTGCGCGTTGCGTGCCGGGATCGCCGGGCACCGCAAGCTGCAGCGCGAAATCGTCGCGCGTTCCGGACGTCAGCGCGCGCGTGCCGTCGAGCCCGGTCAATGCGATCTGCGGCGCAATCACGCTCGCGGAGAGCTTGCTTGCGGGCGGCGCGTAGCCCGCGGGCGACGCGGCGTCGACGGTGAGTGTCGCGGCGAGATCGAGCCCGGCAAGGGTGAAGCTCGCCGCGCTGGCGCCCGCGGGGATCGCCACCGTGGCAGGTACCGCAAGCTTGCCGGGATCGCTGCTGGTGAGATCCACCACGACCGGCACCGGCGTCGCATAGGCCGCACCACCCACGCGCAGTTGCACCGCGAAGTCGGCAGGCGCGGTCTGCATGAGCTTGCCGATCGGCGCCGTCGTCCGGCTGAACGCGAGGCTGCCGGTCTCCAGGACGCTCACGCCGATCGTCTTCGCGGCGAGTCCCGGAGCGGTCAGGGTGATGGAACCGGCGCCGGACTGCACGCCGCGCACGAAGACCGGGACGGAGAGCGTCTCGCCTGCTGCGATCGTCACGCTCGTGGGCGCGGTGGCCGTGGCCGCGCCATTGTCCACAACGCTCACCGTGAAGCCGCCGGCGGGTGCCGCCTGCGACAGCCGCACCCGATACGGTTGCGTGATCCCTTGCGGAATGGCGATCGGCCCCGCGGGTTCCAGATCGAGCACGTGCGGTGCACCGACCCCCACGATGCCTTGGGCCACGACATACGGTATGCCCGTCAAGCCCCACTTCACGTCGCCCATGATGTCGCCGGCAGGGACGCTGATGCCATTGAGCGTATTGCCGGTGGCCACCAGCCCCTGCCCCACCGGCGAGGACGCGAGATCCAGCGTGAACGCCGCCCCGACGTGATCGAGGCTGCTCACGCGATTGAGCGTCGGCGACGCGCCCGCCAGCGCGATGCCACGGCCGTATCTCACCTGCACGTAGTCGAGCATCGTGCGCGCGGCATGGGTGCCGCTCTCGAAGACGAGTTGCCCCCAGTCGCCCGGCGCCGGCAGCGGGTCCGGGTTGGCGACGTCGCGGTGCGACGTCACCACGATCGGTGCGGTGGACGTTCCTTGCGCGGCCAGCGCGCCATTCCGCACGACGAGGCTCGTCCCCGGATTCATGAGCACCGTCACGCCGCTCTCGATGGTCAGCGTGGCGCCCGCGTCGACCGTGACGTCGGACGTCGCGGTGTAGGGCGCGCCGGCAAGCGTCCAGCTCGTGTCGACGGTGATCGGGCCGCCCACGTTCGTCCCCGCAAATGCGACGAGGGTGACGGCCGCCGCCGCGATCGCACACGACACGCGCAGGAAGGCAGCGAGGATGCGCATCATCGAGTCCGAGCCCGCGACGCCGATCAGCCTGTCCCGCATGGCCGGACCAGGGGCTTGCCGGCGCTCGCCGCGATGCTTTCCTGCTCGGCGAGGAACTGGCGGTAGCCGGCGAGGCCGCCCTCGAGGGTCAGCACGTCCGGAAGCTGTGCGCGACGCACGGCCGTGCGCAACTCGCGCGCGCTCTGGGCATCCGCCGCGACCACGACGACGAGGCTCGCGCGCTCCGCAGGCGGGCGCGATGCGATGTCGCGGCGCGCCTGCGCGACCGCGGCCACCGCGCTTGCGGCGTCGCTGCCGCCGTCGATCGAGCGCAACGGGGACAGTCGCGGCGGAAGTGATTCCGCCGAGGTCATTCCAACACCAAGCACGACCCACGGCGCCCCCGGCACGCTACGATGGAGCTCTGCCGCGGAGATCGAATCGAGCCCGCCCTCCGCCGGCATGCCCGCCATCGCCCGGCCGGCGGCGCGCCACGCGCGCACGCCGCCGCGCAGCAAACGCACGCGAGCGAAACCTTCGCGCCGCAGTGCTTCGCATGCCTGCGCAAGCGCGACATCGTCGAAGCCGGTGCCGACAAGAACGAGCGGCTGCGCCTGCAGGAAGGACTTGCGCGGAAGGTCGGCAAGCGCAATCCGGAGGGCACCCGCGAGCGTCGTGCCGCGCGCGGAGGCGGGCGGCCGCACGTCGACCCACGTCGGTGTCCCGCCGGACCACGACGCGACGGCATCGTCGTCGATCCAGCAAGCGGATCCGGGTGACGCGGGAGCCGCGGCCGCCCGCAAAGGCACGACGGTGCGTATCGGCGACGGCGCCACGTCGGCGAGCACGAGTTGCCCACACTCACGCGAAGGTTGTGTCCCGGCATCCACGGTGCATGCGAACAGCAGCGTGACGACGCTGCATGTCGCGATCTTCATGCGGATGCTCATCGCTGCGCGGGCCAGCACGCTGCGTTGCCGGCCGTGACCGTCAACGTGAGGGGGGCACCCAGCCTCATTTCCGGCGACTCGAATGCGAGACGAACGGTCCCCGCGAGCTCGAAGCCGCTCACCATCGGCGGGTAATACAGGTACAACGCGGAGGCTGCCGGTTGCACGAGCGCCGTCGCGGAGAGACTGGCCGCGACCGCCTGGCCATTGATCGACTCGACGGTCGCATCGATCCGTGCCTCGCGCTTCTGCGGCAGCGCGTCGACGCGCAACTCGAGCATGTTCCCGCTGCGGAGCAGACCTTGCGAGCCGGAGTATGTGCGGCTGAACAGAGGAACGTCGGCCGCTGTCACCGTATAGGTGCCGCGCCCGAGGCCGTCATAGGTCAAGCGCCAGCCATAGGTCGCGCCGGACACCCAGTCGAATTGCTGCTGGGCCGACGTGTCGGCGCGCGTGCGATCCGCGCCCAGGCTCCAGGCCCAGCCGAGTCGCGTGCCCAACCCGCCCCCACGCACCGCGAAGCCTTCGTCGGCGTCGAATGCAGCGAAGGTGGTGCCTGCGGCGAGCACCGGCGACGTCGCGGCGCATGCCGGCAGCCCCAGGTGCCAGCGATGCTGGGTTTCCTGCAGCCACTTGTCGACGACGAGCTGATAGGCGAGCGCGCTCGGTGCACCGAGCATGTCGAGCGACTCGCTGGCCGCCACGAAGGGCGCGAAGGCGCCGGCGAGCTCGTTGGCGGCGATCGCGGCCTGTGCCTCCTGCAGCGACGCGAGCGCGCTGTCGCGCGCGCGGGACGATCCCGCCAGCGACTGCAGGTCGCTCAGGAGCTTCGGCCCGAACTGGTCGGAGCCTTGCACGGAGATCGCGAGGTCGTACATGCCGTAGGTCAGCGCACCGTCCGGATGGACCTTGCGCACGGTGGTCGTCAGCGCAAGCTCGGCCGACGCGAGCGGCACGCGAACGCCGAGGTCGAGATAGCGCGTCGCATTGGCGGGCAATGCGAAGCGCCACGTCACATCGGTACCCTCCACGGACGTCGGCGCCGGCTGCGTATCGGCGAGCGTCACATCCGCGGGCAGCGTGATCGTCACCTCGACGATCGCCTCCGCCGCCAGATTCTCCACCGCCGTGGTGACCGGGACGTACGCCATCCCCACGAAGCTCGCCGGAACCTGGGGCGCCCTGGTCGCGAGCGCCTCCTCGATCAGCGGCCGCAGCGCGCCTTCGGACGCCGGCACTTGCAGCGTGCCCAACAGGTCGAACGCGGTCACGACGCCATGGCCGTTCCCGAAGGTCCGCGTCACGATCGCCGGATCGGCCGTGGGCGTTGCAAATGTCGCGCGCACCACGCCGCCGCGTACCCGCAGCTCACGATCCTCGCCGATCGTGGTCACCGCCGGACCGCCACCGATGGTGATCGGCAGGTCCCGGCCGACGCTCGCCGCAGAGGCCTTGACGCCGGTGGCCTCCTCCAGCGGCGCGGTGTCGTCTCCGCCCGGCCCGTCGAAGATCAGCGTGTCGCCCCGGCGCACCGCCTCGCGGATCTCGCGCATCACCAACGTGCCGAGCGCGTCGTTTCCGCTCAGCCAGTAGGTGTTGTAGCGTCCCGACCGGAAAGCGTGGACGAAGCTGTCGACGTCCGCGACCACGCGGACGTCGTAGCCTTGGCCGGCGAGGTAATCGCCGAGGAAGCTCGCGCGCGCCTTGGTGCACGGCGGACCGATTCTGATGGTCGTGCCCGGGCAACCCACGAAGGCGAGCACCCTCGCCTCGCGCGGGATGCCCTGCACTACGTCGAGCGTGCCGGCGTCCGCATTGAGGGTGATGCTCGCGCTGTTGTTCGCGGAATCCGGATCCGTGACCAGCGACGACGCGGTCGCCGTGTGGGTGATGGGCGCGGCGACCGAGGTCACCTTCACGACCAGCGTCAGCGTCGCGCTCGCCTTCGCGGCGAGCGCTCCGACGGTCCAGGTCCCGGTCGCCGCATCGTAGGTGCCGGCCGTTGCGACGGCGCTCTGCAACGCAAGCGTGGCGGGCAGCGTGTCGATCACCCTGGCCGCGGTGGCCGTCGCCGGTCCCAGGTTGGCGATCTCGAGCGTGAAGGTCACGCTGCCGCCCATGGCAGCCGTGAGATTGCTCGCGGACATCGTCAAGGCGAGGTCCGCCTGCGACGCCGGCGGCGGTGTCACGGGCACCTTCGCGAACCGGTAGCCGGTGGCGCCGGCATTGGCGGCAAGCACGATGCCGCCGATGGTGTTGCCCGCCACCGTGCCACCAGCCGTGCCGGCCTGGTGCTTGCCGTCGGCATGACCCGCGACGGGCGCCACCTCGAGGCTGTAGGTGCCGGGACGCTGCTGGAAGCTCCAGGAGCCATCCGGAGCGGTGAACGCGGTCGTGCTGACGCTCGCACCCTGGTCGTCCGTGCCGGACAGCGTCACCGCAGTCGCGCCGAGCCCATCCTCGCCCGTGTCCTGCATGCCGCTGTCGTTCGCATCGACGTACACGACACCGGCAATCGAGGCCAGCGCGCTCGCCCCGAACGACACGCGGTAGCTTCCGGTCGTGTCGACGTCGAAGACGTTGAGGTGGTACGACCATGTGAGGTCGGCATTGCGCGCTTTCGACAGCCACGCGTTTTCGGCGGGCAGCGTCTTGCCGTCCGAGCGCACGACCGTGCCCGGCGGCTGCCGTCCGGCGAACGGATCGGTGAGCTTGACGTAGGCATAGCCCGCAGTCGGCGGAAACGTGAGGTCGTGCTGCCCGGCGGTGGCCGCGAGCCGCGCGTTCGCCGACTGGTCGGTCACGACGGTATCGGTGCCTTCGGACTCGTACAGGCGAAGCACGTCGCCGTCGAGCGCGAGGAAGTCGCGGACATGGTCGCGGCCGGGGAGGTCGGACTTCACGTCGCGCACGAGCAGGTGCGTCTCGATGCCCTGGATGAGCGAGGTCAGCGCGCCGCCGAGGCTGTCGGCGTGCGTGTAGCCCGCCACGAGCTCGACGAAGCGGCCCGACAGCGTGGTCACCATGTTCCAGCGGCCGACCGCGGAGGCGCCCGGTCCAAGATCGCCCAGGTTGATCAGCAGTGTCTTGCTCGCGGGCTGATCGTTGACGTGGCTATCGAGGATCTGGAAGCCGACGAGCAGGCCCTGCTTGTTGTCGACGATCTTCGGCTGCGCCGATTCGATCGCGACCTTGGCAGCAGTCCCGCCGCCGACGTTCCTGATGCGAAGGCCCAGCGTGAATGGCTCGGACGGCTCGACCTCGGCGGTGAAAGGGTCGTCCGCGTACACGTCACCGGCCAGGAAGTAGTCGAGCGCGAGCAGCGGCTGCGGCTTGACCGTGATGAAGTCCGGCGTGACCAGTACCGTGGTCGTCTCACCGAGCAGCGTATAGGTGAGACTTGCGCCGACGAAGTAGAGCCTGCCTTGCGGCTGGATGCCGCCGGTGCCCGCCGCCGGAATGATGAGCCAGTGGACCTCGCCGGTGGACTTCGGTCCGACCGTACCGCTGCCGTCGATGGCGTCGATCCCGCTCAGCGCATCGACGCGCACGAAAAACGATGCCGACGTATCGTCCGGATTGGACGACGCGACCACCGCGTTGCCGGCCTGGTCCGCGAACGTGAGGTTGATGCCGATGTTCTGGACGGGCGCGGTGTCGAGGCCGTTGTTGATGCGCATGACCGCATCGAACGCCTGGCGCTCGAGCGACAGCTTCTGCTTGATCTCGATCTTGACTTCGGCGCAGACGGCACTTTGCGCATGCGCCGCGGGTGCCGCGAAGAAAGCCGGCAGGAGGGCGCACAGCAACGCGCCCGCCAACAGAGCAGCTTCCGACACGCAACGCGGCAGGTTCTTCTTGATATCCCACCCCCTGCCCGCGATCGAGCCGCGAGTTGTTCGGGTCTTCGAAGGAGATCGTGCGCCGGCGCATGGCAACGAGAACACTCCATGCTGCGTGCACTGTGGCGGAGAATGGGACCGTCTACCTAGCCGTCAAAAGTGACAGGTCGGGCAAGCCTCAGGCGGCTGCGCGCCACACCGTGGCAAGCCACGGCTGCTGCTCGCGGGGCAATCCTTCGGGGCGGTAGTACACGAGCAGTTCCTCGAACTTCGCGGCGCTCATGAAGCCGCGCCATGCATCGAGATCGTGATAGACGCCGTACCGGTCGCCGTTCCAGCCAGCCTCGTTGTGGCCGCGCGGATTGGAGCTGAACAGCACGCCGCCCGGCTTCAGGGTCGCGTGCAATTGCCGCAATACGCGCGGCAGCGCCGGCACGGGAACGTGGAAGAGGCTCGCGTTGGCGAACACGCCGTCGAAGCGGTCCACGGGAAGATCGAGCGCGAGGAAGTCCTGATGCCAGACCTCGCAGCCGGTGGCGGCGCGGGCCATGGCGACGAAGGACGCGGACCCGTCGAGGCCGACGGCCGTGTGGCCGAGCGCGCGGAAGGTCGCGAGGTCACGGCCCGGCCCACAGCCGAAGTCGAGCAGCGTGAACGGTGGCGGCGCCGTGATCCGCGACAGCAGGGCGTCGATGTTCTGGCGCACGTCGTGGTCGCGCGTACCGGCGCGGAATGCCTCGGCGCGCGCATCGTAGTCGGCGAGCGTGCGCAGGGCGAGGTGCTGCAGGTCGCTCGGGTCGGGCAGGTTTCGTCCCTAGATCTTGATGATGGTGTCGCTATAGCGCGCCACGACCGGGTCGTGGGTGATGAAACGCATCGGCTCGACAAGGGCTTGCGCCACCATGATGCGGTCGAACGGATCGCCGTGTAGCGGCTGAAGCTCTTCGACGGCGGCCGCATGCTCGGGCTCGACGGACAGGAAGCGATAGCCGGACTCGCGGAAGTAGCGCAGCGCGTTCCGGCCGGAAACCGGCATGTCACCGCGCCCCAGATGGTGCTTGATGGCGATCTCCCAGATCGTCGCCGCGCTGATCCAGACGGAGGATTCGGGCAACTCGATCAACTCGCGCGCCTTCTTCGGCAGTTTGGGGCTGTCGATGATGGCCCATAAGGCCACATGTGTGTCGAGCAGCAGGTTCAAGACTGCTTCCCGCCAAGGAACAACCTGGCCACTTCCTCGTTGTGCGCGTCGATGCTGTCGGGCACCTTGAATTTGCCCTTGGCGACGCCGATGCGCTTGCCGGACTGCACGGTGTCGATGGGGACAAGCTTGGCGGCGGGACGGCCATTGCGAGCGATGACGATCTCGCGCTCGCGGCCCTCTTCGATGGCTGCAACGAGGCGTGACAATGAGGACTTGGCTTCGAGCATATTGACGGACGCCATCGGTTTCCTCTCATAAAGGTGTTAGTCTAGTCTAGCTATTTAAGAACATCCAGCACTTCCGCGCTATTCCAGGAACCGAACGCAGCCCGTGTGGAGGTCGTACACGGCGCCGATCAATTTCATGTCGCCCTCCGCCGCGCGGGCCTTGCCTTCAGGCGATTCGAGCACCTTCCGAACGGTCCACCGCACGTTGGCTTCGACTGCCACGCTCAGTAGTGTCTCGGGAGGCAATGTCGGGTCGAGAGTGTCCAAAGCCGGGACGATGCCCTCCAGCAGCAAGGCGATTCGGCTCCGATGGCGAGCGCCGTGGAACTTCGAAGCGAGCGCGGCCGTCACCGCCCCGCAGCCTTCGTGTCCCAAGACAATGAACAGTGGTGTGTGAAGGTGTGCGCCAGCGTACTGCAACGTCCCCATGATCGAGGGACCGAGCACGTTTCCTGCCACTCGTATCACGAACAGCTCGCCGAAGGCGGCATCGAACACCAGCTCCGGCGGCACCCTGCTGTCGCTGCACCCGAGCACCGTGGCGTAAGGCTGCTGGTCCTTGGCGAGATCCGCCAGGACCTCCTTCTGCCCCGTCGGGAACCGCGCGTTGCCGCTGACGAAGCGCGCATTGCCTGCCTTGAGACGATCGAGTGCGTCCTCCGCGGTACGGCCTGGGTGGTGTCTGGCGGTGACGATTCGCGTCTCCTTGGGTTCGGCCATCGGGCGATTATGGTGACGACGGGTCGCGGCCGATAGATGGTGTCGATCTTGTCCATGTTGGCCATGTTGGCCAAGTTGCGTAGAATGGGCCCTCACGCCAAGGAGTGTGGCCATGCCGTCGTCCGCCATCAGAATCCGTAACCGCCTCGGGGAGCTCGTCGAGCCCGCGAAGATTTCCTCGAGCGACGCCAAGAACCATTTCGGCAAGATACTGGAACGCGTGACAGAAGAGGGTGGTGTCGCCATCACCCTGCGCAACGAGCCGAAATTCGTGGTGATCTCGGTAGAGACTTACCAGCGCCTGGCGCGCGCCGACTCGCGCTTGCTCAACACGCTGACCGACGAGTTCGATGCCTTGCTCGACCGCATGCAGGAGCCCGGCCAGCGCCGTGCGATGGAACGTGCATTCAACATGACTCCTGCTGAGTTGGGCCAAGTGGCGCGAAAGCATGGCGGCGTGGTGGCGCTGGCGGCCCGCGAGACCGCGCCAACCGTGCTGAAGCGTGCCACGGTCAAGACCAGGAAGCGTAGCGAGCGTGGCTAAGGCGGCGCCGCCAGCACAGCGCGGCGTCATCTTCGTGCTTGCGGGCTGCAACGGAGCCGGCAAGAGCAGCATCGGCGGCGCCGCGTTGCTCGAGTCCGGGGTGGGTTTCTACAACCCGGACGAGGCCGCCCGCAAGATCGCAGCCGTCAATGCAGGTCTCGATCCGCCGGTTACTCGGAGCGAGATCAATGGCGAGGCCTGGAACCAAGGTCGTACGCTGCTGGAGCGGGCGATCGACCAGCGTCTGGACTTCGCCTTCGAAACCACACTCGGTGGCCATACCATCCCCAAGCTCCTGGTGCGGGCGGCCAGCGAGGGGATTGCCGTTCATGTCTGGTTCGCGGGACTGCAGGGGGTGGAACTCCACCTCGAGCGCGTCCGCCAGCGCGTCGCGCGCGGCGGTCACGACATCCCGCGCGAGAAGATTCTGGAGCGCTATGACACTGGGCGCACCAATCTCATCCATCTCTTGCCACACCTCGCGTCGGTGCGAGTCTTCGACAACTCTGCTGAAGGGGCGCCTGGGCAGGGCCTGACGCCCAAGCCACGGCTGCTGCTGCATTGCGTCGCGCGCAAGATCGTTGCGCCCACCAAGCTCGGCACGCTGTTGGCGGACACGCCGGAGTGGGCGAAACCGATCACGGCGGCCGCTCTCGGCCTTCATTTGAAGCGCCGCTGAGGAAGCCGCGCGGCGTTGCCTTATATTGACACGTTGCAGACCATCCAAGAGGACCGCATGTCGATCAAATCCATTCTCAAATCCGCCGTGGTGGCACTGGCGATCGTGACCAGTGGGCCGGTGTTCGCCCAGGGCACGTCCATCAATACAGCGGCGTTCGACGCGTTGGTTGCGCAGGGCCCCGTCGCCGACGCTGCGACCATCGCATCGAGCACCTGGGCCAGCAAGATCAAGCAGGCCGGCACGCTGCGGCTCGGCGCCACACAGACCTCGAATCTGTTCTCACTGCTCAACGAGAAAGACGGCAAGATCCGTGGCTTCGACGCAGGCCTGGCCCAACTCATCACCCGCTACATCCTGGGCGATGGGGCCAAGTACCAGTTCACGCAGGTGACCTCGTCCACGCGCGAGCAGGTGCTCATCAACGATCAGGTGGACATGGTGTTCGCCACCTACTCCATCACGCCCGCCCGCGCCGAGAAGATCTCGTTCGCCGGCCCTTACTACACCTCGCAGGCTGGGGTGCTGGTCAAGGCGAACAACAAGACGATTCAGTCGTACAACGATCTGGCCGGCAAGAAAGTCGCCACGCAGGCTGGCTCCACGGGGCCCGCGATACTGGCGCAGTACGTGCCCAAGGCTGTCGTACAGGAGTTCCAGACGCATCAGGAAGCTCTCGACGCACTGCGCCAGGGCCGCGTGGACGCCTACGTGACCGATTACACGCTGCTGCTCAACGCCCTGAGCCTCGGAACCGGCGACACGCAGCTGGCGGGCGCGCCCTTTGGTGCGCAGGATCCCTACGGCGTCGGACTGCCCAAGGGCTCGGACGGTGTGGCTTTCATCAATGCCTTCCTGAAGAAGCTGGAAGCCGACGGCACCTGGGCCAAACTCTGGACGATATCCATCGGACAGCGCACTGGCAGCACGGCCGTTCCAACGCCGCCCGCCATCCCCTGAACGATGGGCGATGTTTCCAGGCTCCTGGCCGACTATGGGCCTGCCTTCGGGCAGGCCCTTTTTCTGACCTGGAAACTCACGGTGGTGTCGTTCGTGCCCGGCTTCTTGCTGGGCATGGTCGTGACGGTGCTTCGACTCCTCCCGCTGCCGCCGCTGCGCTTCGTCCTGACCGGCTACGTCGAGATCTTCCGGAACATTCCCGGCGTGGCGCTGCTGATCTTCATCGTGTTTGCGCTGCCGGATCTCAACGTCGTGATCGACTATGAGCCCAGCGTGATCCTGACGTTGACGCTGGTCTGCTCCGCGTTCACGGCGGACTACCTGCGCTCGGGCATCAACACCATCCCCGGCGGCCAGATCGAGGCCGCACTCAGCCTGGGCATGCGGCCGCTGCGCATCATCTCTGCGGTGGTATTGCCGCAGGCGCTGCGCGCGGTGGTGCAGCCGATGACCTCGCTGCTCATTGCGCTGATGTTATCGACCTCGTTGGCGTCGCAGGTGCCGTTTCCGGGCCGGGAGCTCACGGCGCTCGTGTCCAAGATCGCCACCGACTCCGCCGCCGGCATGGAGGCGTTCGCGGTTGCGGCCGCGATGTACGTGGGGACCGCATTGCTCATCGCCTGGGCCGGCGCCGCCCTGGAGAAGAAGGCGCGGATACTGCGATGAGCCGCGCTCTGGAAGACATCCTGTTTGGTGCTCCTGGCCCCCGGGCCCAGACCGTCATGCGGATGGCAAGCGTGATCGCAGCGGCCGCGCTGCTCCTGCTGGCGGCGGGTATCGTGTTCCGGTTCCATACCGCAGGACAGCTCGAGGGTCGATTCTGGGAATTCTTCGCCTGGCCGACGACCTGGGCCTTCCTGGCCAGAGGCCTGCTCGGCACGCTGGCATCGGCGGCGATGGCGGCCGTCATCGCGCTTGCCCTCGGGCTGGTGCTGTTGGTGGGGCGCCTGGCGCGGATGCGGCTCGTGCGGTGGCCGAGCATCGCGGCAATCGAGTTCCTGCGCGGCACGCCGACGCTGCTGCTCATCTATGTGTGTTTTCTGGTGCTTCCGTCGGCCGGGATAAAGCTGAGCACGTACTGGATGTTGACGTTGCCCATCGGCCTTAGCACCGCCGCCGTGGTGGCCGAGGTATACCGCGCGGGCGTGCTCGCCGTTCCCCGCGGCCAGACCGATGCGGCGCGCAGCCTGGGGCTGACCGAAGCCAAGGTTTTCTTCCTCGTCGTCTTCCCTCAGGCCCTTCGCTACATTGTCCCGGCACTGGTCGCGCAACTGGTCATCGTGGTCAAGGACACCACCTTCGGCTACGTCGTCACCTACGGTGAGCTCATGCAGAACGCCAAGGTGCTCATCGCCAACTACCACGCGCTGGTGCCCGTGTACCTCGTTGTAGCGGCGCTTTACTGCCTCGTGAACTACGCGATATCGAAGGCGAGCAAACGACTCGGGGGGCCGATGCATTGACCATCGGACTGCCCGAATCTCCTCGCTGCCAGTCAGCGATCCGACCACACCACCGATCTCGGCGAAATGGCCAGACCGAGGAACACCACCATCGCCTGGTTCATGCGCAGGATGTCTTCGTCATCCAGACGTCCGAGCCGCGCCCCAACTCTCGACTTCGGTACTGTCGTGATCTTGTCGATCATCAGGCGGGATGCGCCTCGCAAGCCATTGCGCTCGTTCGGTTCGACGCGCAACCGGAACAGCGGCGCCTCGGTTTCGTCGGTCGTGAACGCACAGATCGTGATCGAGTCGGTTGCGTCGAAGCTGTCGTCTTGCACGATGACGGCCGGGCGCGGCTTGCCTGTGTAGCCGCCACCGCCCGCCACCGTCCAGACGTCGCCGCGCTTCAAACGCCACCCTCATCGGACACGGCGTCGATGAACGATTGATCCGCGCTGGCGTACGCACTCGCGGCGACGGCCTGCGACTGGCGACGCGCTTCCGATCGAAACGAGGGTGCCCGCACATCCGGCACCCAGATCTGGACCGGACGCAATCCTTGCGCGCGCAATCGCTGGCGATGCTCACGCACTTTGATGCGCGAAGGCTTGGGCTTCGTCTTGGCAGTCATCGGCAGTGGAACTGGTCAGGTTACATGTAACCTAGCACAAGCAGCACGGAATCGCCAGTCGCCGTTTGGCTGATGCCGGCCGCGCCGCTACGCGACACGCAGGTCGTCGAGAAACTCCGACGCCGGCTCCACGCTCGTCAC